>NZ_NKUG01000052.1 GCF_014845095.1 Methylobacterium bullatum | reverse complement strand
GCGATCGCCTCGAGCTTGGCATGGAGTGCCGACCAATCGTCCCGCTCGGCGATGGGGTCCCACAGGCTCTCGACCTCCTCGATCAGCATCGTGCAGGGCGTGGTGCCGGCGAAATACGGGTGGTCGAGGCGGAGGGTCTCCACCGGGGACAAGGATGCGAGGCTGGTTCTGACGGCGGCGAAATCCTCGCGCTCGTAGAAGGCGGAGGAAGGGCTCGCCGCCGCACGGTCGGCGCTGAGGAGACCACCGTACCAGTCGAAGAAGGTCTGCTCGAACGGCGCCCGGCTCTTCGCCAGGAAGCCCCAGAAGGCGGCGACGAACCGGTGCAAATCCGTCTCGTCCGCCGGCTTTGCCAAGCCCAGCCGGGCGAGGAGAGCCTCGGCGAAGGCATCCTGAAGGCTCGATCCGAAGACTTTGAGGGCGCCTTCGAGGGCGTCGCGGTCGGCGAGCGGCATCAGGCATTCGGCGAGCCGGCTGAGATTCCAGAACAGGGCCTCGGGCTGGCGGCCGAAACTGTAGAGGCCATGGACGTCGAAATAGGCGGCGGTGAAGCCCGGGTCGCTGGTCGGCGTGAAGCGCCACGGACCGTAATCGAAGCTTTCGCCCGTGATGTTGATGTTGTCGGTGTTGAGCACCCCGTGGACGAAGCCCGCCGCCATCCACTGGGCCCCCGTGCGGGCGACCCGGCGGCAGACCTCCTCCAGGAAGGCGACGGCACGGGGCGCGGTCTCGTCGCGCCAGGCCTCCGGCAGATAGGTCCGCACCGCATGATCGAGGAGCTTCTCGATGTTGTGCGGCTCGTCCAGCGCCAGCAGGCGCTGGAAGCTGCCGATGCGGATATGGGAATGGCTGAGGCGCACCAGAACGCTGGACCGGGTGGGGGAGGGCTCGTCGCCCCGCTCCAGTTCCTCGCCGGTCTCGATGAGGCTGAAGGTTTTCGAGGTGTCGACGCCCAGGGCCTCGAGCATGGAGGTGGCGAGGATCTCGCGCATGCCTCCCTTCAGGGTGAGGCGGCCATCGGCCGTGCGCGACCACGGCGTGGTGCCGCTGCCCTTGGTAGCGAGATCGAGGAGGCGACCGTCAGCGAGGTCGTGAAGTTGGGCGAACAGGAAGCCGCGCCCATCGCCGAGATCGGCGTTGTAAGAGCGGAACTGGTGGCCGTGATAGCGCAGCGCCAAAGGCTGGGGCAGGCTGCCGGCGAGGGGCTGGAACCGGCCGAAATGCGCCACCCACGATTCGTCGGAAAGGTCGTCGAGCCCCACCCGCGCCGACCAGGGCCGGTTCCGGTAGCGTAGGATCGTCTTCGGGAAGTCGGCGGCGGCGACGACGTCGTAGAAATCGGGGCCGAGTTCGGCGTGCTTCGCGGCGGTGCGTGGTGATGGCATGGGCGGGCAGGGGTTCCTACGAGAACGGCCGGGACACTAAGCAGGTTTCGCAGAGGTGGCCGCCGGCTCTGCGATAAAAACCTGCGACCCATCAGAGAGCTAAGCAGGGTGAAGCGTCGGCTTGCCAACGCGAACCTGCTTAGTGTCTCTCACAAAACTCCCGCCGCGCTGTCCTGCTTGGAGCAAGAACCGACCGTGATCGGGAGTTTTGTGAGGCACTCTTAGCGAGGGCAGGCCGGCGATGACAGCCGCCCCCGACCACGCGAGCGCCGTTCGGAGAAAGGTCACGTACCTCCGAACCGCCGCTGCTCCACCCGGCTCGCCAAGATGATGACCTTGCCGGAAAACCTCTCGATCAGGGCGAGGTTCCGGGCTCGCCTCTAGCGGTTCCAGGTCCACACGTAACGCAGGAACTCGGCGTCGAGCCGTTCCGGGCATCCCCACGCCGCGTCCGGTCGGACCCGGCCATAGCTCGCCGCCAAGCGCCGGATCACGCGCGCCATCGTCAGCCAGGCCGGGAGATCGAGATAGACCAGGGTATCCGCCGCCTCGAAGCGCGGCCCGATGAGGTCCGTGTAGTTCCCGTCGATGATCCAGCGGGGGAGGGCCGCGAGGCGCTCGACTTCGGTACGGAACTCGGTGGCCGGCGCGGGCTCCCAGCCGGGACGAAAATAGGCCTGGTCGAGATGGAAGACGGGCAGGTCATGCGCGGCGCCGAGACGCCGCGCCAGTGTCGATTTCCCGCTTCCGGGCGGCCCCATGACGATGACGCGCTGCATCCGAAAGGCATACCGCGCCGGGGGAGGATTTCGCCAGTCGACCTAGGGGCATCCGGCGCCGCGCCGTCGCCTTCCGAGTCGGAATGGGCGACCCGGAGGGCAATCGCCACGTGACGCTCGTGGCGAACCCATGAGGCGACCAGACCTGTCGCGGAGGGAGACGGCGCTCCCTCCGCGGGAGCCCGACCCCGGTCAGGCCGCGCGGATCGTGGCGAGGAAGCGGCCCAGCTCGGAGTTGAGATGTTCGGACTGGCGCGACAGCTCCGATGCCGCGCCGAGCACCTGGCTGGCGGCAGCGCCGGTCTCCTCGGCGGCACCGGCCACGCCCGCGATGTTCACCGTGACCTCTCCCGTGCCGGTGGCGGCCTGGGACACGTTGCGGACGATCTCCTGCGTGGCGGCGCCCTGCTCCTCCACCGCGGCGGCGATCGTGGTGGCGACGGCGCTGATCTCCTGGATGCGGGTGGTGATGCCGCCGATCGCCGAGACCGCCTGATCGGTGGAGCCTTGGATCGAGGCGATATGGCCGCCGATCTCCTCGGTCGCCCTGGCGGTCTGGTTGGCGAGTTCCTTCACCTCGGCGGCGACGACGGCGAATCCGCGCCCCGACTCGCCGGCACGGGCCGCCTCGATGGTCGCGTTCAGGGCCAGGAGGTTGGTCTGGCCCGCGATGGCGCTGATCATCGTCACCACGTCGCCGATCTTCGCCACGGCGCTGTTCAGGTCCTTCACGAGCAGCGCGGTCCGCGCGGTTTCCTCGACGGCGACATGGGCCAGGCTGGCCGAGGCGCTGACCTGACGGCCGATTTCCTGCACCGACGAGCCGAGTTCCTCGGCAGCCGCCGCCACGGTGGTGACGTTCGAGGCGGCCTGTTCCGCCGCGGCGGCGACGCTGGTGGATTGCGCGGCGGTCTGCGTCGCGGTGCCGGCCATGCCCTGCGCGGTGGCCTGCAACTCCGTCGCCGAACTGGACACGGTCTGGATGATCCCGCCCACGGCGGACTCGAAGCCGTCGGCCATGGACCGCATGGCGGCCTTGCGCTGCGCTTCCGCGCCGGCACGGACCAGGACGGTCTCGTCTTCCAGAGCCTTCATCCGGTGCAATCCGTCCTTGAACACCTGCACGGCGTCGGCGATGCGCCCGATCTCGGTCCTGGCGTTCTGGTGCGGGATGGTCACCGACAGGTCGCCGGCGGCGAGGGCCTGCATCGGCTGCACCACGGAATCGATGCCTCGGGTCACGCCGCGGATGATCAGGAAGGCGGACAGGACGGAGAGGAGGACCGCGACGACGATGGCGGCGATGCCCAGGGTCCGGGCCTGTTCGAAGACCGACTTGCTCCGCGCCTGCGCCTGATCCGCCCCGACATTGTTCAGGCTCACCAGCTTCTCGAGGGCGTCCGACATGCCCCGGCGGATGGTGATCCCCTTGGTCTCGTAGAACGAGAAGGCCTGCGCCTTCTCCCCGCTGCGGGACATGTCCAGGATGGTCTGGCGGATCGCGGCGAATTTGGCGGCCTCGCGCGTGAACGTCTCGTAGAGTTCGCGCTCTTCGGGAGAGGCGATCATCCGCTCGTAGGCGAGCTTCTTCTCGTCGATCCTCTTTCCGAACCGCGCGAGGTCGCCCTCGATGGTCGCCAGCTTCTGGGGGTCGGTTTCCTGCGTATGACGCAGCATGACGCCGTTGTTGCGGGCCGTCAGAGTATCGATCTCGCCGAGGACACGAACACTGGGGAGCCAGTTGTTTTCGATGTCCAGAGCTTGTTCGCGCATGCGCTGCGTACTGACGATCCCAAGCACTCCCAGGCCAACAACGAACAAAGTAAGCAGGGAGAATGCCGTGATGAGCTTGGCACGAATCGAAAGAGCCTGGATCGACATGAAAACCTCTTCCTGACCGCGGATCGCGACGATCAGCCTTTACTTGGGATTTGACATTCCAGCCGAACGGTTAACGATCACTTGTTGTCATTGGAGATATTTTAATATCGGCGTATTACAGGCCATCCGCCGGTCTGAGCCTCCTCCCGCCGGCCCCCGATACCCTCTTCTCCGCCCCGCCGCCGATTTCGGTGCGCGGCGTCCCACGCGCCCAAGCCCCCATCCGACCACATTCGCCTTGCATAGGCGGCACGTCATGGCGCCGCGCGCGCCGGCGAAGGCGAGGATTGTCATGGGCGGTGCTGCAGCGGAGAAGCGGATGTCGCCCCCCGATGCCGGCCATGCGCCCGCCATCGCCTCGGCCCTGCGCACCATCGAGACCGAGTGCGAGGGCCTGCGCTGCCTGATGGAGGCCATCGGCAACGGTCTCGGCACCGCTTTCTCGGACGCCGTCGCCCGCATCTCCGCCGCCAAGGGCCGCGCCATCCTCACCGGCATGGGCAAATCGGGCCATGTCGGCCGCAAGATCGCGGCGACCATGGCCTCCACCGGCACGCCGGCGCTGTATGTCCATCCGGCCGAGGCGAGCCATGGCGATCTCGGCATGATCCAGCCGGAGGACGTCGTCGTCGCCCTGTCCTGGTCGGGCGAGACCACGGAACTCGCCAACATCATCGGCTATGCGCGGCGCTATCGGGTCGGCCTCATCGCCATCACGGCGAATGCCGGCTCGACCCTCGGGCGTGAGGCCGATATCTGCCTGACCCTGCCCAAGGCCCGCGAAGCCTGTCCCAACGGGCTCGCGCCCACCACCTCCACGGCGATGCAACTCGCTTTGGGCGACGCCCTCGCCATCGCCCTGCTCGAGGCCCGCGGCTTCTCCGCCCGCGAGTTCGGCATCTACCATCCCGGCGGACGCCTGGGGGCCTCGCTCCGGCAGGTCCGCGAGGTGATGCATGCGGGCGACCAGCTGCCGGTGGTCCGGCGCGGCACGGGCATGCGGGCCGCCATCGCCGAGATCGACGCCAAGGGCTTCGGATCGGTGGTGGTGGTGGAAGAAGACGGCCGCCTCGCCGGCATCCTCACCGACGGCGACCTGCGCCGCAACGTGTTCAGGGCCGATCTCGATAGCCTCGTGGTCGAGGCGCTGATGAGCGTCCGGCCGCGCACCGTGAGCCCGGAGACCCTTCTCGCCAAGGCCCTGGAAATCCAGGAATCGATGAAGATCACCTCGCTGATCGTCGTCGAGAACGAGCGCCCCGTAGGCCTCGTCCATTATCACGACCTGCTGCGGGCCGGGGTCGCCTGACGACGGGTCCTACCCGGCGAAGTCTGGAGCGGATCCGCCAATGGTCTCGCGATGAGCGCTGGCGTCGCGCCGCGCTGTCCCGGCATCACACCGTCAGGCAGTCGAGGATAGGCTCCAGCATCCCGTCGATGGCCCCACGCGCCACCTCGGCCGGTCCCAGCGCACCGTCGAGGGCGAGCCGGGCGAGACCATGGACCAGGGACCAGCAGGCGATGGCCCTCGGGTCCGGGGCGGCATGATTGGACGCCGCCGGTAGCCCGTCATCCTCGAAAGGGGTTCCGGCCACCGCCGCTTTCAGGAGCCCGAAGGCGCGACCGGCCGCCGCCGCGTAAGCCGCGTCGCCCGTATCGATCCGCGCACAGCGCCACATCGTGTCGAACTCGGCCGGATGGTCGAGGGCGAAGGCGACATAGGCCCGGCCTTGCGCGCGAATGCGCCCGTCGCGGTCGGTCGCGGCGGAATCGGCCGCGGCCAGCGCGTCGCCCAGCATCCTAAAGCCCTCCGTCGCCACGGCGGTGAGCAACCCGCGCGCATCGCCGAAATGATGCTGCGGAGCCGCCGGCGAGACGCCCGCCCGCCGCGCCGCCTCCCTCAGGGAAAACCCGTCGATCCCGCGCTCCCGCAGGATGGCCGTCGTCGCCCGGATCAAGGCGGCCCGCAGATCGCCGTGATGGTAGGCCGAGGCTTCCGTGGCTGCGACGCCCTTCGATGACTTGACAGTGTCAAGATGCTCACTCATGCTCGATCTATACGATGTCAAGATAAAGATGGGCAAGACGTGATCCCCGCAGCGAGCCTGTTCTCCCTCTGCAGCACGATCGCCCTCTTGGGCTGGGTCGCCCTCGCCATCGCGCTGTTCGCTCCCCGGCTCCGAAGGGCCACTTGGATCGGCACCGGCCTCGTCCTGCCGGCGCTTCTGGCGGTGGCCTATATCGGCATCCTGGCGGCAGGGTTGGCGGGCGGCGCGAAAGGCGGCTTCGACTCCATCGAGGCGGTACGTTCCCTGTTCGCGGACGACCATGCGCTCACTGCCGGCTGGATCCATTATCTCGCCTTCGACCTCTTCGTCGGCACCTGGATCGCCCGCGCCGGGATCGGGGCGGGGATCTCGCCGCTGCTGCTCCTGCCCTGCCTCGTCCTCACCTTCCTGGTCGGTCCGGCCGGTCTCCTCCTCGCCCTCGTCATCGGATTGAGCACCGGCAGGCTCGGCCTGGAGACCCGGCCATGATCGCCTTCACCCTCGGCGGAGACGCTCTCCGCCCCACGGCGCTCGCTCGGCTTCGGGCGGACGATCCCGTCCTCACCGCCTTCGGCCTCGCCTGCCTGCTGACCGGCGCCGTCACCCTGGCACTCCCCCTCGTCGACGGTCGGCTCATCGATGGCGCCTTCGTCTGGGCGAAGCCCGCGAAGTTCTTCGTTTCGGTCGGTGTCTACGCCCTGACCTTCGCCTGGTTCACCGGCTACGTCCGGCCGGATCGGCGCCGTTCGCGCTCCCTGCGCACCGGCCGGTTCCTGCTCGTCGCGGCCGGCGGGTTCGAGCTCGCCTACATCACCCTGCAGGCGGCGCGGGCCGAGGCATCGCATTTCAACGACGGCGATCCGCTGCACGCCGTCCTCTACGCCCTGATGGGGATCATGGCGCTCACCCTGCTCGCTGCCAAGATTCCCCTGACCATCGCGGTGGCGGTCCGGCCACGTCCGGGCCTCGAGCCGAGCCTGCGCCTGGCGGTCATTCTCGGCCTCGCGACGACGGTGATCCTCGGGGCCGCCACCGGCATCGCCCTCAGCGCCAACCACGGCCATGCGGTCGGCCCGACCGGTGCGAGCCTGCCCCTGCTCGGCTGGAACCGGGCGGGCGGCGACCTGAGGATCGCGCATTTCCTCGGCATGCACGGGGAACAGATCGTGCCGTTCGCCGCCGCCTCCTTCATCGCCCTCGGCCTGCCGAGGCGACGGGTGCTCGTGCCCCTGGCGGCCTGCCTCCTCTGCGGTGTCATCGCGGGTGCCTGGGTCCAGGCGGGGCGTGGTCTCGCCTTTCCCTTCGGTTGATCGCATCCTTCCCACCGCGATGACGTCGGCGGCGCTTTGAGGCAGCGGCGCCCTCGCCTATGGTCGGGGGAATGCCGCCCGTTCTCCGCCCCGTCCGCCGCCTCGACCCGATCCTCGTGGACCGCATCGCCGCGGGCGAGGTGGTGGAGCGCCCGGCCTCCGCCGTGAAGGAACTGGTGGAGAACGCCATCGATGCGGGCGCCACCAGCATCGAGGTGACCATCGAGGCGGGGGGCCGCCGGCTGATCCGCGTGGTGGATGACGGCGCCGGCATGAGCGCCGACGATCTCGCCCTCGCGGTGGAGCGCCACGCCACCTCGAAACTTCCCGGTGGCGACCTGAGCCGCATCGAGTCCCTCGGCTTTCGCGGCGAGGCGCTGCCCTCCATCGGGGCGGTGGCCCGCCTCTCCCTCACCAGCCGCACGGCCGAGGCCGAGAGCGGATCGACCCTGGTGGTGGATGCCGGCATCAAGGGCGAGGTCCGTCCCGCGCCGAGCCCGCGCGGCACGCGGATCGAGGTCACGGACCTGTTCTCGGCGACGCCGGCGCGGCTGAAATTCCTGAAATCCGACCGCGCCGAGGCGCTGGCCATCGCCGATGGATTGCGGCGCCTCGCCGTGGCGCAGCCCCGGATCCGCTTCGCCCTCCGCTCCGAGAGCGGCAGCCCCCTCGTCTTTTCCGCCGAGACCGGCGACGACGCCGATCTGCGCCGGCTCACGGCGGTGCTGGGGCCGGATTTCGGCGCGAGTTCGGCCCCCCTCCACATGGCGCGGGAGGGCTTCGCCCTGTCCGGCCATATCGGCCTGCCGAGCTACCATCGCGGCGCGGGCAACCAGATCCACTTCACGGTCAACGGCCGCCCGGTGCGCGACCGTCTGCTGCTGGGCGCCGTGCGCGGGGCCTATGCCGACACGATGAGTTCGGACCGTCATCCGGTGCTCGGCCTCGCCATCACCTGCGATCCCGCCCTCGTCGACGTGAACGTCCATCCCGCCAAGACGGAGGTGCGCTTCCGCGAGCCGGGCCTCGTGCGCGCCCTCATCGTCAGCGCCATTCACGAGACCCTGCGTCAGGTCGGAGCGCGCAACGCCAGCACCGGCGCGTCCCGGACCCTGGACGCCCTGCGCCCGGGCCATCCCTCACCGACGATGCGACCGGCGATGCAGGCGCATTCGGGTCGTGGCGCCTGGTCGGGCAGTGTGCCGCTTCCGCCGGGCCTGCCCTCGTTCGGCGCGCCCGCCGGCCTCGCGCCGGCATCGTCCTTCGGTGCGCGCGGGGGCCTGTTCGAGGCCCCGCAAGCGGCGTTCGGCCGGCCGGAGACAGGGTTCGAGGAAGCCGGGCAGGCGCTGTTCTCCGGCGATCTCGCACCACCCGGCGCCGACCTGCGCCAGCCGGAGATCGAACCACCCGACAGCGAGCATCCCCTGGGGGCCGCCCGCGCGCAGCTCCACGAGACCTACATCGTCGCCCAGACCCATGACGGGATCGTCCTCGTCGACCAGCACGCGGCCCATGAGCGCCTCGTCTACGAGCGGCTGAAGCGCGAGCGCGCCGCCGGCGGCATCGCCCGCCAGGGCCTCCTGATTCCCGACGTGGTGGAGATGGCGCCCCAGGATGCCGAGCGCCTCGTTGCCGCCGCCCCCGACCTCGACCGCCTCGGCCTCACCCTGGAGGCCTTCGGCTCCGGCGCCGTCCTCGTGCGCGAAGTTCCCGTGGCGCTGGCCGATTCGTCCACCCGCAATCTTCTGGAGGACATCCTCGACGCCCTCGACGAGAGCGGCCTGGAGGACGGGAGTGCGGACGGCACCGAGGGCGGCCCCCTCGGTCGGCGCCTCGACGCGATCCTCTCGCGCATGAGCTGCCACGGTTCGATCCGCGCCGGACGCCGCCTGCGGCCAGAGGAAATGAATGCGCTCCTGCGCGAGATGGAGGCGACCCCCTTCGCCGGCACCTGCAACCACGGCCGCCCGACCTTCGTGGAATTGAAGCTCCACGACATCGAGCGGCTGTTCGGCCGGCGCTAGGCCTTCAGGCGGCAGCCAGAACGGAGGCGGCGTCGAGCGCCCCGGCGAGGGCCTTCTCGCGGGCCTCCGGACCGAGGGCGATCCCCTCGGCGGTGACGAATTCCGGGTTGGTCACGCCGATGAAGCCGAGGACGACCCGCAGATAAGTCTCGGCATGCTCTGCCGAGGCGGCAGGGGACCCCGCACCGTAAAGGCCGCCGCGCGCCACGGCGACGATGATGCGTTTCTCGGGTACGAGGCCGACGGCGCCGCTCTCGGTGTATTTGAAGGTCTGGCCGGCCACGAGGATGCGGTCGATCCAGGCCTTGAGTTGGGTCGAGATCGTGAAATTGTAGAGCGGTGCGCCGATCACCACGATGTCGGCGGCCAGGAACTCCGCCAGCACCGCGCGGCCGAGCGCGACGTCGTTCTGGATGTCGGGCGTGTTGGTGGCGTTGGGCTGATGGCCCGCGAGATAGGCGCCCGAGAGGTGGGGGATCGGCGTGGCGGCCAGATCGCGATAGGTCACCTCGAGATCGGGCGCTCCCGTGCGGAGGCGGGCGACGATGGCGGCCGAGACGGCGCGGCTGACGGAATGCTCGCCCAGGATGCTGCTGTCGATGTGCAGAAGATTCATGTTCGATCCTCGGTATCAGAATGATACCGAGGCGCTATAGAGTACCGGAGCAGCGCTCGCACAAGGAGGCACATTCGTGGAACCCGGACACACGGAGGTAACCGAGGCACAGCCCATTCACCGCCCCGGCGATTGCCGGGTGGTCGGTACGGTGCTGGCGCGGGTCGGCGACAAGTGGAGCATCCTCGTGGTGATGACGCTCACGGACGGCCCCCGACGCTTCAACGAATTGAAGCGGATCATCGGCGGCATCTCGCAGCGGATGCTCACCTTTACCCTGCGCGGCCTGGAGCGCGACGGCCTCGTCTCGCGCACGGTCACGCCGACAATCCCGCCCCGCGTGGATTACGAACTCACCGAGCTCGGCCGCTCGCTTCAGGTGCCGGTCCAGGCGCTCGGCTCCTGGGCCTTCGCGAACCTGCCCACGATCCAGGCCGCGCGGACCCGTTTCGACGCGGGCGCCGAGCCCGACGCGGCGTAAGTGTCTGTGCGGAATGGGGGCTGATCCCGCCGGCCAAACGGGGTGGGAACAAGCGCACGGTCGAGATGCGGGCCGTGGATGCCATGCCGAGCCCCATCAGTGCGGCCTTTGAGGCAGAGGCGTTCCGGCGATAGTGCTCCTCATCCACCACGTCGTCCTCATCACGCGCGCCTCATCTCGTTCGCACATCATGGCGAGGTTCGCGGCGTGCCGGAGCATCATCGCTTCGGAGAGAGTGACACCACCAATCTGCATTGCAAGATCAGCAAAAGAAGAGCACCAGCGACGTGCGGTGATGCTACGTCGATCGAAAGTCTCGCCATCGATCATAAGCTAGGATGCACCGACGATCTCGGCGATATCGTTCTTTGTCATGTTGTTTTAGTTACAATAGTTAGATGCATCAGTAATCATATAACGCATCTTGAACCAGAGCGGAACATATTGCGGCGCGCAGTGCTTTACCGCTCATCTTGGATCAATCTGCCTGAGTGTCTTCTTCGGCATCAGATGAAGGGGCGCCACTCCAGACGGCAGCGACGTCAAACAGCTTGCCAGGAACACTTGCTGACGGACGCACAATGGTATGCCCGTATTTCCGCATGATCGTTCCAACATACCGCCCAACGAATTGCTTAGCGGCGTTCAAACGCTTCAGATCAGTCTGCTCTAACGGCATCAGGACCGGCGACAAGACTGGGACCAGCGCCGTGACAGCCGGGAGGCCTTTTTCCGAGAGCGCACGGAACTCTGTGTAACGGTCGGGTGTGTCAATGAGGGCGATGAGGCGCTGACCAAGGTCAGTTTGGCCGAAATGCTCGAAATGGGTTTCCAAGACGTCCTCCTCATGCGGTCATCACGATATGGGCTATCGCCAAATCGGCATCATTGCAGTTTTCGATCCCGCCATTCTGCGACTGCCTCAGTGGCGTATCGTGGACGTGACGAATGTCAGGACAACAAGACGGCGGCGTTGAAGCCCGGTCATGCCGCCTGCCATAGCTCGACGCGGCACCGGCCGTCGATCTCGAGCGGAAAATAGAGGCAGGGCCTGAGCGGCGTGTCGAACCGCTCATCGATCCCGACACTAAGACCAGGGCGCTCGGAGGCTGACTCGCCGGGAAGACCGGCCGCTCAGGTCCAGTAGAGGATCCGCGCGAAGGGCAGTTCGCGCGCGACCGCGGCGGTGATCGTCTCCCGCATGGTCCGCATCAGATCGCGGGGATAGACGTATTTCACCGAGCCGAACTTGGTGAGCTTGCGACTGCGCTCGTCCTCCCGCATCGGCAGGTCGGAGCCCGGATACCAGCCCTGGAGCACGTCCTTCGACGCCGGTGTGAACCGGTGCGTGATGAGCTCCACGGTGAGGTCGGGGTTGGAGACGTCGGACAGCGCCTCCGCCACCTCCCGCAGGAGCCCTCCATAGGCATCCGGCCAATCGGGAACGGCGATGATCGGCGCGACGGTGAGCCCCACCGGGTAGCCGGCCCGCGCCATGGCGCCGAGCGCCTGCAGGCGGGCGTCGAGGCTGGCGGTGCCGCCCTCGTAGCGGGCGGCGGGACGCGCGTTGAGGGAGAAGCGAGCGCGGGTCCGACCCCGATGGGGCAGGGCCAGGAGCGGCTCGACGGCGGCGAACTTCGTGGTGAACCGCAATTGCACCGCCGCGTCCCAGCCGCCGAAATGCGTGATCGCCGCCGAGAGCGAGCCGGTCAGGTGCTCGATGCCGAGGGGGTCGGTGTAGCACGAGGCTTCGAAGGTGGTGCCCTCCTCGACGCGCCCGGCCTGGGCCGAAGTGACACCGCCTTGGCCGAGATAGGCCGGCAGGTTCCCGAGGATCGCGTCGAGATTGGCATAGGCCCGCGTCACCGGCGGGCCGGAGAGGGAGCCGGCGAGGTAGCAATATTGGCAATGGGCCGGGCAGCCCTCCGCGAGATCGAAGCGCCAGTCGGCACTGGGCGGGATCGGCTGCAGGCGCAGCTTGCTCGGGGGCGCCACCACGATGGCGAGGGTGGCCTTCGCCTCGCGATAGGCGCGGCGCGGATCCTCGTCGCGCAGGCCCGTGAGGCGGTTGCTCGTCAGGCGCTCCACAGGGAGACCGAGCGCCTCGGCCCGCGCCAGCATCGCGCGGCCCTGGGCATGGTCCAGGGCCGCCGGCGTCACCAGGACACGGCGGGGCCGCCACAAGCGCGGGTCAAGCGGAGCATCCGCCGGCCCAGCCTTCGCCGGTTCGGCCGTGACGGGATCGCGCGTGGCGTCATCGAGGACCATTCCGGGGCAACGCGGCGGCGATGCCCCGGGGTTCCCGGCGCGCGCGGGGGTCGCAGGCTCAGGCCTCGAAGCGAGAGAAAGCCAGGGCGGTGTCGCCGTAGACCCGCCGCTCCAATTCGGTGAAGCCGGGCGGCAGCGCGACGTTGGCGCCCGCCGCCTCCTCGACCACCACCAGGGCGCCGGGAGCGAGCCACCCGCCATGGGATGCGCTCGCCAGCGCAGCCGGCGCGAGGTCGCGGTTGTAGGGGGGGTCGCAGAAGACCAGGGTGAAGGTCCCGCTGGTGCCGGCGGGGCCGAGCTTGGTCGCATCGCGGCGGAACAGCCGGGTCTTGCCGGCGCAGCCCAGGGCATCGATGTTCTCGCGGATCAGACCGCGCGCTTCGGCGCCCTCGTCCACCAGGAGGGCGTAGCTCGCCTCGCGGGACAGGGCCTCGAAGCTCAGCGCCCCGGTTCCGGCGAAGAGATCGAGGACCCGCGCGCCGGCCACCGCGTCGTCATAGGCATGGGCGAGGACGTTGAAGAGCGCCTCGCGCAGTCGATCCGAGGTCGGCCGGATCGCGTCCGATTTCGGGGTGGCGAGGCGGCGTCCACGCAGGTCGCCGCCGACGATCCTCACCGCGAGCCGCCACGGGGCGGACGTCCGCCCCCGCCACCGGGCTTGCCGCCCGCGCCACCGCCGCGATTGCCGAACCCACCGGGCTTGGCCGAACCGCCGGGACGGGACGAACCACCGGCCTTGAAGCCGCCCGGCCTTCCGGCCCCGGCGGGCTTGCCCGATCCGCCGGGCTTTCCGAACCCACCGGGCTTGCCGAACCCACCGGGCTTGCCACCGGGCCGGAAGCCGCCGCGATCGGCGCCCGAGCGTTCGGCGCCGATGTCACGGTCGCCGCCCTGGCGGTCGTCGGAGCGGCCCTTGAAGCCCGCTCCCTTGAAGCCGCCGGGCTTGAACCCGCCCGGCCGGCCGCCACCGGGACGATCGTCGCCGCCACGATTGAAGGCCGGCTTCTCGCTGCGGAATCCCGCCAGCTTGTCCCCACGCGGCTCGCCGCGATTGAAAGCCGGACGTTCCGCGCGGTCGTTGAAGCCGCCGCCATCGCGAGGTTTGAAGCTGCGGGGGCGCTCGTCGCCGCCACGAGGCGGACCGCGCCGCTCGGCGCCATCGGCGGGCCGCCCGAAACCGCCGCGCGGAGCATCGTCCCGGCGCGGAGGCCTCGCATCGCTGCGCGGGGGCCTTGCATCGCTGCGCGGGGGCCTGGAATCTCCGTCGAACCGGCGCTGCGGCGGCCGGGCATCGGCCTCCTCGCGGCGGGCCGCCTTGGCATCGGATTGGCGCAGCGTCCGGACCGGACGCTCGGCGCCGCCCGTCTCGTCACGCCGGGCACCGCGATCACGGCGATGCGGCTCGGGGGCCGGCTCCTGCGGGCTCGCCTTCAGGCGCTCCACCAGAACACGGCGCTCGCCGGTATTGATCGCGCCCACGCGCTCCCGGCCGCGGGCAGCGGAGGCCTCACGCTCGGCCTTGGGATCGGCGCCACGGCGGGGGATCTTGACCCGGCGCGCACCATCCTCCTGGGGCGCTGCCTCTTCGGCGCGCCAGACCGAGCGGCGGGGACCGGCGCTGTTGCCGCCCGTGGGAACCCGTGCGGGTTCGGCGGGCCTGCGCAGGGGGCGGTCGCCGCCACGGTCGCGGTCGCCACCGCGCTCGCCGCCGCGCGGGGCGTCGTCGTAGCTGCGCCCGGCGCTTCGCGCCGCGGCGGCCGAGGCGCTGCGGGCGGGCTGCTTGGTCTGTTGCTGCGCGGCCTTCGGCGAACCGAACGGGGCGATCGGCTCACGGTTGGGGCTGGTGAAATCGACGCCGGCCTGATCGGCGAGGGTGGGGCCGAGCTGCTCCTTGAGCACCTTGGTGCGGATCTCCTCGACGAGGCCCACTTCGAGGTCGCCGAGCTGGAACGGGCCGAAGGACAGGCGGATCAGCCGGTTCACGGCCAGACCCAGGTGCTCGAGGATGCGCTTGACCTCGCGGTTCTTGCCTTCGCGCAGGCCCAGCGTCAGCCAGAGGTTGTCGCCCGAGGCCCGGTCGAGGACCGCGTCCACCGGGCCGTAATCCATGCCGTCGATGGTGACGCCCTTGCGCAGCTTGTCGAGCTCGGCCTGATTCGTGTCGCCATGCGCGCGGACGCGGTAGCGCCGCAGCCATCCGGTATCGGGATGGGCGATCACCTTGGCGAGGCCGCCATCGTTGGTGAGCAGCAGCAGGCCTTCGGTGTTGATGTCGAGACGGCCGATGGCGACCACGCGCGGCAGGTCCTCGGGCAGGGCCTCGAAGACGGTCTGGCGCCCTTCCGGATCGCGTGCCGTGGTCACGAGGCCCCGCGGCTTGTGATAGATCCACAGCCGGGTCCGCTCGCGGGCGGGCAGGGGCTCACCGTCGACGGTGATCTCGTCCGCATCCGTCACGTTGATTGCCGGCGAGGTCAGCACCTTGCCGTTGAGGGTGACGCGGCCCTCGGCGATCATCACCTCTACGTCGCGGCGGGACGCGATGCCGGCGCGCGCGATGGCCTTGGCGATACGGTCGCCCTCGGGCGTCGCCGAATCGGAATCACCGGTGGCACCCGCCTCAGCGGCCTTGGCCGCCGGCCGCGGCAACGCCGCCTTGCGGCGCAGGGGGGCGTCGCCGCCCCTGGCGGGCGCGGCCCGGCGCGGAGCCGGCTGCTCTTCGGCGGAAGGTCCGGGCACACCCGCATCGGTCGCCGGGGACCACGCTTGGCCGGAAACGTTGTTGGTCTCGGGCGCGTCCTCGGACCCGCCCGTCTGTTCGTCTGTCTTGTCGCTCATCCGAGCCCCATAACAGAGCGGAGGCGAGGTTGCGAGCGATTGCGCGTGGAGCGGCCCGCCCGCCGCGCAAGGGGGCGTTGCAGCCGCATACGAAAAAGGCGGCCTCCCGGCCGCCTTCTCTAATATCCGGTGCCGAAGCTCAGAGCTTGCTCTTCACCGTGTCGGCGGCGTTCTTGACGCCGTCCTTGGCATCGCCAACGGTCTTCTGGGCTTCGCCCTTGAGTTCCTGGGCCTTGCCCTCGGCCACGAGCTTGTCGTTGCCGGTGACCTTGCCGACACCCTCCTTCAGGTTGCCGACGGCTTCGTTGGCGAGACCCTTGATCTTGTCGGTGGTGCTGCTCATCGTCTGCTCCTGAAAAGATCCTGCGGCCTTGCCGCGTCGGTAAGGAAACGGCTCCATCGCCGCGATGTTCCTGCCGGGCCATCACGGGATCTCGACCCGCCGGGTTTCTCGATGAAGACAGATCTTGGGTTCGACGACAGTGAATGCCCCCCTCTCCCCCAGCACCGCCACCGACCCTCTGAGCCTCGCCTTCGATGCCGCCCGCCGCGCGGCCGACGAAGGAGAGGTGCCGGTGGGGGCCGTGATCGTGCGGGACGGCGCGATCCTCAGCGTCGCCCATAATCGCCCCCGCGCGCTGCGCGATCCCACCGCCCATGCGGAGATCCTGGCGATCCGCGCCGCCTGCGCCGCCATCGACGACGAGCGCCTGATCGGCTGCGACCTCTACGTCACCCTGGAGCCCTGTCCGATGTGCGCCGGCGCCATCTCGTTCGCGCGCATCCGCCGGGTCTATTTCGCGGCCCTCGATCCGAAGGGCGGCGGAGTGGAACACGGGCCACGGGTGTTCAACCAGCCCACCTGCCACCATGCGCCGGAGGTCTATGGCGGCTTGCGCGAGGCGGAGGCCGCCACGCTCCTGCGCGATTTTTTTCGCGATCGGCGGGAGGGCTGAGGCCAGGAGCCTTCCCGGGCCCTGGGACGTTCGGCAACAGACCCTCGCCATCCGGAGATGCCCCATGGTCCCGACCTACCAGCGTGCCCTCATCGTCGGCGCCGGCGAAGGCCTGAGCGCCTCGCTGGCGCGCCGCCTGTCCCGCGAAGGCCTTCGCCTCGGCCTCGCCTCGCGCTCCATCGGCAAGCTCGAAGAACTGGCGGCCGAGACCGGCGCCGCCCTGCATTCCTGCGATGCCGTCGACCCGTCGGAGGTGGAGGCACTGTTCGCCCGGATGGAACCGGCCCTCGGCGGCCCGCCCGACGTGGTGATCTACAATGCCAGCGGCCGGTTGCGCGGCCCCGTCGCCGATCTCGACCCGGACGCGGTGCGTCACGCCCTGATGGTCTCGGCCTATGGCGGTTTCCTCGTGGCCCAGGCCGCAGCAAGACGCATGCTGCCGGGTCGCCACGGGGCCATCCTGTTCACGGGGGCGTCGGCCAGCGTGAAGGGCTATGCCGAATCCGCCGCCTTCGCCATGGGCAAGTTCGGCTTACGCGGCCTGTCGCAGAGCCTCGCGCGGGAACTCCACCCGAAGGGCATCCATGTCGCCCATTTCGTCATCGACGGCGGGATCCGCAGCGCCTCCCGCCCGGAGCCGGCGGATGCCCCCGACAGCCTGCTCGATCCCGACGCCATCGCCTCGGCCTATTGGGACGTCCTGCGGCAGGATCGCAGCGCCTGGACCTCCGAGGTCGCGCTGCGACCATGGGTGGAGCGGTTCTGAGGCATTTGGGAGCGCCTCGGAACCGCCCGGCCGTCAGGCCGCCGCCAGCGGCTTCGAGACATCTTCCAGGGACTTGCCCTCTGCGGCCGTGCCCCAGATGCCGCCGACGATGGCGGCGGTCAGCATCAGCGCGGCACCGATGCCGTAGCCGATCAGCACGTTGTCGCGGGACCCCGTCTCCACCAGGGCACCGAACAGGAGCGGGCCGGAGACGCCGCCGATGCCGGTGCCCAGCGCATAGAACACCGCGATGGCGAGCGCCCGGATCTCCAGCGGGAAGGTCTCGGCCACGGTGAGGTAGGCGGCGCTCGCGGCGGCGGAGGCGAAGAAGAACACCACCATCCAGGCCGCCGTCTGGCCCACGGGACCGAACACCTCGATCTTGAACAGGTAGCCGGTGATGGTGAGCAGCACCGCCGAGATGCCGTAGGTGAAGGCGATCATCTGGCGGCGGCCGATCGTGTCGAACAGCCGGCCGAGCAGCAGCGGGCCGAGGAAGGAGCCCAGCGCGAAGGGCAGCAGGTACCAGCCGACATGGTCCCCCGGCACCCCGTAGAAGCGCTGGAGCACGAGGGCGTAGGTGAAGAACAGCGCGTTGTAGAAGAACGCCTGCGCGATCATCAGGGCGAGGCCCACCAGGGTCTGCTTGCGATAGCCGACCAGCATGGTGCCGAAGACTTCCTTGAGCGGCGTGTGGCTGCGGGTCCGCAGCTTCATCCGCTTGGATTCGTCCACCGGCGGCAGGGTGATGCCCTCGTCGGTGAAACGCTTCTCGATGCTGGTGACGACCCGGTCCGCCTCGGCGACGTAGCCGTGGGTGGCGAGCCAGCGCGGGCTCTCGGGGATCCATGTCCGCAGCAGCAGGATCACGAGGCCGATGCCGCCGCCGACGAAGAAGGCGATGCGCCAACCCCAAGCCGGGTCGATCATGCCGGGGCGCAGCACGGCGATGGAGAGGAAGGAGCCCAAGGCCGCCCCGATCCAGAACGACCCGTTGATGACGAGGTCGGTCCAGCCGCGCACACGGGCCGGGACGAGTTCCTGGATGGTGGAGTTGATGGCGGTGTATTCGCCGCCGATGCCCGCGCCGGTGAGGAACCGGAAGATGCAGAAGCTGTAGATGTTCCAGGACAGGCCGGTGGCCGCGGTGGCGGCGAGGTACAGGGCCAGGGTGATGAAGAACAGCTTCTTGCGGCCGATCCGGTCGGTGAGCCAGCCGAAGCCGAGCGCCCCCA
The DNA here is from genome assembly GCF_014845095.1 of Methylobacterium bullatum. GTDB lineage: Bacteria > Pseudomonadota > Alphaproteobacteria > Rhizobiales > Beijerinckiaceae > Methylobacterium > Methylobacterium bullatum. The sequence goes on along the minus strand of NZ_NKUG01000052.1, from coordinate 3,608 downwards.
CCACCGCGCCGACGAGGTAGGAACTCGCCGCCAGGCCGATATCGAACTCGGTGAAGCTCATGGGCTCGGCCCGCAGGGCCCCCACGAGAGAGCCCGCCAGGGTGACTTCGAGGCCGTCGAGCACCCAGGTGATGCCCAGCGCCACGATGACGAGGATGTGGAAGCGTCCCCAGGGCAGCCGGTCGAGACGAGCGGAAATATCGGTGTCGATCACCGTGCCCATCGGAACCCGCTCCGGCGGGGCGGAGCCCGGCTTTGCCTCGACCATACTCGTCATCGACGCCTCGTTAACTCTCGGACACGAATGTTGTTGGCAATGAACGGCCAAGCCTCGCGGTTCCGTCGGCGTCTTTACCTGTTCACGCTTCACTCGGAGCATGCGTCTCCGGGTGCCTCGACCGATGAATCCCCGCCTCCTCTCCGCCATCCTCGCCACCACGGTGCTTACGGGTGCCGCGCTCGCGCCGCCGCCGCTGCGCGCCAATGAGGCGTCACACAGGCCGCCGCGCGGCGCCGAAGGCTGGCGCCTGCGCCCCGCCGACGTGACGACGACGGGAAGTACCGGTGCGGCGATCAAGGACCGCCCGAGCGCCGACATCCCGGCGGAGCGGCGCACGGTGCGGGTGGTCTATCCCGGCCTCCTGGCCGACCGGTGAGCATCCGGCCCGGCCGCGCAGGCGCGCGCCGACGGCGCGGATACGAGCCTCCACCTTGGGTCGACCATTCGGCGGCCGCTCCGCCCGGCAAAGAGCGACTGGTTCGCGCGCCTCAATGGCGGCTCGCCACTACAGCGCAATACGACCGGGGCAACGGTAGATGATGAAGCAAACTCAATAATCAAAATATTGATGCTGTTGAATGACTCAAATCAGCTGCCCTACATTGCCTTGATGCGAGCGATTTACATATGACTGCGAACATATAGATAGAAGCAACTGCATCCTAGATAAACCTATGATGAAAATAGCATCCTAAAGATTACATATTGCAAATATACTGATAGTATCATCGTCAATAGATTAAAGTGTGACTGCAGTCGCCCTGCAATGCTCGACCACCGCCGAATGGACCATCCAATCGTCTATGTCCGATATGCGACAACTGCCATTTATACGAAAAATTGACTCTATGGATTGACGTTCTCGCAAGCCTATGAGTTGCAGGGTCGGGTCTGATTGAGGGTCAGGATCGATGCTGGGACGGCTCGCCGACAAGATATCCCTGCGGCACCAGATCAGCTTGTTCGCCGGTGCGGTCGGCCTGTCCATCGTAGCCGCGAGCACATTGGGCTCCGCGCTCCTGGCGCGCGGGCAAGCCACCGATATGGCCCAGAACGCCCTGCTGCAGGTGGCCCGCTCCGTCGCCGATCGCCTGGACCAGGACATGGCGGAGCGCCTGCGCGAGATTCGCAACGTGGCGGCCCTCGATCCGCTCCAGCCCCACTGGATGGAAGAGACCGGAAGTCTGCGCAAGGTGCTGCAGACGATGCAGAAAACCCTTCCGGACTATGCCTGGATCGGCTTTGCCGACGAGACCGGGAAAGTCCGCGCGGCGACCGGCGGCATCCTGGAAGGCGCGAATGTCGGCCAGCGTCCCTGGTTCATCGATGGGATGAAGGGCGCGGTCGCCGAGGACGTTCACGTCGCGGCCTTGCTGCAGAGCCTGCTCAAGCCCAGCGGGGACAAGACCCCGTTCCGCTTCGTCGATTTCGCATCTCCCGTCACCGATGCGTCGGGCCGGATCATCGGCGTCCTGGGAAGCCATCTCAGCTGGAGCTGGGCGGACGTGGTGCGACGGGAAGTCCTGTCCTCGCGCAGGCCGGAGCTGAAGGAGGAGATCGTCGTCCTCGACCGGACCGGCCGCGTGCTCCTCGGGCCGGACCTCGGGACTACACCCTACTCCCCCGCCGATCTCGCGGCGGGACATTTCATCGCGAGCGGCCCGGACGGCAAACGGCTCGCCGCCGTGTCGGCCACCCGCGGCCGGGGCGACTACAGCGGTCTCGGCTGGATCGTGGTCGCCCTCCAGCCGGAGGATACGGCGCTCGCGGGAGCCAATCGCCTGACCCTCCTCATCACCCTGATCGGCCTCGGCGCGGGTGCGGTGGGCGTTCTCGGCATCTTCCTGGTGGTGACGCGCCTGAGCCGCCCGCTCGTGAACCTCACGGATGCGGTGGACCGGATCGGCCGCGAGCCGAATGCGACGATGACGGAGCGGGTCCATGGCTCGCCCGAGGTGCTGCGCCTGTCCGCCGCCGTCAGGTCGCTGCTGAGACGGATCGGCACCGCCGAGTCCGATGCGCGAGACGTCGAGACCGAAGCGTCCCGGGCGGTGCAGGCCGCGCAGGACCGGGTCAGGCGCATCGGCGACGACCTCCACGCCCTGCAGCTCATCGCCAACAAGGACGCTCTCACGGGCCTCCTCAACCGGCGCGCGTTCCTTCCCCTCGCGAAGGAAGCCTTGAACGCCTTCAAGCTCTACCGCCGCCCCATTGCGGTGCTGATGATCGACATCGACCATTTCAAGCGGGTCAACGACCGTTACGGCCACCCGGCGGGCGATGTGGTCATCCGCAAGGTCGGCTCCATCATCAGCGACACCATCAGGACGACGGACAAGGTCGCGCGCTTCGGCGGCGAGGAGTTCATCGTCCTGCTCGGCGACAGCAGCGCCGTCGGCGCGGCGCTGATCGCGGAGCGCATTCGCCAGAGCGTGGCCAGCACCGTGTTCGAGCCCGACAACAATCGCCTTCTGGCGACGATCAGCATCGGCATCGCCGAGGCGGACTCGTCCGACAAGGACATCGACCACACCATCGAGCGCGCGGACCGTGCCCTCTACGAGGCGAAATCGCGGGGACGCAACTGCATCCACACCTTCACGGCGGACATCGCCGACCTGAGATCGGTGGCATAGCCAGTTCTCGGGGCTCCCTGCGCGCCCCTCAGTCGCTGCCGGCGAGGTCCTGCCGGTGCAATCGGGCCACGGCCTACGGCATTCCCGCATCTCGCGGGCACCACGGGTCCCCTCTCCTGGAAGGAGAGGGACAGGGTGACGTGTGACCTTTTCGGTGAGTCCACGCCCCTCACCCCAACCCTCTCCCAAACGGGAGAGGGAGCCCGTCGCGCCTCATGCCGAACCCTCATGGGTAGAGACACGTCCGTCGAGCAGATGTGCGTATCCCGTAGGGCCACGGCCCTCAGGCCGTCACCTGCCGGCGATCCGGGGATCGAGGGCGTCGCCGAGGCCGTCACCGAGGACGTTGAGGGCCACCAGCGTCGAGACGAGGAAGGCGGCGGGGCCGGCGAGCATCCACGGGGCGGATTCGAGGGCGCGCGCGCCCTCCGCGATGAGGGCGCCCCAGCTCGTGGCCGGTTCCTGCACCCCGAGGCCGAGGAACGACAGGAAGCTCTCCAGCAGGATCACCTTGGGCACGAGGAGGGTCGCCGCCACCGTGACGGGGCCGAGGGTGTTGGGGACGATGTGCCGGCGCAGGATCGCCGCCGTGGACAAGCCGAGGGCCTCGGCCGCGCGGACGAAATCGCGATGCCGCAGGGAGAGGGTCTGGGCGCGGACGAGGCGGGCCATGTCGAGCCATTCCACCGCGC
>NZ_NKUG01000051.1 GCF_014845095.1 Methylobacterium bullatum | reverse complement strand
AGCGCGCGCTGCAGCCGCCGGGTTCGTCTGGCCGCGTCGCTGCTAGAGCGTGCGGCGGATCTCCTCGACCCGGTAGCACTCGATCGTGTCGCCGGCGCGCATGTCCTGGAAGTTCTCGAAGGACATACCGCACTCGTAACCCGACCCGACTTCCTTGGCGTCGTCCTTGAGGCGCTTCAGCTGGGACAGTTTGCCCTCGTGGATCACCACGCTGTCGCGGATCAGGCGGACGTGAGCACCGCGCTGCACGACACCGTCGGTGACGCGGCAGCCGGCGATCTTGCCGACCTTCGAGACATCGAAGATCTGCAGGATCTGCGCCTCGCCGAGGCGCTCCTCGCGCAGGGTCGGCGGGAGCATGCCCGAGAGAGTCGCTTTGATGTCATCCACGAGGTCGTAGATGATGTTGTAGTAGCGGATCTCGACGCCCTTGTTCTCGGCCGATTCGCGCGCTTCCTTGTGGGCTCGCACGTTGAAGCCGATGACGACGGCCTTGGAGGCCTCCGCCAGGGTGACGTCCGACTCGGTGATGCCGCCGACACCCGCGAGCAGGATGCGCGCCGACACCTCGTCGTTGCCGAGCTTCTCCAGTGCGCCGATGATGGCTTCCACCGAGCCCTGCACGTCGCCCTTGACGACGATGGCGAGTTCCTTGCGGCCCAGGCCTTCCTTGAGGTCGCGCATCATGTCGACGAGCGAGCGGTTCGCACCGCCGGTCCGTGCGGCGATGCGCTCGCGCTTCTGACGGGCGCGATACTCGGTGACTTCACGGGCACGGGCTTCGTTCGGCACCACGGCCACGCGGTCACCCGCGTCCGGAGTTCCATTGAAGCCGAGCACCTCCACCGGCACCGACGGGCCGGCATAGGGGATGCTCTCTCCCTTGTCGTCGATGAGGGCGCGGACGCGACCCCATTCGGCGCCGGCGACGACGATGTCGCCGGTGAAGAGCGTTCCGCGCTGCACGAGCACCGTCGCGACGGGACCACGACCGCGATCGAGCTTGGCCTCGATGACCGTACCCTCGCCGTCGCGGGCTTCGTTAGCACGCAGGTTCAGGATCTCGGCCTGGAGCTGCAGGCCTTCGAGAAGGTCCGGCAGACCGTCGCCGGTCTTGGCAGAGACTTCGAATTCCAGGGTCTCACCGCCCATCGATTCGACCTGGATGTCGTGCTGCAGCAACTCGGTGCGGACTCGCTGCGGGTTCGCCTCGGGCTTGTCGATCTTGTTGATCGCCACGATGAGCGGCACGCCGGCCGCCTTCGCATGGCTGATTGCCTCCACCGTCTGGGGCATGACACCGTCATCTGCCGCCACCACGAGCACGACGATGTCCGTCACCTTGGCGCCGCGGGCCCGCATGGAGGTGAAGGCCGCGTGGCCGGGAGTGTCGATGAAGGTGACCATGTCACCGGATGGCGAGGCCACCTGGTAAGCGCCGATATGCTGCGTGATGCCGCCGGCCTCACCGGACACCACCGCGGTCTTGCGGATGGCGTCGAGAAGCGAGGTCTTGCCGTGGTCGACGTGACCCATGATGGTCACGACGGGCGGACGCGGATCGAGATCCTCCTCGAGATCGGGCTCGTCGTTGAACAGGCCTTCCTCGACGTCGGACTCGGCGACGCGGCGCACGGTGTGTCCGAGTTCCTCGGCAATGAGCTGAGCGGAATCCGAGTCGATCACGTCGGTGATCTTGTGGATCTCGCCCTGCTTCATGAGCAGGCGAATCACGTCCACGGCCCGCTCCGACATGCGGTTGGCGAGTTCCTGGATGGTGATCGTCTCGGGGATCGTCACCTCGCGGGAGAGCTTTTCCTTTTGCTCAACCTGCCGGTTGCCGCTCATGCGCTGCTGACGGCGGCGGAACGAGGCAACGGAACGCGTGCGCTCGTCCTCGCCCGACGTGGCGGTAGCGATCGTGAGACGCCCACGGTTGCGGTCGCCGCCCGGCTGCTTGGGGGTCTTGGGCGGCGTGATGATCTTGAGCGGCATGCCGGGACGGCGGATCACGCGCTTCTGCTCGCTCTCCTCCTCGGCAGCCTGTGGCCGACCCGGCGCGCGGGCGGTGGGAGCCGCCGCACCGGCCGGGCGTGCGGCCGTGGAAGCAGTCGGAGCCGCCTCTGGTTCGGGCGCGGGCGCCGGCTTGGCCATGAAGTTCAGGTCGCGCGGCTTGCGCACGTCTGCGGTGATGGTCTTGCGCGGCTCGGCCGGTGTCGGGCGTGCCGTGAGGGGCTGACGCACGGCAGGGGCCGCCGGACGAGCCGGGGCCGCAGCCTGCGGAGCGGGAGCAGGTGCTGCCGGAGCAGGCTTCGGGGTGGAGGATATCGGAGCCGAGACGGGCGCCATCGGCACCGTCTTGGAGACGGGCTTCGGCGGCGTTGCCGGAACGGGCGCAGCTGCGGGGGCTGCCGCAGCGGCCTCCTTCGCAGCGGCCTCAGCGGCGCGAGCCGCCTCACGTGCAGCTTCTTCCTCGGCACGCAGGCGAGCCTGCTCCTCGGCGCGAAGGCGCTCCTCTTCCTGACGGCGACGCTCTTCGGCCTCGCGCTGACGGATTTCCTCAGCCTCGCGGGCACGCTGAGCAGCGGCCTCTTCTTCGACCTTGCGGCGTGCTTCCTGCTCACGGCGCTGGGCGTCGGCGAGAGCTGCGGCGCGCGCGTCACGCTCCTGCTCGCTCAATGTCCGCAGCACGACGCCACCCGCCGCCCGCTGGGCGGGGCGCGGAGCTGCAGGTGCGGGAGGCGCCACGCGTGACGCCGGGGCGACCGGTTGCGTTTCGCGAACGGGAGCGGCCGGTGCCGCCCCGATGACGCGCCGCTTCACGGTCTCGACCACGACCTGCTTGGAGCGGCCATGGGAGAAGCTCTGACGCACCGTTCCCTGCTCGATCGGGCGCTTCAAGGACAGCGGCTTCGAGGGGGGTCGTGCCTGCGTCTTGTCGCCCGGATTATTCGTATCGCTCATTCAGTCCAAACCCTGAGGGTTTCCATCGTCCCGTGAACCGGCAAACTGCTGTGCGCCGGGTAAATCCGTCTCGTCGTCGTCCTGCAGAGTCGGAGCGGTCTGCCCTGTTCGGGCGTAACCGGCCCCCTCGGCCGTCGTGGGCTTGCCCTCGAAAGAGCGTAGCCGACGCCAACGCGCAAGGCAGCCGGTGCTTCCGACTCCTGCGACAAGCGCCGCATGTATCACATGATCCCGACCCAAGGCCATGTCCAATTCTTCATTGGACAAATCATCGATGACCGGGACACGGGATATGGCATCGCCATGCCTCCGGTGCAATGCCGCAGCGATCTTCCGCCTACCATCCGCACTGCCATCCGAGGCCTGTATCACGGCGGCTACGCCGGCCTTGTCGCCGATCGCGGATTCGACCTTGGCGAAGCCGGCCACCAGGCAACCCGCCTTGTTGGCGAGTGACAGGGATTGGCGCAGGTCCTCGCGCAGGATCGCGGCGACCCGGTCGCCCAGATCCGCCGGTGCCGCGGCATCCTTGGTCTTGAAGGCACGCTGGAACAGCCGCTTCTTCAAGGCCGCCTCCACGGTGACGCGATCGGCGGTGAGCCATGCACCGCGCCCCGGCAGCTTCGCTTTCAGATCGGTCACCACCTCGCCGTCCGGCGACAGAACGAACCGAATCATCCCATCGGGATTTTGCGAGACCCGGCTGACGAGGCATGTGCGCATTGCATTGCGCCGGCCGCGCCCGAGACCGGGATCGAGCAGCGTGTTCGGCTCCGGTTCGGCGGCATCGTCCGCGACATCTGCGTATTCGCCCGTCATGCGGCGGTCGGATCCCTGTTGATCGTCGCATGGACCGCAACAATTCGCGGCCCTCTCGCCTTGCAACCCACCGGCATCCTCGACGTGAGATGCCGGAATGTCGCGAAGGCACTCTCCGGTCGGCCCTGCGATTCCTGAGGCCCGTCTTAGGCGGGTGCCTCAGGGGGGAGCGCCTGGCTCGCCCGGAACGCTGTGCTCAGACCGCCTCGGGCTCTCCGTCAGTGGTCTCGGCTTCATCCGCCTCGACCGGCGCCTCGATCCATCCGGCCTTCACGCGGGCCGCCATGATCATGGCTTCTGCTTCAGCGCGGGAGATCTCGAACCCGTCGAGATAGCCAGCATGCTTGGTGGCCTCGGGGCCGCGTCCCTCGGTGTAGCCCACGAGATCGTCCGTGGCGCAGCCCGCGAGATCTTCCACCGACTTAACGTCGTTCTCGCCCAACGCCACCAGCATCGGCGTGGTCACGCCGTCGATCTCGCGCAGGTCGTCGGCGACGCCGAGTTCCTGGCGCTTGGCGTCGAACTCCGATTCGACGCGAGCGAGATGATCCTGGGCGCGGGCCTGGATCTCGGTACCGCTTTCCTCGTCGAGGCCCTGGATATTGGCGAGCTCGCCCGGTTCGACATAGGCGATTTCCTCCACGTTCCGGAAACCTTCCGCCGCGAGGAGCTGACCCACCGTCTCGTCGACGTCGAGGGCGGCCATGAAGACAGCGGTGCGTTCGGCGAATTCTTTCTGGCGCCGCTCGGATTCCTCGGCCTCGGTGAGGATGTCGATGTCCCAGCCGGTGAGCTGCGAGGCGAGGCGCACGTTCTGGCCGCGACGGCCGATGGCCAGCGAGAGCTGGTCGTCGGGCACCACCACCTCGATGCGGTCGGCCTCCTCGTCGAGCACCACCTTGACCACCTCTGCGGGCTGAAGCGCGTTGACGATGAAGGTCGCCTGGTCTTCCGACCACGGGATGATGTCGACCTTCTCGCCCTGCAACTCGCCGACCACCGCCTGGACGCGGGAGCCGCGCATGCCGACGCAGGCACCGACGGGGTCGATGGAGCCGTCCCGCGAGATCACGGCGATCTTGGCGCGCGAGCCCGGATCGCGGGCCACCGCCTTCACTTCGACGATGCCGTCGTAGATCTCCGGCACTTCCTGCCCGAAGAGCTTGGCCATGAATTGCGGGTGGGAGCGCGACAGGAAGATCTGTGGGCCACGCACTTCGCGGCGCACGTCGAACAGATAGGAACGGATACGGTCGCCGGGGCGGAAGGTCTCGCGCGGGATCATCTCGTCGCGGCGCACGATGCCCTCGCCGCGTCCCAGATCGACGATGACGTTGCCGTACTCGACCCGCTTGACGAGGCCGTTGACGATCTCGCCGATGCGGTCCTTGTACTCGTCGAACTGGCGGTCGCGCTCAGCGTCGCGCACCTTCTGGACGATGACCTGCTTGGCCGACTGGGCTGCGACGCGGCCGAAATCGAAGGGCGGCAGGGTGTCGGAGATCACGTCTCCCACCAGGGCACCGGGATTGTAGCGGCGGGCCTGGTCGAGGGTGACCTCGCGGGCGTCGTTCTCGACCTCGTCCACCACCACGAGGTGGCGCGACAGGCGGAGCGCCCCGGTCTTGGGGTCGATCTCAGCATGGACGTCCGTCTCGGCGCCGTAGCGCGAGCGGGCGGCTTTGGCGATGGCCTCCTCCATGGCGTCGATGACGATGGAGCGGTCGATCACCTTCTCACGGGCGACCGCTTCGGCGATCTGCAGGAGTTCGAGCCTATTGGCGCTGACGACAGCCATCGGATTTCGTCCCTCTCTTCGTCGTGTGTTTTTTTCGGAAACCCCGGCGTGCCATCGGGCATCCACCTGGGCTCCGGGCCGATGTTCTAGTGAAGCTTGCCGTCGTCCTTGACCCGCACCGCCTTGGTGCGGACCGGCTTGGCCTTGTTGGCCCGGCTCGCCTCGGTTTCGATCTTTTCGGGCTTGGGCTTGGCCGAAGCCTTGGGCTTCAGCGGCCGCTCGACCTTCTTCTTGAGAGGGGCGGGGGGCTCGATCTCGGCCTCGGCGCCCTCTTCGATGTCGTCTTCGTCCTCATCGTCCAGCATCGGCGGTGGCCCGCCGCCGCGTCGCAGCGATTCGCGCACGAGATCGTCGGTGAGGACGAGGTAGGCGTCGCCGAGATCGTGAAGTGGCAGGTCGATGCGGCTCGGCAGACCCTCCTTCACGTCGGGAAGATCGATCGGCACCGTGAGGCCATCCGCGTTAGGAGCTCGGATGATCCCACGAAAACGCTTCCGGCCGTCGAGGGGTATCGCCAATTCGATTTTGGCTTCGTAGCCGGCCCAACGCTCGAAATCGACGGCCCGTACCAGCGGCCGGTCGATGCCGGGGGAGGAGATCTCGAGATAATAGGCCTTGCCCACCGGGTCGTCGAGATCGAGCAGAGGCGAGATCGCCCGGCTCACGGTCTCGCAATCGTCCACCGTCATGGTGCCGTCCGGCCGCTCGGCCATGATCTGCACGGTGCAGCCATTGGCGCTCGACACCCGCACCCGGACCACGCGATAGCCGAGGCCCTCGATCGAAGCCTCGATGATCTGCACGACCCGTGCGGCGACGCCGGTCTCGGTGATCAGACGTTTTTCGGAAGTGTCCGCCATGCTGCGCTGTACGTCCGGCCTTGCGTGAAGCGATCCGGTGCGAGAGGCGTTGCGGCAATAAAAAAGAGCGGACCCGGTGGGGCCCACTCCCGAACCGCAGCCTCAAGACTGCAACCAGAACTGATGTGCTATGAGTAGTCCCATCGTCGGATCGTTTCAAGCGATTTCGCGAACCGTTCCCCGGCGGAGCGCATCCCGGTCGCTCCGTCGCCGTCAACTCGTTTCAGGGAGCCTCGGCCATGGCCGCCGATCCGTCGTTCGGACCCGACCCGGATTGCCTTCACCCGGTTGCGGGCCACAGCCGCATCACCTTCATCCGCAATCTCCCCCTGCCGCCGAATGTCGAGGTCGGCGCCTACACTTACTATGACGACCCCGCCGGCCCGGAGGCCTTCCTCGACAACATCCTCTACCACTTCGCCTTCCTGGGCGACCGCTTGCGAATCGGTCGCTTCTGCGCGTTTGCGGCGGGCACGCGCTTCCTCATGAACGGGGGCAACCACCGCCTCGATGCGCCCTCCACCTACCCGTTCGTCATCTTCGGCGGCGCCTGGGCCGGACGCTTCCCCGAAGAGATGGCCTTTCCCAACCGGGGCGACACGGTGATCGGCAACGATGTCTGGCTCGGCTACGACAGCACGATCCTGCCGGGAATCCGCATCGGCGACGGAGCCGTGGTCGCCGCCAAATCCGTGGTCACCCGCGACGTACCTCCCTACGCCATCGTCGCGGGCAATCCGGCCACGCTCGTACGGATGCGCGTACCGCCCGATATCGCCCCGCGACTGCAGGCCGTGGCGTGGTGGGACTGGGATGCCGAGCGGATCACCCGGTGCCTACCGGCGATCAGTGGTGGGGATGTGGCGGCGTTGGAGGCTGAAGTTTGATGCCGGTCCGTCTTACGCCGGAGCCTTCCATGTCCGCTTACCGGCCCGCAGATGCGTTGTCCTCTAGCGGGAACGGGCTCGGTCTCCAAAATGGCTCGAGGGGGCTTCCGACGATGGTCTCGGCTTCCCAACGATGCAACAGGGTGGCGAGAGCGGCCCGATCGTTGGCCATGAGCGGCTCGCCGATGAGGCAGGTCCGGTCGTTGATCAACTGCCAGTGCGCATCCTCCATCACGGCCCCCTTGCGGTACTGCTTGCCCATTTTGGACCAGATCGCGCGAGCCTCATCGAGTTCGCCGAGCGCGATGCAGGAGACGAGGTGCCAATCCAGGCCAAGACGTCCGACCGTGGCGGGACGGGTGCGGGCGAAGTCGAGACATCCTCGCGTTGTGTCCAGGGGGCGAAGGATCGCCAAGGCATCCTCTTCGACACGAGTGACGAAATCGTCGTAGATCGTCGGGTCGGACCAGAACCAGCCCTGGCCACCCTCGAAGCCTTCGGAACGGGCAATCCTTCCGCTGCATCGCCCGAGTGAGGACGATGAACGAACTCCGGGCATGAAGAACTCGACGAGATACCAGCCCGCAACGCAATAGGCCGGATTGCTTGTCCGATCGAGGTGGATCAATCGTCCGACAGGCCCGACGGGAAGAAGCCAAAAAGAATTCCTGCCGGCAGCGACAAGATCAGTATTTCTGTCGAGCAGACTCTTGGCGAGGCCTTTGATTTTTTTAATGGTCGTCATTTTATTGGCCTCACTTGAATAATAACTATACCATTTGACTGTGGCCAAAATTTCTTGGCGGCTCTGGCTAGGAACAGCGCTCTTGTTGAGCTTAGCCCCGCCGATCCAGTTTTATAATCATAGACGCAGACTGTTTGATTTGGGGAGAGTTCGAAAAGATCGAGGCGTGCTGAACCCTTTTCTCCATAATCTGCTTCATCGCCGGTACTGCTTATCGAAAATTCGACGCGCACGTCGGGATAAGCCCTTGCGATGAATGTGTGTGCGATATCGACATGGATCATGGTGCCGAGTTGCTGTCTCGTCAGAAGAGGATTCAAGGCCGTCAGCCGTTTCGTCGCCTCGTCCGTGACCGCCTGAACCTCGGCATTACGTGGACAAGCTTGGTCGAGCGTTGCCTGATCGACCGGACCAACCCAAATGACGGGAAGTTTCTTGTCCGGATCTGGGTCGAAGTCGTAGCGCAGTGCCGTTCTGCCCGGCGCCTTGCCGAATCCTGGCCTCCGAGCTTCCAGATAAGTGAAGAGAAGTGCCGCCGCTTCGAGTGTTACCTTGACGGCCGGAGCGACGACGACCGCCGGCAGAAAGACGTGTTGTATCGAGGGCTGGGATTGCGATTTGGATGACGCGAACGTGCCACGCGAGAGAACCTCTCCCGATGCCCCATCGCGGATGGTCTGAGCGTCGCCCGAATTCTCGAAAATCCTGCTTTCGCCATCCGGTGTGACGACGGCGTGCTGGTCGTTCCAATCTCCGCGTCCCGAACGAATACGCAGCGATAGAATCCGGGCCCCGTCATCGGTGACGGTTTCCTCTCGCGTGGATGTGCCTGACGTGCTTCCGTTATCGATGGAGGACCGGAGTGCCTGACCGGTTGACGGACGATCGGTCAGGCGACTGCCTCCGACGCCCCCGTCGGAGACCCACCGCCCACCATCGCTTTGGCCGGCGGGCGCACGGGGCTGGGCTGGATCGTACTTCCGGTCCAGGCTTTGTTGGAGGCGGATCAGTTTTGTCTCCGTCGCCAGTATGGCGAGTCGGCGACGGAGGGTTTCGGTTTCATGCCCGCGTTTGGAAGTGCCCCGCATCGCGATCACCCATGGTCGTGATTTGTTCTATTTATGGCTATCCTAAAATAGGAAAACTTTCAATTGAAATGCATCTCCTCCTGCTTCGCAAGAGGATTGCCCATAAAAAACGCCGCCCCGTGAACGGGACGGCGTCGATGATAATGGCCGGTCGATGGGTTTCGGCCCGAGGACTGGAAGTGGAGTGATCAGGCCGCAGCCCGCTCCTTAAGCAGCTTCCGGTTGATCAGCATCTCGGCGATCTGCACCGTGTTCAGGGCCGCGCCCTTACGCAGGTTGTCGGCGACGCACCAGAACGAGAGGCCGTTATCGACCGTGGAATCCGCGCGGATGCGCGAGACATAGGTCGCATCCTCGCCGGCCGCCTCGTGCGGGGTCATGTAGCCGCCGGGCTCGCGCTTATCGACGACCAGGATGCCCGGCGCCGAGCGCAGGAGGGCGGTGGCCTCCTCGGGCGAGATCGGGTGCTCGAAGCGGTAAAGACCGAATGGGTCTGCTGGAACAGCTCGTTCATGGCCTCCGTGCCAGCGCCGGAGACCGAATGATAGGTTGCCACCAGCACGCGGGTTTATCTCTGCCACGTCATGCAGGGGGCTCCGAATCCGTGGTCACCCCGGATGGCGTCGAGGGCTTGGTTTCGCGACAAGATCCGCCCGCCCGGTACACTCGCGCATTTCACATGAAGGGTGTCCGACGTATTGGCGCTGCCTTGTTCTGAGTCATCGGAGGAGGTGACCCACCGGACCGGAAGCGAATTGGCCAGACATGTCGGGATCTTTCTGCGCCCCGCGCAACGGATATGGGAGGCGCACCGTCAAGCGCATCGTCGACCTGCAGGACGATATCAAACGCTACATCGCCGAGCACAAGAGCCGCGTCCGCCCATCGTCTGGACCAAGCCGGCCGAAGCCATCGATCGACTTCCTGACGCATCCGTCTGAGTCAGCGCCCAAGCGCTGCTTAAGTAGCGTAATATAGGGCGCAAATAATAACGAAATATTCACTATTATAGTTATATGATATGCGCCTATCTATGATACATTTTTGCAGGGCGACTGACGATGAAGATTTTCACTAGACGTCCTAATAAAGTTAGTGCGCGGGTAATTTCGCACAATGTGTGTGCTAAATTTCTCGACTGCATGTCTCATGCTATTTACGTCGTCGATCGAGATTCCCCCATTTTCAACGTGGTCTACGCGAATAACAAATTCATGACGACCATGCGTGCCAACTCTATAGACGAACTTACAAACATTTCGGTGATGGCATACCATACATTCGAACAGGGGAATGGACTTACGATAAACGATGTGGCCGGCCCTTTCGTGGAAAGTATCAACCAAGATGGGCACGGACAAGCAACTATGAGATTTTTGCGATGCGACAAAACAGAATTTATGGTCGACATTTATTGTGAGTCTGTGACTATCGAGGGAAAAAACTATGGAATCACATTTGTAGAGGACGCAAAATATATTGAGATAGAAAATCAGAAGAGAATATATATGAATGGCTTGACAGAAGAATTTGAGCAATCGGTTGGAAAAGTTTCTGGATCGGTCAATTCTTTCTCGGGTGATCTACAAACGTCTGCAAAAATCATGACCAGAACAGCGATGGAAACCGCTAAATTATCGTCCGTTATGCTTTCGGCGGCCGAGCATGCGGCTGCAAATGTCAGCATGGTGGCCGCCGCAGCCGAAGAGCTCGGCAGTTCCGTCAGTGAAATCGCCCGCCAGGTTCAAGGCTCGGCGGGACTGGCTCAAGCCGCCGTGGGCGAAGCCAACCGCACCGTGGCCTTCGTCGGGGCGTTGCGCCAGACCTCGTCCCGGATCGGTGACATGGTCGGGATGATTTCCAGCATCGCCGGCCAGACCAATCTGCTTGCCCTCAATGCCACGATCGAGGCGGCGCGTGCCGGTGATGCAGGCCGCGGCTTCGCGGTCGTCGCCGCCGAAGTGAAGGAACTGGCGAGACAGACGGCGGACGCGACGAAGGAGATCGCTGCGCAGATCGGCGAAATTCAAAGCGTGACAGATCAGGCCGTGTCGGCCATCGACTCCATTACGGACCGAATCCGCGAGATCAGTGACGTGGCCACCAGCATCGCTGCGGCCGTCGACCAACAGGGAACCGCAACCCAGGAGATCGTGCGCAACGTGGCGCAAGCCTCGGCCGGCACCGCCGAAGTGACGGGCAACCTTGCCGGAGTCGCTCATGCCTCGAAGGATACCGGGGCCGCCGCGCAACAGGTTCTCCTCGTCTCGGATCAGTTGTCCTCCCAGTCCGAACACCTCTCGGAGGAAATTCACCGCTTCTTGAGCACATTACGAGCCGCCTGATCGGCGAGCCCACTGCAGGCTTCCGCGTGAATCAAAGGTCATCCAGGAGAGCGAGGTCGACATTTCCGCGAAGGTGATCTGCGAAACCTTGTAAGCTTTCCACCTCGCTGACGACCCG
Source organism: Methylobacterium bullatum (assembly GCF_014845095.1). Lineage (GTDB taxonomy): Bacteria > Pseudomonadota > Alphaproteobacteria > Rhizobiales > Beijerinckiaceae > Methylobacterium > Methylobacterium bullatum. The sequence continues at coordinate 104,335 of NZ_NKUG01000051.1, read as the reverse complement.
GCCCAGGCCAAAACCTTCTCGCCACCGGGCTTTCGAGATCCTGCGGGCGAGCTTGAGGCTTGCCCCCACCTTTTCGCGATTTACGATGCGACCGCGGGCCGCCACCACCGAACGCTACTAAGGGCGCCCCTCCGAATGGCGCCGCGCTGGATGTCGAGCGTTGGTTTGGCATGGCCAAACCACTCCTCCCCGATGATCTTTGGGATGACATCGCTCCGCTGGGCGATGATTCCCCTGTCAGCCTGATCCTCCCGGTCCAAGCCGGTTATCGTGGTGGCTTCAGCGAGCTACACCACGTCGAGGGACCCGACCGACGCGAAGAGCGATGTCACTCCGAGGGAGATGCGCGCCCGTTTACGGGACGAGCATGATCCCACGGTCGGAATCTCGACACGCTGTGGAGTTTCCTCGCCGCGCAGGGCCTATGCTAAAAAAACGCCGCCCCGTGAACGGGACGGCGTCGATGAAAATGGCCGGTCGATGGGTTCCGGTCCGAGGACCGGAAGTGGAGTGATCAGGCCGCAGCCCGCTCCTTAAGCAGCTTCCGGTTGATCAGCATCTCGGCGATCTGCACCGTGTTCAGGGCCGCGCCCTTACGCAGGTTGTCGGCGACGCACCAGAACGAGAGGCCGTTATCGACCGTGGAATCCGCACGGATGCGCGAGACATAGGTCGCATCCTCGCCGGCCGCCTCGTGCGGGGTCATGTAGCCGCCGGGCTCGCGCTTATCGACGACCAGGATGCCCGGTGCCGAACGGAGGAGGGCGGTGGCCTCCTCGGGCGAGATCGGGTGCTCGAACTCGACGTTCACCGCTTCGGCATGGCCGATGAACACCGGCACGCGCACGCAGGTCGCCGTCAGCTTGATCTTGGGATCCAGCATCTTCTTGGTCTCGGCGACCATCTTCCACTCTTCCTTGGTGGAGCCGTCGTCGAGGAACACGTCGATCTGCGGGATGACGTTGAAGGCGATGCGCTTGGGGAACTTCTCCATGGTCATCTGACCGGCGGTGAAGACCGAACGGGTCTGCTGGAACAGCTCGTCCATGGCTTCCTTGCCGGCGCCGGAGACCGACTGATAGGTCGCCACCACCACGCGGGTGATCTTGGCCACGTCGTGCAGGGGCTTCAGCGCGACGACGAGCTGCGCCGTGGAGCAGTTCGGGTTGGCGATGATGTTCATCTTCGAGAAGCCGGTGATCGCCTCCGGATTCACTTCCGGCACGATCAGCGGCACGTCGGGATGGTAGCGGAAGGCCGACGAGTTATCGATGACGACGCAACCGGTCTGGCCGATACGCGGCGACCATTCCTTCGACGTCTCGCCGCCGGCGGACATCAGGCAGATGTCGGTGTCGGAGAAATCGTAGGTGTCGAGCGCCTTCACCTTCAGGATCTTGTCACCGAAGGAGACTTCCTGCCCGGCGCTGCGGCGCGAGGCGATAGCCACGACCTCGTCGGCGGGGAATGCCCGCTCCGACAGAATGTCCAGCATCTCGCGTCCGACATTGCCCGTGGCACCGACGACGGCGACCTTGTAACCCATCTCTCCAACTCCGCTTCGTGATGCCCTGGCTCGCCGCCGTGGCCTGGCTCTTCGCCTCGGCTCCGCCGACAGGATTTCCGGGCACGTATCCGTGTACCGTTGCCAGTGGGGCTCGCAGAGGTTCCCGGTCTCGACCGGACCGACCGGCTGCGAAAACGCGCCGTACCGCAGACATGCCGGCACGCCCCGTCTCGTCCGGCCCGTCAAGGAAACCGGATATCCCGTAAGCGGCGGAGCAAGACGCTTCGTCTTCGTGGCTGTCAAGGGTTGCGCTGCACGCGAGACTTTCGCGCCGTCACAAACGGATCACGACGGCAGGCGCGCCGAGCCTTCGGCAAGGATTGATTCACCGCGAATTCCGAAACCTCGAACCGGACACCCGGCGGGAAACCCGATCTGCGCACCCTCGACGGCATGGTCGCCTCCCGAGCGGCGCGAGCCGCGAGAAATGCCGCCGGTTTCAGGGTTACATGCATCGCATCGCTGTTCAGGACGAGATCCAGGAATTGCCGGCTAGGCGCGCCCGCCGCCCGCTGGTGCGGTTCGCCGTGCCCTGTCTTACGGTCCTGATCTGCTTTGCCGCCGTCGGACGATTCGTCGGCGGTGAGCCGACGCCCCGCGATCCGAAAGCGGGCCTGGCCGGGGCGGTGGACGCGAACCCTCCGGCATATGGTGCGTCCACCGCCTCGAACGTGCGTCAGGCCCTTCCCATGGCCGCGTCGGCGCCGCGATACCGGCTCGATGACCCCGATGCCCTCGACCCGGCGAAGATCGAGCCCGCGCGCATCAACCCGGCGACGGGGCTCCGCGAGGACAGCCTCTCACAGGGCCGCTTCGACGCCAGCGAGGCGCCCTATCTCAGACTGACCATCGGCGAGGGCCCGAATCCTCCGGTCAGCCTGTTCGTCACCATCGCCCGGCGTGCCGCCGAGGGGCAGGGCCTCGCCGTGGTGCGAACCGGCGAGCGCGGTTCGATCGCGACTAAGTTCGGTCCGTTCGAGACCCTGGAAGCCACGTTGAGCGGTCCGGTGACGCGGGTCTGCACCGGCTTCTCCAATGCGGGGCAAAACGGGTCCGTGCCGGTCGCTCCGCGCATCGACGGTTGGCTCTGTGCGCCCTTGAGCCAGCCTCCCGAGCCGCGCGCCATCGTCTGCGCCCTGGACAAGATCGTTCTGAATGGCCAAGCTTTCCCGGACCTCGAAGCGGCGTATCGCGTGTTCGAGGCGAGGCGGGTGGACGGGTGCGCACCGCCGCTCGCTGCCGCACCCAATCGAGAGGCCGCCGGGGAAACCGGTTCGATCTCGAAGCACCGAATTCGACATAATGAGGCGAAACTGCGGCGTACCGAACAAGCGCGGCCTTAAGCCGGGAACAACGGCGCCGCTGGCACGTCTACTCACCATGAATGGCCGAGTTTCTTAAGGAAATCAGGTCTACCCTCACACAGGTTCAACGAAGGTCCGTCATGCGCACTGCCACGATTGCCCTGATGGGCGCGCTCACCCTCACCGCCGTCGCCGCGAACACCGCCGCCGAGGCGCAGGGTCGCTACGCCCCCGGTATCCGCGTCAGCCAGCCGCTGCCGATCCGCATCCGTCCGCGCAGCTGGCTCGATGCCGGAAACGTCGTCGAGGCGAATAACGGTTCGATCAGCAACCCGGCGACCAACCCGCACTTCATCACGGCGAGCTACCTGAACTCGCCGCCCTACGGCCGCAACGATCGCTTCGGCGGTGCGATCCTGCCCGATCCGATCACCAACGGCCCGTTCGTCGGCGCCCGGTCGAGCGCGATCCACAATATCGACTTCTCCGGCGTCGATGCGATCGACCCGACATCCTACGTCTCGCGCAACGGCAGCCCCTACTAAGGGCAGTTGTCGGACGATGGACCGAAAAAGGCGCCGACCAGGTTGGGTCGGCGCCTTTTTCATGTCCAGACGAGACCGCGGTTCGCGCTTCAGCGCACCCGCGACTTGAGAGCCGCCACGACTGCCTCTCCCATCCCAGCGGTCCCCAGCGGCGTGGCACCCTCTCCGGCGATGTCTTTGGTGCGGGCACCCGCCGCGAGGGCATCGGTGATTGCGCCGTCGAGAAGGTCCGCCGCCTCCCCGAGGCCGAACGAGTAGCGGAGCGCCATGGCGAGCGAGCCGATCATGGCCAGCGGGTTGGCAAGATCCTGGCCCGCAATATCGGGCGCCGAGCCATGGACCGGCTCGTAGAGCGCCTTGCGGCTTCCCTTCGAATCCACTGCTCCAAGCGAAGCGGAGGGTAGCATGCCGAGGGATCCCGTGAGCATGGCCGCCACGTCCGACAGCACGTCGCCGAACAGGTTGTCGGTGACGAGGACGTCGAACTGCTTGGGGCGGCGCACCAGCTGCATGGCGCAATTGTCGGCGAGGACGTGCTCCAGCTCGACATCGCTGTAATGCTCGGCATGGACCTTGGTGACGACCTCCTTCCACAGGACGCCGGACTTCATCACGTTGTGCTTCTCGGCCGAGGCCACGCGTCCCGAGCGCTTGCGCGCCAGATCGAAGGCCACATGGGCGATCCGCTCGATCTCGCCCGTGGTGTAGACCTGGGTATCCACGGCGCGCTTAGTGCCGTCGGGCAGGGTGGTGATCTCCTTCGGCTCGCCGAAATAGACGCCGCCCGTGAGCTCGCGCACGATCATGATGTCGAGGCCCTCCACCAGCTCGCGCTTGAGGGCCGAGGCGTCGGCGAGTGCGGGGTAGCAGATCGCCGGGCGCAGGTTGGCGAACAGGCCGAGATCCTTGCGCAGACGCAGGAGCCCCGCCTCGGGGCGGATGTCGTAGGCGACACCGGACCATTTCGGGCCGCCCACCGCCCCGAGCAGGATCGCATCGGCCGCGTCCGCCCGTGCCAGGGCCGCATCTGTGAGCGGAACGCCGTGGGCGTCGATGGACGACCCGCCGACGAGGTCGGTCTCGGTCTCGAAACTTGCGAGGCCGGTCTCCGCCAGCGCCCCGATCACGGTCGTCACCTGGGCCATGACTTCCCGGCCGATGCCGTCGCCAGGGAGGAGGAGGAGCTTGTAGGCGGTCATGGGAGCACTCGCGGCCAGGGGTGATGCGTCGGGCGGCTGTAGCGAGGGGCTCGGGCGCTTGGCAAGTGTTCGCGGTAGGGACCGGCAGTGCCCGCGAGGTCGTCCGCGGCCTGAGCACCTTGCTCGGTCTCACGCCCGACGAGGCAATCGCTTCAGGTCTTTTGGGGCTCCATCTCTCGAGGGGATGGAGCTGTGGGCTGCCGGGATCATCAGAATGGGCACGGCTCGCACGACACTGCGATTTGCTCGGTCGCGGCCAGAATCGGCTGTTCGCGCCAGACGACGGGCGACGGGATCGCGAGATCCAACCGAAGCCGGTGGGCCAGCCGGGACGACGATCACCGCCCCGGCACCTGCTTGCATCCTCGACCGGGTGGCCGGCCGAAAGACATCGATGCGGCCTCTCACCCGTGCGGGTGGATCAGGCTGCTCTCACGGTGGTGAGGAAGCGTGCCACTTCGGCGTTAAGATGCTCGGATTGGCGAGATAGTTCGGAGGCCGAGGACAGCACCTGGGTCGCCGCCGCACCCGTATCCTCGGCCGCGCCGGCCACACCGGCGATGTTGCGGGTCACCTCGCCGGTGCCCGTCGCCGCCTGGGAGACGTTGCGCACGATCTCCTGCGTCGCCGCTCCCTGTTCCTCCACAGCGGCGGCAATGGCGGTGGCCACGACATCGATCTCGCGGATACGGTTCGTGATGCCGGCGATCGCCGCTACCGCTTGACCTGTCGCCTCTTGAATCTGTGCGATCTGGCTGGAAATCTCCTCGGTGGCTCGCGCTGTCTGGCTCGCCAGTTCCTTGACCTCGGTGGCGACCACCGCGAAGCCGCGTCCCGCCTCGCCCGCACGGGCGGCCTCGATGGTCGCGTTGAGGGCCAGCAAGTTGGTCTGCCCGGCGATGTTGGCGATCAAACCGACGACCTGGCCGACATGGGTCGCCGCTTGTGACAGGGTATGAACGAAGGCGGCGGTCTGGTCCGCTTCGGCGACCGCTCTCTGGGCCAGCGTGGCCGACCCGGTGACTTGACGGCCGATCTCCTGGACGGAAACGCCCAGTTCTTCGGCGGCGGCTGCCACCGTTCCGACATTCGTCGCTGCTTCCTCCGCGGCGGCTGCCACGGTGGTGGACTGGCTCGCGGTCTCCGCGGCAGTGGCGGTCATGGTCTGGGCGGTGGTCTGAAGCTCCGTGGACGACGATGACAGCATGCCGATGATGCCGCCCACCGCGCCTTCGAAGGTATCGGCGAGTTCGACCATCGTCCGGCGGCGCTCGGTCGCCGCGGCCTCGTCCGCGACGCGTCGGATCTCGGCCTGCTCGGCCGCCTTCTGCGCGACCATGGCCTTGATGCCTTCCACGGCCTTGCCGATCATGCCGATCTCGTCGCGGCGGCGGGTTTCGGCGATTTCGGCGTCAACCTCTCCCCGGGCCATGCGCTGCAGCACATCGGTCAGTCTGCGGAGCGGTCGTGTGATGCCGAAGACGACGACGAAGAGCGCGGCGAGCACGCCCGTAGCCACGCCCGCGGTGGACAGGATCATGGTGAAACGGCGGGTCGTCGTGGTCTGAACGGTCAGATCGTTGGAGCCCTTCTGGATCATCGCGTCGATGTCCTCCACCAACTGCCGACACGCGGTGAACAGCTTCTGCTGCACCGGATCGACTTTCGTATGGGCCACAGCCAGCGCCGCCTCGCCCATGTCCTTGTCGGCGAGTCCGCGCATTTCCTCGATGCTCCGGATGAACTCACCGAGGAGCGCCGCTACTATGTCGGTCTGAGCTTTGAACGTTGGTGCCGTTTCCCGAATGTTTTCGATCAACTGTGCCGCATTGGCGGGAAGCCCCTCAAAGGTGGCGCTGACACGCTTTCTGTCGCCAAGGTTGGGCTCCGCGAGGATGCGAAATGCAATATAGCTCATCTGAAAAACGGTACGATTGAGCCGGGCGCCCGCAGTCGCTCCCTTTGCATTTTTGTCGAGATAGACAGTATAAGAATCGTCGATAGCCGTCATCTGTGATGTTGCGTACCAGATGCAACCTCCGATGATTGTCGCCATCAGTGAAATTACAAGCATAAGTTTATTAATTATTTTGAAATTCGCCATCATGGCCGATGCTCTTCCGATGTGCCCGACTTCGTACTTATCATCCGATAATTAAATTTCTGTTTTTTTAATATAGAGCGTGAAGCGGCGCGGCGTTACAGCGATTGTCCACCACAGGTGGGACATGGACGGAACATCGGGGAGTCGAACGGACCTGCCCCATACCGGACCGAGGCGTTCACGGCATGTCGGAGCTGAGGCTCCAGGCCGCGTTCCCGGGGCTGCGGCACCGGGGACGGCTCAGTGCGGTCCTGCAAATCAGTCGGTGGTTCTCCGGTTCGACCGGATCGTGACGCTCAATGTCCCGAGCCGGCGAGCGCGGCACCCGGCTTCTGATGCGTGCCGACCTGGTCCACGAGCATTGCCGTCGCTTCGTTCATTCCGGAGATCTCGACCGGAACGCCGTGATGGCGAAATTTCAGCACCACTCGGTCCAATGCGTTGATGCTGGTGATGTCCCAGAAATGCGATGCAGCGAGATCGATGATGACGGAATCCAGGTCGTCCTCGCGGAAATCGAAGGCGGAGTGAAACGCCTCGGCCGTGGCGAAAAAGATCTGCCCGCTCACCCGGTAGGTCCGCACCCGGCTCCCCTCGTCCCGCACTGAAGACACGCGGAAGAACCGGGTCACCTTATGGGCGAAGAACAGGCCGGAGAGGATGACGCCGAACAGGACGCCCTTGGCGAGGTCGTGGGTGGTGACGACGACGGCCACCGTGCCCAGCATGACAGCGCTCGAACTCTTCGGATGGGTCAGCAGCGTGCGGACGGAGTTCCACTGGAAGGTATTGATCGACACCATGATCATCACTGCCACCAGGGCCGCCATGGGAATTCGTGCCACGTAGGGACCGAGCACGACGATGAGGAACAACAGGAACGCGCCCGCCCACAGCGTCGAGAGGCGGCCCCGCCCGCCGGACGAGACGTTGATGACCGATTGCCCGATCATGGCGCAGCCGGCCATGCCGCCGAACAGGCCGGAGGTGACGTTGGCGAGGCCCTGGCCGGCGCATTCGCGATTCTTGTCGGAGGTCGTGTCGGTCATCTCGTCGAGGATGGCCGCCGTCATCATGCTCTCCAGCAGGCCGACCATTGCCAGGGTGAGCGCATAGGGCAGGATGATCCGCAGGGTTTCCAGGGTGAACGGGACCTGGGGCAGGGCGAAGACGGGCAATTCGCGCGGTAGGGCGCCCATATCGCCCACGGTCCGGATGTCGAACCCGAACCAGACCGAGATTCCGGTGAGGACGAGGATCGTGATCAGCGGGGAGGGGACCGCCTTCGTCAGGTAGGGCAGGCCGTAGATCATTGCGAGGCCGATGGCGGTCATCGCGTAGACGACCGGCCCTCGCCCGATGAGCTCCGGCATCTGCGCGAGGAAGATCAGGATCGCCAGGGCGTTGACGAAGCCGGTGACCACCGAGCGCGAGACGAAGCGCATCAGGTTGCCGAGGCGCATCAGGCTCGCCGCGATCTGCAGGAGGCCGGTGAGGATGGTCGCGGCGAACAGGTAGCCGAGCCCGTGTTCCTTCACGAGGGTCACCATGACCAGGGACATGGCGCCGGTGGCCGCCGAGATCATGGCCGGGCGTCCGCCGGCGAAAGCCGAGATCACCGCGATGCAGAACGATGCGTAGAGACCGACCTTGGGGTCCACGCCCGCGATGATCGAGAAGGCGATGGCCTCGGGGATCAGCGCGAGCGCGACCACCGTTCCGGCCAGGAGTTCACGCGTGACGTCGGGAGCCCACTCGCTCCGGAGGTGCTGACGGTTCATGGATAAAGCTTTCGAGCGTCCCCGTGCGCGAAGCGTCGGCAGGGACAGGCATCTGGAGGCCCGGGCGCTTCAGCGCTCATCGGGCATGGACGGAACACGATCTGCTCAGCCTCCGCCTACGGCGGAGTCAGGCCAAGAAAATCGATGAACCGCTTGAGATGCATGGACGCCTGATAGCATGGACCCGCCGCGATGCAACATCGCGGCGGGTCGGGGCACGGCTTACATTCGCGCCGCTGCCGGTCCCGCACGACGCCCAGGGTATCACGCCGTCATTCCGAGCGCGGCTACGCAGACCCCGAATGACGAGGGATGTCTTGGAGCCGGCCCAACCCCTCACAGCAAGGAGACACTGCGACCGGGAGTTTCGAGGCCCTCGGGCTTCGCGGGATTGTTTCTAGACCTTACGCGCCACCGTGAACCGCGCCGCTTCCCGCAGAGTCTGGGCCTTGTCGCCCCAGGCGGAGACAGCCTCCTCGCAGATGCCGACGAGGCGGTCGCATTCGGCGCGGGCTCCGTCGATGCCGAGCCGGTCGACGAGGGTCGCCTTGCCGGCATCCTTGTCCTTGCCGGTGGCCTTGCCCATGGCTTCCGGCGAGGCCTCGCGGTCGAGGATGTCGTCGGCGATCTGGAAGGCCTGGCCGAGGGCGAGCCCGTAGCGCCACAGGGCGGCGCGCTGGTCGGGTGTCGCTCCGCCCACGAGGGCTCCCGCATCCACCGAAAATGCGAGAATGGCGCCGGTCTTCATCGCCTGGAGTTGGAGCGTGTCCTCGACGTCCAGGGAGACGGCGCCGAAGCGTCCTTCCGCGCCCAGATCGAGGATCTGCCCACCGACCATGCCGCCGAGGCCCGAGGCCTTGGCGAGGCCCAGTACGAGGTCCGCGCGGATCGACGGGTCCGGCTGCCATGCGGAATCGGCCAGGATTTCGAAGGCGAGGGTCTGGAGGGCATCGCCGACGAGGATGGCGGTGGCTTCGTCATAGGCCTTATGGACGGTGGGCTTGCCGCGCCGCATGTCGTCGTCGTCCATGGCCGGCATGTCGTCGTGGACGAGGGAGTAGCAATGGACGAGCTCGATGGCCGAACCGGCGGCCAGCGCCCCGGCCTCGGAGCCGCCCAGCATCCGGGCGGTCTCCACCGCCAGGAACGGGCGCAGACGCTTGCCGCCGCCGAGAACGGCGTGGCGCATGGCCTCCATCAGGCGAACGGGCCGCGTGATCTCGCCCGCCTGCGTCTCGGGACCGAGGCGTTCGGCCAGAAACGCCTCGACGGCGTCGGCCACGCTCGAAAGCTTGTGGGAAAACGCCTGGGAAGCGTCCGCCTTGACCGAAGCGTGGGATGCTTTTGGTGAGGTCATCGTAAGAAGGGCCTTGGTCAAGAATGGGCGCGTCGTTGTGCGGGAGGTACGGATTCAGGAACGGCGCGACGGCGCGGCGGAAGACAGCGATTCGCGATCACGCCATGCGCGCGATCTCGATTCCATCCGCCAAGGACGAAGGAAACATTGGGTGAGGCGGTTCGTCGGCCTCGTCATGCTGCTCCCCGTCATGTTGCTGGCCCTGATTCTTGTTCTGGGGCTCGTCTATAGTGCGCTGACGCCGCCCTCAACCCTGATGCTGGCGCGATGGGTGAGCGGTAAGCCCGTCAGCCGGGAGGCCGTCCCCCTCGATGCGATCTCGCCGTTTCTCGTCCAGGCTGTCATCGCGTCCGAGGACCAGCGCTTTTGCCTTCACAACGGCGTCGACTGGGGCGCCCTCCGCGACGTGGTGGATGATGACGAGGGGCCGAGCCGCGGGGCTTCGACCATCTCCATGCAGGCCGTGAAGAACGTGTTTCTCTGGCCGGGCCGTTCCTTCATCCGGAAAGGCCTCGAAATTCCCCTCGCGGTCATGGCCGACGCCCTGTGGGGCAAGCGGCGGATGATGGAGGTCTATCTCAACATCGCCGAATGGGGGGAGGGCGTCTACGGCGCCGAAGCCGCTTCGCAGCGCTGGTTCGGAAAAGGCGCGCGGAACCTCAGTCGCAGCGAGGCGAGCCTCCTCGCCGCCGTTCTGCCGAATCCGATCCAGCGCAACCCGGCCCTGCCGTCGCGGGGCGTGCGCGCAGTCGCCGCCCGCATCCAGGCAAGAATGAACGGTGTCGGCGGATTGATGGGCTGCCTTCGCTGAATCCGAACACGTGGAGGCTCACCGCGACTCGTGCCATAGAGCCCTCCATTGCCCGGCAGGCGGCCGGGGCCGGCCCGTGATGGGGCGGATACGAGGCAAGACGAACACCACATCGGTAGCGGACGCGACATGGCCGACAGCACAACCTTCGACCTCACCCTCGAGCGGATCGCCCTGATCCGCCGGATGGTGGTGGCCTGGAACCCGGCCGGGCAGGGCGCGCCCATCGTGCATCCCGACGCACCCTATGGCAGCACCGACCGCGACGGGGACATCTTCAACGTCACCGGGGACGATGACGGAGCAGATGAGGAGCACCGGGCATTGGGCGAGGCGCTTGCGGTGTTCCTCCACAATGCCGTGCTGAAGCCGGGGCGCTACGCCTATCACAACACCCTGGCCAAGTTGTCTTCGGAGGATGTCGGCGACGTGTTCCGCGACGAGGCGACGGGCGAGACGCCCGAGCACGTCACCTTCGACGTCACGGCCGAACATCTGGCTCTGATTCCGAAGCTCAACCTGCTCTGGGACGAGGCCCGCGACGTCCCCGCCTTCCACACGGCAGAGCCCTATGGGGTGGGAACAGAACTTCCCTCCGTGCATCACGAGATGCAGCCGGTCTTGCAGATCTTCCTGCGGTACGGCGATCTCGCCCCCGGCCTTTACCGGCGACCAGATGGGGCAACCGTCTGGGCGGCCGTGTGACCGTCGTCCGAAAACCGTACGATCAAGGGCACGATCACAACGAAGAAGGCGAGCACATAGGCTGCGGCAATCCGCGAATGGACCAGGGTCGATTCGGCCGCAGCTCCCGCGCCCAGGATGCACAGCCCGATCCACGCCATCGCGAAGGTTGCGCAGGCGGCACCATAGAGTAAGCGCAGCCGTCCGTTGCGCGCCCGCGACGCGCCGACCCATGGCCAAGCCGCGGGAGCGGCGAGGATGCAGGCCATCAAGAGTAGGCCGCCGGTCTTATCCGGCACGGCGCGAAGGATCGCGTAGTAGGGCAGCGCGTACCACGGAGGAAGGATCGCGAAGGTGTCGCTCGAGGGCACACGTTCGGGAGGCGCAAGACCCGTGAGATTGCCCACTGCACCGCCCGCGAGCAATGCGGCGGCAGCGAAGACCGCAGCTTTCAGGGTTGCGCTTCGGGTCCATTGCCGCGACGCGAGATGGAGAACGAAAAAATCGGCGGCCACGGCCACGGCCAGGAGAAGCGGGGTCGGACCGATAGTTCCGCCGCCCCGCGAGGTCGAGGCGGTCGCCGCGTGCGCTTCCGTCAGAAGATTGGCGATCACCGAACCTACGACGGGCAGGGTCGCCAGCGAGGCGATGACCCAAAAGGCGATCTGCCCCCATGGAATGAAGGTATCGAGGAAAAGGGCCGCTTCGCTCGCGACCCAGACACCGCACAGAAGGAGCCAGGTCAGAGTTCGCAGGCGACCGGAGACGCCGTCGTAGATGGAGACGAAGGCGTGCAGCCAGAGGCACAGGAACGCCGTCGAACGGAGGTCTACGAAAGCGGACGACGCGACGCCGAGAGCGGCGTTCGCGACGATCGTCAGAACGAGGAAGGCGCCGATGATCCGAGCGAACCGTGCGGGCCGAACCGCTCCGTCCGTCAAGGTTGAGGTTCTCAAGCCTGTCGTTTCTTCCGCTGCGCCAGGGTGCGCAGGCGCAGGGCGTTGAGCTTGATGAAGCCCGCCGCGTCGCGGTGATCGTAGGCCACGGCGCCCTCCTCGAAAGTGACGAGGTCCTGATCGTAGAGAGAGTTCGGGCTGGTGCGGCCGATGACGTGGATGCCGCCCTTGTAGAGCTTCAGCCGGACCTCGCCGGTGACCATCTCCTGGCTCTTGTCGATGAGGGCCTGGAGCATCTCGCGCTCCGGTGAGAACCAGAAGCCGTTATAGATCAGCTCCGCATATTGCGGCATGATCTGATCCTTGAGGTGCGCCGCGCCCCGGTCCAGCGTGATCGATTCGATGGCGCGGTGGGCCGGCAGCAGGATCGTGCCGCCCGGCGTTTCGTACATGCCCCGGCTCTTCATGCCGACGAAGCGGTTCTCCACGAGATCGAGGCGGCCGATACCGTTGTCGTGGCCGAGCTGGTTGAGCTTGGCCAAAAGCGTGGCAGGTGACAGTGCCTCGCCGTCGATGGAAACCGCGTCGCCCTTCTCGAAGCCGATCGTGACGATGGTCGGGGTGTCGGGGGCCTCTTCCGGCGAGAGGGTCCGCGAGTAGACGTAATCCGGCACCTCATCGGCCGGATCTTCCAGGACCTTACCCTCGGAGGAGGCGTGGAGAAGGTTCGCGTCCACTGAGAACGGGCTCTCGCCGCGCTTGTCCTTGGAGATCGGGATCTGGTGCTGCTCGGCGAAAGCGATCAGCTGCTCACGGCTCTTGAGGTCCCATTCGCGCCACGGGGCGATGACGGTCACATCGGGCTTCAAGGCATAATAGCCGAGCTCGAACCGGACCTGATCGTTGCCCTTGCCGGTGGCGCCGTGACAGACCGCGTCGGCGCCGAGACGTTCGGCGATCTCGATCTGCTTCTTGGCGATGAGCGGGCGGGCGATGGAGGTGCCGAGGAGATAGACGCCCTCGTAGACCGCGTTGGCACGGAACATCGGGAAGACGTAGTCGCGCACGAACTCCTCGCGCAGGTCCTCGATGAAGATGTTTTCCGGCTTGATGCCGAGCAGTTCGGCCTTCTTTCGCGCGGGCTCGAGTTCCTCGCCCTGGCCCAGATCGGCCGTGAACGTAATGACCTCGCAGCCATAGGTGGTCTGCAGCCATTTCAGGATGATCGAGGTGTCGAGGCCACCGGAATAGGCGAGCACGACCTTGTTGACGGGCTTCGGATTCGCGTCTGACATGGGGCTCGCTTCGGTTCTCGTGACGTGGGGGCGACTTATCAGCCGAGAGCCGCGTCGTGCAACCGGCATGCCGCAGGAGACGTTGCAGAGGTATCGGCCCCGCTTTCCACGGCCGCGGCAGCGGACCCTGTTGCCGCCCTGGCCGCGACAGCCGAAACTGCGTAATCCGACCCCACTCTTGATCCCACGCCGGAGATTCGACGAATGCCGAGACGGCCGACCCTCGAATTCTGGTACGAGTTCTCCTCCACCTACTCCTACCTGGCGGCCATGCGGATCGATGCGATGGCGCAGGCCGCCGGCGTCGACCTGCGATGGCGGCCGTTTCTCCTGGGGCCCATCTTCGCCAGCCAGGGCTGGAATTCCTCTCCGTTCAATCTCTTCCCCGCCAAGGGACGGCATATGTGGCGGGACGTGGAGCGTGAGGCGGCGCGGCAAGGCCTGCCGCCGCTGAAACGGCCCGACCCGTTCCCGCAGAACAGCCTGAGCGCCACGCGCGCAGCCACCTACGGCATGGATCACGACTGGCTCGTTCCGTTTTCGAAAGCCGTCTACGAGACCCAGTTCGCCGTTGGGCACTCCATCGCCGAACCCCAGGCCGTGGCCGGAATCCTCAACCGGCTCGGTCTCGACGGCACCGTGATCCTCAAGGCCGCGGCTCTGGAGGGCAACAAGGGGCGTCTGCGCGTCAACGGAGAGGAGGCGCGCTCGCGCGGCATCTTCGGCGCCCCGACCTTTTTGACCGGCGACGGCGAATTGTTCTGGGGCAACGACCGGCTTGAGCAGGCTCTCGCCTGGGCGACCGGTGACCGGCCGGGGGCGATGCGATAGGCGCCACTGATTCCTGGCCGAGACGGCCAAGTTGAACCGAGGCCACGAGGTTACCCTACGATAAAGGTCGGTCGCGCGCTTTGGTCGGGCCGCGACCGTGTCTTTCCATCCGTGAAGCGAGGCCGGTGAGGCCTCAGGCAGCCTCTTGTGAGGCGGTTCTCACTTTCTGCGTGGCCTCGTCGACCTCTTCGGTGGAGCGGGCGATTTCGCTGAGGCTACCGGTGATGAGGGTGACGCCGTTCGAGGCGGTCTGCATGCTGGCCGACATCTCACGGGTGACGGCGCTCTGCTCCTCCACCGCGGCCGAGATCGCGCTCGCGACCTCGTTCAGAGTCATGATCGTGTCCTGGATCGAGGTGATGGCCCCCACCGCGTCCTGCGTCGCCTGCTGGGTCGACGCGATCTGAGCGGTGATCTGTTCGGTGGCCTTGGAAGTCTGGGCGGCCAGCGCCTTCACCTCGGTGGCGACCACGGCGAAGCCCCGCCCCGCCTCACCGGCCCGTGCCGCCTCGATCGTGGCATTGAGAGCGAGAAGGTTGGTCTGTGCCGCGATGCCCTGGATCAGGGCGACGACCTCGCCAATTCGGGTCGCCGCACCGGACAGGCCGGCGATGATGGTGCTGGTTTCCTGAGCCTGCCTCACCGCCTGACCGGAAATTTCGGACGCGTGAGTGACCTGCATGCTGATCTCGGACACCGACGCAGCAAGCTCTTCGGCGCCGGACGCCACGGTCTGAATGTCGGCGGAGACCTGCGTCGAAGCCAGCGCGGCCTGACCGGCCTGCAGCGACGCACCGGAGGCGGATCCCGCGATGGCGTTGAGGTCGGTGGCGATCGAGATCTGGATGTCGGCGCGGCGCTTGCGCTCCAGCACCTGCCGCGTCACGTCGATGCAGAATTTGACGACCTTCAGCGGGCGTCCTGCACGGTCGAGGATCGGGTTGTAGGTGCCCTGAATGAACACCTCGCGGCCGCCCTTGGCGATCCGCCGGTACTCGTCGGCCTGATACTCGCCGCGGCCGAGCTCGTCCCAGAAGCTCTTGTATTCGGCGCCGGCGCGCAGAGCGGGATCGACGAACAGGCTGTGATGCTTCCCCTGAATCTCGGACAGGTCGTAGCCCATCACGTCGAGGAAGTTCCGGTTGGCGGTGAGGATGGTGCCGTCGAGGGCGAACTCGATCACCGCCTGAGAGCGGTTGAGGGCCTTGATCTGACCCTCGTTGTTGATCGACTGCATCACCCGTTCGGTGATGTCGGACGAGAACTTGACGATCTTGGTGGTTTTGCCGTCGCGTCCGAGGATGGGATTGTAGGTGGCCTGCAGCCAGATCTCGCGCCCGCCCTTGCCGATGCGCTTGAACTCGCCGGATTGGAAGGTGCCGGCGGCCAAGGCGGTCCAGAAGGCACGGTAATCCTGGCTCTCCCGGAACGCCGGTTCGACGAACAGGCTGTGGTGCTTGCCCTGGATCTCGGACAGTTCGTAGCCGATTGCAGCAAGAAAATTCCCGTTGGCCGTCAGTACCTTGCCATCGGTATCGAATTCGATGACCGCCTGAGAGCGATCCAGTGCGTCGATCTTGGACCGGAGATCGCTGTTCGTGAAGAAGTTCATCACCCTATTTGACGCGTAAGGGTTGGGGGTGGATCGCCGCGCTCGACCCTGCAATCTTTGATACGCTCGCGTTTCTATCTGCCAAGTTAACGAGATCCTCACTGGATCGCAAAAATCAGAAATCGCCCATCACGATAACGTTATAAAAAGTGAACAAGATGTATTTGTATTTCAAATCAGGTGAGTGCACTCGCCATTGAGTTTAGTATTTCTCAAATAGAACTATATATTTCCGTATAAATCCATGTCAGTTCTGCCTTTAGAATTATACAATGTCGAATTTTTATCTGATTATTTTGATATTTGGTAAGACGAAGCGGAGGCCCTTTTAGGTGCCCGGTTCTGGGACATGGAACGATATCTCATTGACGGACGGACTGGCTGTGCCGGAACGATCCCCGTTGCGGGCACCGGCGGACTGGATACGGTCACGAACCGGGATTATGAGGCGCGACCTGCGGTGCCGAATGATTGGAAACCGCGCACATTCGAGGCTTGGTTCCCATGACCATCGACCGTCGAACTTTCCTAACCGGGGCCGTGAGCCTGGCCTCTCTCGTCGCCTCCTCCGGCGCGAGTGTGGCCCAGGGATACGGCCAGACCTTCAAGGTCGATAACGACGACGGCCGACCCATCGCGAACACGCGGCTCCCGGGCGAGATCGTCGGAGAAATCCCAGCGTTGAA
This sequence comes from Methylobacterium bullatum, assembly GCF_014845095.1. Classification (GTDB taxonomy): domain Bacteria; phylum Pseudomonadota; class Alphaproteobacteria; order Rhizobiales; family Beijerinckiaceae; genus Methylobacterium; species Methylobacterium bullatum. The sequence goes on along the minus strand of NZ_NKUG01000051.1, from coordinate 87,663 downwards.
GGGTGTCACATACGTGGGCGCCCGCGAGGCGGAAATCACGCTCTACGAGTTCTTCGACTACAATTGCCCGTATTGCCGGAAGGCGGCGGTCGACATGGTGTCGCTCGCCGCAAGCGATGCCGCTTTGCGGATCGGGCTCGTCAACAATCCGATTCTCTCGCCGCAATCGGCGCAGGCGGCGAAGGTCGCCTTGGCGATCCAGCGTAAGCTGGGCTCGGCCGCAGCCTGGACGCTCTACCAGAGGCTCCTCGCCAAGCCGGGCAAGATCGACGGCAGCGGCGCGCTTCAGGTTGCCGCCGCCCTGGGTGTTTCCGCTTCTGAGATCGAGACGATCGCCGACAGCGACGAGGTGCGACTCGCCCTGAGGGCGCAGATGCGGATGGCCGCCGACCTCGGCCTCATGGCGACTCCCTCCTACGTCCTCGGCAATACCGGCCTGCTCGGGCATCCGGGAGCGAAATCCCTCGCCCGGATGATCGGCGCCATGCGCCGTTGCGACCAGATCGCGTGTTGACGGTCCTTGTTGTAGGTCCCGACCGATGCCACCCGGTCCGCGCCTCACCTTCGCCATCGTTTGCGCGGATTGGGGATGATCGCATGACCGCGCGCCGCACAAGCTTATGCAGAGCCGTCTTCGTCTTGCGCCTCCCCAACACGCATGCTAGGCCCTCGCCGCGCCGGGAGGACGGGTTTCAGACCTGTATTTCGAGGCGGTTCCCATTCCTGACGGTTTAAGAGCCGACGCCGAGAACGGTGTCATGGGCCGGAACCTCGGGCCGGATTAAAAGAGAGAGTGGCGCGTGGCGCAGACCAGTTCCGAGGCGGGTTCCCCGGTTGCAGGCGTAGCAGGTCGCTATGCCTCCGCACTGTTCGAGCTGGCCCGCGACGAGCGCCAGATCGATGCGGTGGCCGCGAGCCTTCAGCAATTCGACGGCCTTTTGAACGAGAGCGCCGACCTGATGCGCCTCGTGCGCAGCCCGGTCTTCACCGGCGAGCAGCAGGAAGCCGCCATCGGCGCCATCCTCGACAAGGCCGGAATCACTGGGCTCGGCGCCAACTTCATCCGTCTCGCCGCCGCAAACCGGCGCCTGTTCGTGCTGCCGGACATGATCCGCTGCTTCAATCGGCTCGTGGCTGCTTCGAAGGGCATCGTGCGGGCCGAAGTCACGGTGGCCGAGCGCCCCTCCGACGCCGTCCTTGAAGAGATCAAGGCGTCCTTGCGCGATGTCGCCCGGTCCGAGATCGATCTCGACCTGCGGGTGGATCCGGCCCTGATCGGCGGTCTCATCGTCAAGATCGGCAGCAGGATGGTGGATGCGTCCCTGCGGACCAAGCTCAACGGTATTCGACTCGCGATGCGGGAAGCCTGAGGTCGGCGCCCCGGCGCACGACCGCTCCCGTTTTCTCCACAGCAACTTCGTTCCGAATTTAAAGAGGCCAGACGATGGACATCCGCGCTGCCGAGATCTCCGCGATCCTGAAAGAGCAGATCAAGAATTTCGGCCAGGACGCCGAAGTCACCGAGGTAGGCCAAGTGCTCTCCGTAGGTGACGGCATCGCCCGCGCCTACGGCCTCGACAGCGTCCAGGCCGGCGAGATGGTCGAGTTCGAGTCGGGCGTGCGCGGCATGGCTCTCAACCTCGAGCAGGACAACGTCGGCATCGTGATCTTCGGGTCCGATCGCGACATCAAGGAAGGTCAGACCGTCAAGCGCACCGGCGCCATCGTGGACGTTCCGGTCGGCAAGGCACTCCTCGGCCGCGTCGTCGACGCGCTGGGCAACCCCATCGACGGCAAGGGCCCCATCGCCACCACCGAGCGTCGCCGCGTCGACGTGAAGGCGCCCGGCATCATCCCGCGCAAGTCGGTGCATGAGCCGATGGCCACCGGCCTCAAGGCCATCGACGCCCTGATCCCCGTCGGCCGCGGCCAGCGCGAGCTCATCATCGGCGATCGCCAGACCGGCAAGACCGCCATCGCCCTCGATACGATCCTCAACCAGAAGCCGGCCCATGCGGGCACCGACGAGAACGCCAAGCTCTACTGCGTCTACGTCGCCATCGGCCAGAAGCGCTCCACCGTCGCGCAGTTCGTGAAGTCCCTCGAGGACAACGGCGCGCTGGAATACTCCATCGTCATCGCCGCCACCGCCTCCGACGCGGCACCGATGCAGTTCATCGCCCCCTTCGCCGGCTGCGCCATGGGTGAGTATTTCCGCGATAACGGCATGCACGCCGTGATCGTGTACGACGATCTCTCCAAGCAGGCCGTGGCCTACCGCCAGATGTCGCTGCTGCTGCGCCGCCCGCCGGGCCGCGAAGCCTATCCCGGCGACGTGTTCTACCTGCACTCGCGCCTGCTCGAGCGCGCCGCCAAGATGGGTGACGCCGCCGGCAACGGCTCGCTGACCGCGCTTCCGGTTATCGAGACCCAGGCCAACGACGTCTCGGCCTACATCCCCACCAACGTGATCTCGATCACCGACGGCCAGATCTTCCTCGAGACCGACCTGTTCTACCAGGGCATCCGTCCGGCGGTGAACGTCGGCCTCTCGGTGTCCCGGGTGGGCTCGTCGGCACAGACGAAGGCGATGAAGAAGGTCGCCGGCAAGATCAAGGGCGAGCTCGCCCAGTACCGCGAGATGGCTGCCTTCGCGCAGTTCGGCTCGGATCTCGACGCCTCGACCCAGAAGCTCCTGAACCGCGGCTCGCGCCTCACAGAGCTCCTGAAGCAGCCGCAATTCTCGCCGCTGAAGATGGAAGAGCAGGTCGCGGTGATCTATGCCGGCGTGAACGGCTATCTCGACGCTCTGCCCGTGTCGAAGGTCCGTCCCTTCGAGGACGCGCTGCTCTCGACCCTGCGCACCAAGCACGCCGATCTGCTCACCAAGATCCGTGACTCGAAGGATCTGTCCGACGACAGCGCGAAGACGCTGAAGGGCGTCGTCGAGAGCGTCGCCAAGTCGCTGGCCTAAAGCCAGTCGATGATCCCCTCCCTTGGCGGGGAGGGGACTGGGGTGGAGGTGTGCCGGACCGGCCGAGACCTCTTCGACACCACCCCCAACTCCGGCTCTTCCTCACTCGAGGGGAAGAGAGATGGCGTCGAACCGCACCGAACGGATCTGGAAGTCACCCCATGGCGAGTTTGAAGGATCTGCGTAACCGCATCGCTTCGGTGAAGGGCACGCAGAAGATTACCAAGGCGATGCAGATGGTCGCCGCCGCAAAGCTGCGGCGGGCGCAGAATGCCGCCGAGAACGCACGCCCCTATGCCGAGAAGATGTCCCAGGTGCTCGGCAACCTCGCCGCGAACCTCGTCGGTGGTGTCCAGGGTCCGAAGCTTCTGTCCGGCACGGGAGCCGACAAGGTTCACCTGCTGGTCGTCTGCACGGCTGACCGCGGCCTCTGCGGCGGCTTCAACTCGTCGATCGTGCGTTTGGCCCGCGAGCACATCCGCACGCTGACGGCCGAGGGCAAGACGGTGAAGATCGTCACGGTCGGCAAGAAGGGCTACGACCTCCTGCGTCGCCAGTACCGCGACCAGATCATCGAGAGCCGTGACCTGCGCGGCAACAAGCCGGTGGATTACGAGTTCGCCGCCGAGATCGCGCAGAGCATCATCTCGCGTTTCGACGACGGCGAGTTCGACGTAGCGACGCTGTTCTATTCGCGCTTCCGCTCCGTCATCGCCCAGGTGCCGACCGCCCAGAAGCTCATCCCGGCCGAGCTGCCCGCAGCCGGCGGTACCGCTCCGGATGCCGCTCTGGAGTTCGAGCCGAGCGAGGAAGCGATCCTCGACACGCTCCTGCCGCGCAACCTCACCGTCCAGGTGTTCCGCGCTCTCTTGGAGAACGCGGCCTCCGAGCAGGGCGCACGCACGGGTGCCATGGATTCCGCCACGCGCAACGCGGGCGAGATGATCAAGAAGCAGACGCAGATCTACAACCGTACGCGTCAGGCCATGATCACCAAGGAACTCATCGAAATCATCTCGGGTGCCGAAGCGCTCTAAGCGCTCCCCGTCGCCCTGACCGCAACATATTCGAAGGACCCGTAACATGGCGAACACCGCTCTCCCCGGCGCCGGCTCCAACAAGGTCGGCAAGATCACCCAGGTCATCGGCCCCGTGGTCGACGTTCACTTCGACGGCCACCTGCCGGAGATCCTCAACGCCCTCGAGACCAAGAACAACGGCAACCGCCTCGTTCTCGAAGTGGCCATGCAGCTCGGTGAGAGCACCGTGCGCTGCGTTGCCATGGACACGTCGGAAGGCCTCGTTCGTGGCCAGGAAGTCACCGACACCGGCGAAGCCATCAAGGTACCGGTCGGCTTCAACACCCTCGGCCGCATCATGAACGTCATCGGCGAGCCGATCGACGAGGCCGGCCCGATCCAGTCGGACACCCTGCGCGCCATCCACCAGCCCGCGCCGTCCTACGCAGAGCAGTCCACCGAGTCGCAGATTCTCGTCACCGGCATCAAGGTGGTCGATCTCCTCGCCCCTTACGCCAAGGGCGGCAAGATCGGCCTGTTCGGCGGCGCCGGCGTCGGCAAGACCGTGCTGATCATGGAGCTCATCAACAACATCGCCAAGGTGCACTCGGGCTACTCGGTGTTCGCCGGCGTCGGTGAGCGCACCCGCGAGGGTAACGATCTCTACCACGAGATGATCGAGTCCAAGGTCAACATGGACCCGAAGGAGAACAACGGCTCGGCCGAAGGCTCCAAGTGTGCGCTCGTCTACGGCCAGATGAACGAGTCCCCCGGCGCCCGCTCGCGTGTCGCGCTGACCGGCCTCACCATCGCCGAGGATTTCCGCGACCAGGGCCAGGACGTGCTGTTCTTCGTGGACAACATCTTCCGCTTCACCCAGGCCGGCTCGGAAGTGTCGGCTCTCCTCGGCCGCATCCCCTCCGCCGTGGGTTACCAGCCGACGCTGGCCACCGACATGGGCGCCCTGCAGGAGCGCATCACCACCACCACCAAGGGCTCGATCACCTCCGTGCAGGCCATCTACGTGCCGGCCGACGATCTGACCGATCCGGCGCCCGCCGCTTCGTTCGCCCACTTGGACGCCACCACCGTGCTCTCGCGGTCCATCGCCGAGAAGGGCATCTACCCGGCGGTGGATCCGCTGGACTCGACCTCGCGCATGCTCAACCCCGCCGTTCTCGGTGAGGAGCATTACGACGTCGCCCGCCGCGTCCAGCAGACCCTGCAGCGCTACAAGGCCCTGCAGGACATCATCGCGATCCTGGGCATGGATGAGCTCTCGGAAGAGGACAAGCTCACCGTCGCCCGCGCCCGCAAGATCGAGCGCTTCTTCTCGCAGCCCTTCTCGGTGGCCGAGATCTTCACCGGCTCGCCCGGCATCCAGGTCCCCCTGGCCGACACGATCAAGGGCTTCAAGGGCCTGGTGAACGGCGATTACGACGACCTGCCGGAGGCGGCGTTCTACATGGTCGGCACGATCGAGGACGCCAAGGAAAAGGCGAAGAAGATCGCCGCCGCGGCCTGAGCGCATGAACGCCAAGATTGGCCTTCTCCTCGTCGGACTCGTGGTCGGCGCCCTGGCCGGGTATCTTACCCGGCCTCAGGCTGCCGAGATCAAGATCGGCGACTTCAGCCTCGAGGTTCAGGGCGACAGGCCGGCAGGTACCAACGGCGGCTCATTGACCACCGGCCAGATGCAGCACATCGGCATCTTCGCCGTGATCGGTGCGGCCCTCGGCCTCGGGGTTGGCTTCGTCGCCGGTCGGGCACGCGCCTGAAACACATTATGGCGCAGGGCTCAGGCCGCTGCGCCATCGGTTCTAAATGACAACCCGAATCGGGACTCGCGACGTCATGGCCACTTTCCAGTTCGATTTCGTCGGCCCCGAGCGGACGGTCTATTCCGGTCAGATCGAGGCCGTGCAGCTTCCCGGCGTCGAGGGCGAGATGACCGTGCTGCCGGGTCATGCTCCGGTTCTCACCGCACTCAAGGTCGGCGTCATCGTCATCAACGAGGCGGGGCATGCCGGCAAGCGCGTGCTGGTGCGCGGTGGCTTCGCCGATATCGGTCCGACGATGGTCACCGTGATCGCCGAGCGAGCCAACCCGTTCGAGGAAATCACGCCCGATTCCCTCGACAAGGATATCGCCGCCCTCGAATTGCAGCGCGATGCCACCGAAGATTTCGCCAAGAAGGACGAGATCAGCGGTCAGATCGTCCAGCTTCAGGATGCCAAGGTCGCTCTCAACTTCTGATTTCTTCGCCGCGCTCAGGCTTTCGAGCGGGCGGTGGCGACGGCATGATCGAGGAGGAGGGTGCGCTCCTCCTTCCCGGAGGGACATCCCCGTTTGAGCCAGAAAGCATGGCTGGCTGCGAGTCCCTTCCCGATCGAACGGCCCGGTGGGACGCCCGCCGCGATGAGGTCGCCCCCGCTCAGGGGAAAGACGGGTACGGGTCGGGTGCCGTCGAGGAACCGCTCGAAGGCCAAGCGAGCCTCCACGCTCATCTCACTCATTCGCTGGTCGCCCATCACGGCGACGACGAGGGCCAAGCCGCCCAGATCCTGTGTTGCGACGAGGCGCCGTACATCTGCCGCCGCAATGACGGGCAGACGCTCTATCGCCTCCCTCGCCGCCGCATACGCCTGAAGACAGGCGTGCTCCTCGTTCGATAGGCGCAGCGATTGTCTCAGTCGCTCGGCATCGGTGCCGGAATCGACGGCCAGGGCGGCGAGCCGTGCGACAGCGCTCTGCGGCAAGCCATGATTCGCACTCATCGAAACGGCCCGTTCCAGGCGGTCGAGATGACCTTCGGCGCCGACAATACGTGCTAGCAGCCCGGCTCCCCTCATTTCTGCGACGGCTTGGACGGCGCCCGGCGCTTCCAGGAGCTTCAGGAGTTCCGAACGAACCCGTTCGCGCGACAGGCCGTCGAGGGCCTCCGCCGCGTCGGCCGCTGCCCGTAACCCCTCCTCGTCGGGTGCTCCGATGCCGTAGCGGGCATGGAAGCGGAAGAAGCGCAGGATGCGCAGAGCGTCTTCGCGGATTCGGGTCGCCGCATCCCCGATGAAGCGGACGCGGCCCGCGTGAAGATCCGCTTCGCCTCCCGTCGTGTCGTGCAAGGCGCCGTCCCCGCTCAGGGATAGGGCGTTGATCGTGAAGTCGCGGCGCTCGGCATCGCGGGCGAAATCGCGCCCGAATCTCACCACCGCATGCCGCCCGTCGGTCTCGACATCCTCCCGGAGGGTCGTCACTTCGAACGCCCGGGCGTCGAACAGGATCGTCACCGTTCCATGCTCGATCCCGGTGGGGATCGCCTTCAAGGAGGCGGCCGTTGCCCGCCGCATCACATCCTCGGGCAGCAGAGTGGTGGCGAGATCGATGTCGGACCCGACCCGCCCGAGCAGGGCATCGCGGACGACCCCTCCGACGATCCGGGTTTCCTCTCCTGGCGCCTTCAGCACGGAAAGCACGTGCGAGATGGCCTGATCCGCAAGAAGGGCGTTCAGCCCGTCCCGCTTGAGATCACGGATCGTCACTGGAAATGGCCCGGAACGACCTGGCCGTTCTCGATGCTCGGCGGGACATAGCCGCCGCGATGCTTCTCGCCGGTCAACCCCACGACGACGAGAGACAGGATCACCAGAACGAGCCCTCCCATGGTCAGGCGGAACACCGACCCTTCCCAATGGGCGCCATGACGCGGGTTGCGGCCCCTGATCGCGAGATAGAGGCCGAACAGCACGAAGGGCAGCAGGAAGATGAGGGCTTCTTCGAAAAGGCGACGGATCATGTGGCTTTCACGGGGTGGTGGAAGCCCGTCATGTCACGGAAACAGGCGTTCGTGGAGATTGTTCACGATCCCTGCCGTCACACCCCAGATCATGCGGTCCCCGAAAGGGATCGCGTAGTAGCGGCGCGGGCGATCCTGCCAGACCCCGACGCCGAGCCGGCGGCGAACCGGGTCCATCAGGCGGGCGAGCGGGACTTCGAAGACGTCCGCCACCTCGGCCGGATCGAGATCGAGCCGTGTCCCTCCCGCGCAGAGCCCCACCACCGGCACCACGAGGAAGCCCGTGGCCGACAGATAGGGGTCGAGATAGCCGAGGATCCGGATGTCGTCGGGGCGAAGGCCGATCTCCTCCCGGGCTTCGCGAAGGGCGGCATCGGCCGGGCTCCTGTCGGAGGGTTCGATCTTGCCGCCGGGAAAGGCGATCTGGCCGGAATGGTCCCGCAGGTGCGAGGCCCTGACGGTGAAGAGCACGGAGAGCTCCGCGTCCCTGACGATGACGGGGACCAGCACCGCCGCTGACCGGTGCGGTCTGCCCGGAGGGATCGCGATACCGATGGGATCGAGGTCGTGGTCTCCGCGTGGGTTCGAGATCGGGTCACCGGCCTTGGGCGGAGTTGGCAAGAGGCCCCGCCCGGCCCTGTCGAGCAGGTCGGACAGCGCGTCGAAGCTCATGCGCCTTCGCTGCGCGCGACGATGTGAAAGCTGCCGCCGCCGGCGATGCCGAACCACGAGACGCCATCGATCAGGCGTTCCTCTCCCAGCGCCAGGAGGTCGTAGGTCGTGGCGCGGGTGAGGAGCGCCCAGAGGTCGCGGCGGACATGGACATAGGGGCGCAAGCCTCCGTCGCCGCCTTCCTCGAAGCGAAGGGCATGGTTGGCGTCGACGGTGACGAGATCGTCGACATTGGTGCGGAACGCGATGCGCCGGGCCTCGCCTTCCCCCTCCGCCGCCATCTCCACGGCAGCGAAGGGCGCATCGTCCACGACGATGCCCACGCTCTCCACCGGCGTCACCAGGACGATGCGGCCATCGGGCTCCCGCCGCAGGATGGAGGAGAACAGCTTGACGAGGGCCGGGCGGCGGATCGGCGAGCCGTTGTGGAACCAGGTTCCGTCCGCGGCGATCCGCATGTCGATCTCGCCGCAATAGGGCGGATGCCAGCGCTCCACCGGCGGCAGCCCGCGTTGGGGTATCCCGTCGAGCGCCAGGCTCAGCCTGGCGAGAGCCGGGTCCGGTGTCTGCTGTTCCGCCTGAGTCATGGTCTCAGGAGATACCGCGTTTCCGAGATTTTGAAACTGCCCTCGATTTGGGAATCGATGCCGAAGCGAGTGTTGGCACTCAAAGTTTCGCTGCGTTGCATCCTGCTCCAGACCCAATGCGAGCATACGCGAATACGAACGAGTTCAATCAAACGCTTAGCGATTTTTGCAATGCAAAAATATTCGCTGCGAAAATAGCTAGACAGCATTTGCTCTTGTCTCGGAAGTTTGGCACTCAGAGCAGGCATCCCAGGGAGGGAATGCCTAAAACGCATCAAGCGCCTCGTCCCACGGCCAGCCAGCCGAGCTTCGTCATCACGATAACAACGCAAGGACGGTAGAATGACCGCATTGTTGCTTATCATCCTGGGCGGGCTGTGCGCCGTCGCCTACGGTGTCGTCACGATCAACGACGTGATGAAACGCGACGCCGGCACCCAGCGGATGCAGGAGATCGCCGGGGCGATCGCGGAAGGGGCACAGGCCTATCTGCGCCGGCAATACGCCACCATCGGCATCGTCGGCGTGGTCCTGTTCGTGGCGCTCGCCTATTTCCTGGGGCTCAAGGTCGCCATCGGCTTCCTCATCGGCGCCGTACTCTCGGGAGCGGCCGGCTTCATCGGGATGAACGTGTCGGTTCGCGCCAACGTCCGCACGGCACAGGCGGCCTCCACCTCCCTCGGAGCGGGGCTCGACGTCGCGTTCAAGTCCGGCGCCGTCACCGGCATGTTCGTGGCCGGTCTCGCGCTCCTCGGAGTCGCTCTGTACTACACCTTCCTCACCCGCGTTTCGGGCCTCGCGCCGGCCAGCCGCGAAGTCATCGATTCCCTGGTGGCGCTCGGCTTCGGTGCATCCTTGATCTCGATCTTCGCCCGCCTCGGCGGCGGCATCTTCACCAAGGGCGCGGATGTCGGCGGCGATCTCGTCGGCAAGGTCGAGGCTGGGATTCCGGAAGACGATCCGCGCAACCCCGCCACCATCGCCGACAATGTGGGTGACAATGTCGGCGACTGCGCCGGCATGGCGGCTGATCTGTTCGAGACTTACGCGGTGACCGTTGTCGCCACCATGGTGCTCGCGGCGATCTTCTTCGCCGGCCAGACCGATGTCGGCGGCCGCAACGTGCTGGAGGCGATGCTGCTCTATCCGCTGGCCATCGGCTCGGCCTGCATCCTCACCTCCATCGCCGGCACCTATGCCGTGCGGCTCGGGGCCAACCAGTCGATCATGGGAGCGCTCTACAAGGGCCTCGTCACTGCAGGCGCGCTCTCCATCGTCGCCATCGCGCTGGTCAATTTTGCGCTGTTCGGCGGTTTCGCCACCGAGTTCAAGACCAACGCCGGGGTCACCTTCACCTCCGGCGGCCTGTTCGGCTGCGCCGTGATCGGCCTCGTCATCACCGCGCTCATCGTGGTGATCACCGAATACTATACCGGCACCAACTTCCGCCCGGTGAAGTCCATCGCCGACGCCTCCGTCACCGGCCACGGCACCAACGTGATCCAGGGCCTGGCGATCTCGCTGGAATCGACGGCCCTGCCGGCGCTCGTCATCGTGGCGGGCATCATCTCCACCTACTCGCTGGCGGGCCTGTTCGGCATCGCCATCGCCGTTTCCGCCATGCTGGCGCTCGCCGGCTTCATCGTCGCCCTCGACGCGTTCGGCCCCGTCACCGACAATGCCGGCGGTATCGCGGAGATGGCCGGTTTGCCACCGGAAGTCCGCAAGTCCACCGACGCGCTCGATGCCGTCGGCAACACCACCAAGGCCGTCACCAAGGGCTACGCCATCGGCTCGGCCGGTCTCGGTGCCCTGGTCCTGTTTGCCGCCTATACCAGCGACCTGGACTACTTCATCGCCAATGCGAGCCCGACCCAGTACCGCTTCTTCCAGGGCGTCACCGTCGATTTCTCCCTGTCGAACCCCTACGTCGTCGTTGGCCTGCTTCTCGGCGGTCTGATCCCGTTCCTGTTCGGCGGCATGGCGATGACGGCGGTGGGCCGTGCTGCCGGTGCCGTGGTGGAGGAAGTGCGGCGGCAGTTCCGCGAGAAGCCCGGCATCATGGCGGGCACCGACCGTCCGGATTACGGGCGGGCCGTCGATATGCTCACCCGCGCGGCGATCAAGGAAATGATCCTTCCTTCGCTCCTGCCGGTCCTGTCGCCCATCGTGCTGTTCTTCGCGATCCAGGCGATCGCCGGGAAGAACCAGGCCTTCGCCACGGTTGGCGCGTCCCTGCTCGGCGTGATCCTCACCGGCCTCTACGTGGCGATCTCGATGACGTCCGGCGGCGGGGCGTGGGACAATGCGAAGAAGTACATCGAAGACGGTCACCACGGCGGCAAGGGCTCCGACGCTCACAAGGCGGCGGTGACCGGTGACACCGTCGGCGACCCCTACAAGGATACGGCCGGCCCGGCCGTGAATCCCGCGATCAAGATCACCAACATCATCGCTCTGCTTCTGCTGGCGGTGCTCGCGCATCTCTGAAGCTCGGCTCCAATGGACGGTCGCAGAGATGAAGCCTCGGCAGGTGCCGGAAAGGTGATTGCAGGGGCGATGTTGTGGGTACGTTGGCGTGCGGCGGCGCACAGGTGGCGCCGCCCGGCCCAGCCGTCCCCCTGACGGTCTCTCGTCAGCGCCATAACTACGGTCTCAGCGGACGCACCCGAAACGGTCGCGCTCCCTTTGTCGTAGTCTGACGAGAGATCTTCATGCCTTCACTGAACGACCCGATCCGCATCGGCGCGATCGACGCGAAGAACCGCATCTTCATGGCGCCTCTCACCCGTGGCCGTGCCACCAGGGAGCATGTACCGACCCCGATCATGGTCGAGTATTACACCCAGCGCGCCGGCGCGGGCGTGATCCTCACCGAGGCGACGGGCATCAGCCAGGAAGGGCTCGGCTGGCCCTATGCGCCGGGTATCTGGTCGGACGAGCAGGTCGAAGCCTGGAAGCCCGTGGTGAAGGCGGTCCATGAGTCCGGGGGCAGGATCGTCTGCCAGCTCTGGCATATGGGGCGCGTGGTGCATCCGAGCTTCAATGACGGCAAGGCGCCGATCTCGTCCTCCGCCACCACGGCGCCCGATGAGGCCCATACCTACGAGGGCAAGCAGCCTTATGCCGAGGCACGCGCCCTGCCGGTCGACGAGATTCCGCGCCTCCTGGCGGATTACGACCGCGCCGCGCGCAACGCGATCGCCGCCGGATTCGACGGCGTGCAGATCCACGCGGCGAATGGCTATCTCATCGATCAGTTCCTGCGCGACAACACCAATCACCGCGACGACCGCTACGGTGGCTCCATCGAAAATCGCATCCGCCTGCTGACGGAGGTCACGCAGACCGTGGCCGACGCCATCGGGAAGGACCGCACCGGCGTCCGCCTGTCGCCGAACGGCCAGATTCAGGGCGTGGACGATTCGAACCCGGACGCCCTGTTTGGTGCGGCCGCCGCCGCTCTCTCGAAGATCGGCATCGCCTTCCTCGAACTGCGCGAACCCGGTCCGAACGGTACCTTCGGCAAGCCGAACCACCCGCCGGTGGCGCCCGTGATCAGACAGGCTTTCGACGGGCCGCTGATCCTCAATTCGGATTACGATCCCGCCGCCGCCGAGGCCGCCCTCGCCGATGGTAAGGCCGACGCCATCGCCTTCGGCCGGCCCTTCATCGCCAATCCCGATCTCGTCGAGCGGATCGCGACGCATGCTCCGCTGCAGAAGGACGTGCAGGCGACGTGGTATAGCCAGGGACCTGAGGGCTATATCGACTACCCGACGCTCACCGAGTCGCAAGCGGCCTGACTTCCCAAGACCGCTTCGTTTGCGAGACAATCGGCTCGGAGGAGATAACCCATCCTTCGGGCCGATGCCGTTCGTCGGTCCTTCCTCGATGGAGTGGAATGACCGCATGGATCAAGTGACCCATCGCCGGTTTTGGTGTCGAAGCCGTGGCGCGGGCGCATTGGCAATTCCGACTGCCGGTGGGGTGAGGCGGTGCCGGCATGGCGATCGCCGACTTCGTCTGCGGGCGTGGCCAGGGCAATGGCTGCTTTCGCACGAAATGCCTGCGTGATGGGCAAACCCTACGGACTGGTCGTCTTCGATTTCGACGGAACGCTCGCCGATACCTTCCCGTGGTTCTGCAGCGTCATCAACGGTGTCGCCCGTCGCTACCGTTTCCGACACATCGACCCCGCCGAGACGGAGGCGCTTCGCGGCCTATCCGCCCGTGCCCTCATTCGCGAACTCGGCGTGCCTGCATGGAAGCTGCCTTTCATCACCCGGCACATGCACGGCCTCGCGGCCCGCGATATCGAGGCGATCTCGCTGTTTCCCGGCATTCGCGACATGCTTCGCGATCTCGATGAGGCCGGCATCGTCCTCGCGATCGTCAGCTCGAACAGCGAGGCCAATATTCGGCACGTCCTGGGGCCCTGTGCCGCTCGTTTCCGCCACTATGCCTGCGGCGCATCGATGTTCGGCAAGGCCAAACGTCTGACGGCGGTCATGCGAAAGGCCGGAGCGCGCGGAAGCGTCATCTACATCGGCGACGAATTGCGCGACCACGATGCGGCCAAGGCGGCCGGTTGCGATTTCGGAGCCGTATCATGGGGATATACGCGAAGAGATGCTTTGGCTGCCGGGCGGCCGGATGTTCTCTTCGAGCATCCCGGCCATGTCGCGGAGGCGATCTGCTCGACGGAGCTTCGAGGATCTCACCCGGCGGCATCGATATTGTATAGTGGTCCGTCATGAACAGGGAGGTCGGGCTCGATGCAGTGCCCAGGACCGGCGCGACGCGCGAACCTCCGATACCGTCTACGGCAACGGGTATACGCGATGTCAGTTCAGTGCTCCTCCGGCGGCTCGGATGAAAATGGTCGCGGTGCGGCCAGCCACATTGCGGCGCGGCGTCGCTCACCCGGAAAACGGACGGTGGAGAGCCTGATCGGCGGCCTACGGTCAGCCTATCCACTCGACGACCAAGCCACGACCTCGGAGGTTTTCGCCGAAATCATCGGTCGCCTTCGCCGGGGCGATGACCAACCGCAGTAATAGATCCGGCGCCATTGGAACGATAGTTCCGCTCGCCCGCCGGTCCTTCAATCTTCCATCATACGAAGGACACGTTCGCCAAAGAGGCGGATCATGCACAGGACGAGCACCGGAACCAGCGCGATGACTCCAATATTGGGTCCGAGAAGAAACGAAAGACCGACTCCGAGGCCGGCGGTGAAAGCGGCTGGCACCATGGCGAACTCACATATCGTTATCGTTGGCTGGCGAAACATCGCGACGGTATCTGCTTTATAATGCCCAACCAAGCAGAAAAATTCTGATTTTAATATGGATCAATAAGTTCCTTCGCCTCATAGGGTTTATATTGCCACACCCTCAAGGGGGTGAATCATCAGCGCAATGGTAAGTGAATTTTGCTTCATTAGAACATGAGACATTCAATTTTTACTATAACAATTTATTATATTGTAGATTTATAAATATATGGATTAAATTTACATTGCCGATATTCTATTGGAGCATATTTTTATAAATAAATGATCTATTGTTATTGTAATCTACCGTGAAATTGCATCTGTAATGAACTATAAAATTTAATGCGGGAATTTACCAAAGTTGTTTGAGAACAACCTGACTCTTCGATATGTTCGAATTCCAAAAAAATCAGTCAGCGGGGATTGTCGCGTCTGACATTCCGCACACAAGTGACGATAGACAATCTTGTGCGCCCGGCGAGCCGGCCCGTTTGCGTGGATGGCTGGGGCGGGAGGATTCGAACCTCCGAATGGCGGTACCAAAAACCGCTGCCTTACCACTTGGCGACGCCCCATCGACGCAAGGCCGCGCGTTGTCTAGACGCCGCGTCGGCCCGTTGCAACAGCCTGTTCGCTCCGGCCGACCAGGAAATGGAGAGCGCGCATGTCGAAGCGGATCGCGATCGTCACCGGGGCGGGGTCCGGGATCGGCCGGGCTGTGTCGCTCGGGCTCGCGCGAGCCGGGTTCGATCTGGCTCTGGCCGGGCGTCGACGGGGGCCGCTCGATGAGGTCGCGGATGCCGTGCGTGCGATCGGGGTCGAGGCCTTGCCGGTGGAGACCGATGTCGGCGATGCCGCCTCTGTCGAGCATCTCTTCGCAGAGGTGAAGGCCCGGTTCGGTCGCCTCGACCTCCTGTTCAACAATGCCGGCCTGTTCGCCCCGTCCGTGCCGCTGGACGAACTCACCCTGGCGCAATGGCAGGCCGTGGTGAATGCCAACCTCACCGGCGCGTTCCTGTGCACGCAGGGCGCCTTCCGGATGATGAAGGCGCAGAGCCCGCGCGGCGGCCGTATCATCAACAACGGGTCGATCTCGGCCCAGGTGCCGCGTCCGAATTCGGCGCCCTATACGGCCACGAAACACGCGATCACCGGCCTGACCCGATCCACCTCCCTCGACGGACGCGACCACGACATCGCCTGCGGGCAGATCGATATCGGCAATGCCGAGACGGACATGACCAAGCCGATGGCGGCCGGCATCCGCCAGCCGGACGGATCGCTGAAGGTCGAGCCGGTGATGGATGCCCGTCACGTGGCGGATGCGGTGGTCTACATGGCCGGATTGCCCCTCGACGCCAACGTGCAGTTCATGACCGTGATGGCGACGAAGATGCCCTATATCGGGAGGGGTTGAGGCCCCACGCTTTCGCCCGGTCCCCGTTCGCACTACAGACGGGGCACGCACCCGACCTTGTACAGACAAGCCCGCCCCGGCGGACGAGAGAAGCAACCGCCCGCGATGTTGATGCAGACAGAACCCAAGGACGCGACCGGCAAGGATGCCGACAGGGCCAAGGATCCCGTCGCCCGCCGCCGCACCTTCGCGATCATCTCCCACCCGGATGCGGGCAAGACGACGCTCACCGAGAAGCTGCTCCTGTTCGGCGGCGCGATCCAGCTCGCTGGCGAGGTCAAGGCCAAGCGCAACCGCGTCTCGACCCGGTCCGATTGGATGGGCATCGAGAAGGAGCGCGGCATCTCGGTCGTCACCTCCGTGATGACTTTCGAGTACGGCGACTGCGTCTTCAACCTGCTCGACACGCCGGGCCACGAGGACTTCTCGGAGGATACCTACCGCACCCTGACGGCCGTCGATTCGGCGGTCATGGTGATCGACGCCGCCAAGGGCATCGAGGCGCGCACGCGCAAGCTGTTCGAGGTCTGCCGCCTGCGCGACATCCCCATCGTCACCTTCATCAACAAGCTCGACCGTGAGGCGCGCGACCCGTTCGAACTCCTCGACGAGATCGAGAAGACCCTGGCGCTGGATGTGGCGCCGGTCACCTGGCCCATCGGCCGCGGGCGGAGCTTTGCCGGCACCTACGACCTCGGCAACGGCCGCGTGCGTCGGCTGGATGCGGCGGATGACGCCGGCACCGTGGCCGTGTCCGGTGTGGACGATCCGCTCTTCGACCAGTTGCTCACCGAGGAGGGCGAGGTGGCAACGTGGCGCGAGGAGGCGGAGCTCGCCGAATCCGGCCTGAAGCGCTTCGATCTCGAGGCGTTTCGCGAGGGGCATCTCACGCCGGTCTTCTTCGGCTCGGCCCTGCGCAATTTCGGCGTGCGCGACCTCATCGACGGGCTCGCCCGTTTCGCACCGCCCCCGCGCGGGCAGGATTGCGACAAGCGCCTGGTGGAGCCCACCGAGCCGAAGATGACGGGCTTCGTGTTCAAGATCCAGGCGAACATGGATCCCAACCACCGCGACCGCATCGCCTTCATGCGGGTCTGCTCGGGCAGGCTCAGCCGCGGGATGAAGGCGAAGCTCGTGCGCACCGGCAAGCCGATGTCGCTCTCCGCGCCGCAATTCTTCTTCGCGCAGGACCGCGCCATCGCCGACGAGGCCTTTGCCGGCGACGTTGTCGGCATCCCCAACCACGGCACCCTGCGCATCGGCGACACGCTCACCGAGGGCGAGGAGATCGTGTTCCGCGGCGTGCCGAGCTTTGCCCCGGAAATCCTGCGCCGCATCAAGCTCACCGACGCGATGAAGGCCAAGAAGCTGCGGGAAGCCCTTCAGCAGATGGGCGAGGAGGGCGTCGTCCAGGTGTTCCGCCCGCATGACGGCTCGCAGGCCATCGTCGGTGTCGTCGGCGCGCTGCAGCTCGACGTGCTGAAGGAACGGCTCCAGGCCGAGTACGGCCTGCCCATCGATTACGAGCCGACGCGCTTCTCGATCTGCCGCTGGATCGAATCGGATGTGGAAACCGACCTCGATTCCTTCATCGGCTCGCATGGCTCGGCCATGGCGAGCGATCTCGACGGCGCGCCCGTCTTCATGGCGACCACCGCCTTCTCCCTCCGCTACGAGGAGGAGCGCGCGCCGAAGGTACGGTTCACCGACATCAAGGATTACCAGAAGCGCGCCGTCTGAATCTCGGCGGTGCCTGAATGGAAAAGGGCCGCGCGGTTTGCACCGCGCGGCCCTTTCTTGGTTTCAGCCGATGCCGTTGAGGCGTTCAGCGGCCCTGCTGGATCGCCGAGAGGATCCAACGCCCGCCGCGCTCGCGCACGAAGGTCCAGAGCTCCAGGGCCTCCGGCTCGCCGGTCTCGACGGTCTGGTTGGTCCGGAGGTCGACCGTCACGTCGGTGATGGCGTAGCGCATCGCCACGGTGGCGTATTCCATCCGGCCCTCGCTCCAGGCTTCCGACAGGTCGCCCTGCAGCAGCTTCACGTTCGAGATCCGGTTGACGACCCCACGGGATTCGTTGCCGCGGAGTTCTTCGGTGAAGTAGCCCGCCATTTCCGGTGTCGCGAGGTTGCGCAGAGCGGCGACGTCGCCACGTCCATAAGCCGCCTGCACGTCGTTGAGGGCGATCTCGAAGCTCTGGAAATCGCCGGGGCCGATATCGACCTTGCCCACGGTCGGCTGAGGCGCGCCGCGCGGGGTAGCCCCCATCGCCGGCCCAGGACCGGTGGCCGAGCCCGGAGCGGAGCGGTAGTTGCCCGGGGTGGAGTCGCCCTGGAGAGCGGACCGGGACATGCCGGCGGGAGCCGGATTGCCCTGGCGACGGCGGAACCAGCGCACGGCGAAGGCGACGACCATCACGATGAGGCCGACCTGCAGGAGGAGGCCGATCATCGAGGCGATGCCGCCGAGTCCACCGAAGAAGCCGCCGCCGAGGAGCGCGCCGAGCAGGCCCGCACCGAGCAGGCCGGCCATGAAGCCGCCGCCGAAGCGGGGACGCTGCGTGGCGGCGCTGGTCATGCCGGGATTGCCCATGGTCGAGCCGGGCTGCGTCTGCGAACGCTGGATCGGCGCCGCGCCCGGTGCCGTGGCCGTGGAGGAGGGGGCGTTGTACGTCTTCGAGCCGCGCGAGCCCATGCCGCCGCCGCCGCCCGGACGGGCCTCGGCAACGGGCGCTGCGACGGCCAGCACCGCGGCGAGCGCGAAGATGGTCGCGGCGCGGGTGCGACGCGTGGAGGAGATGAACATGAATACGCCTCTGAACGAAGTCTGAGAGAGTCCCGGCGGGAATGCCGGACCTTATATGGTGACGTCCGGCGACAAGTTTTAGTCCGTCTTCGGCGCCGCTTTTGTTCCGTGGACGACGATGGGAAGAGCCGTGACGCCTCAGCCGGCGGCGGGGAAGATCATCCGTACCGTCGTTCCCTCGCCGGGCTTGCTGTCGAGGGAGACGGTGCCGTTCTGGCGCTTCACCAGGCCGTGGACGATGGCGAGCCCGGTGCCGCGCCCGGCCTCGCGCGTGGTGATGAAGGGAGCCAGCGCTCTCGCTGCCATCTCCGGCGACATCCCATGCCCGGTATCCCGCACCGAGATGCCGATGGCGCCGTCTCCCTGCCGGCGGATCGCTGGGTCGCTCGACGGCACCAGGAAGCTCGTGATTTCGACACTGCCGCCGGCCGGCATCGCCTCGCAGGCATTGGCGACGATGTGAGAGAGGGCGAGATCCACCTGGGTCGGGTTGGTGAGGCCGTTGGGTAGATCCGGCGCGGTGTGGACCGTCAGTGTCACTCCGGGCGGAAGCGTCCCGCGCATGCGCGTGCCGAAAGCGGTGATGAGGGCGTTCATGTCGACGGGGCGGACATCCGGCGCGATCCGGCGCGAGAAAGTCAGCAAATGCCGCGTCAGGATCGTCGCCCGCTCCACGGCATCGGTGGACCGGGTCACGGCCCGCTGGATGAAGGGTTCTTCCCGGTCGCCGAGACGCCGCTTCAGCCCATCGATATAGCCGATGAGGATCTGCAGGAAGTTGTTGAACTCGTGGGCGACGCTGTTGGTGAGCAACCCGAGGGCCTCGCGTTGCCGGGACAAAGCGAGCGCCCCTTCCGCGTCCCTGCGCCGGGTCACGTCGACCAGTTGCGCGAGGAGAAGACCGGTATCCGGCAGGGGCACCGCGAAGATCTCGGCCCAGAAGGTCGAGCCGTTTCGGCGCCAGGCCAGTACCTCGATCCCTTCCGGCCGCGTACCCGCCAAGGCCGCGGCGAAAGCGCTTCGGGCGTCCTTATCGGTATTGGCGCCGAGAAGGAGATGGACGTCGCGTCCGGCGAGATCGCCGGTCTCATGGCCGGTGAGCAGCGCGAAGGCTGGATTGGCCGAGACGATCCTCGCCGTCGCCGGGTCGATCAACAGGGCCGGTACGGCGCTGGCCTCGAGGCCCGAGCGAAAATCGATGCGCGAGTCCGGAGGATCGCCTGGTTCGCCGTCCTGATCATGCAACGCCATGCTCTATCCAGGCCTGTCGGAGCGAAACGGGCTCCAGCGTGAGTCGCATCGGGTGCGGGTGCCAGGATCGATCGGCACGGCGGCTCCCGGCGATGGCTATTGCCGCACCCACATCACCCGGGCGATCCAGGCGATCTCGGCCACTTGGACGATGCGTTCGGGGTGGTTCGGGTTGAGAGAGAGCAGCTCGATGGTCCGGGCGGTCTTGCGGCGCAGTTCCTTGGCCAGCACTTCGCCGCTCGCCAGACGCACCACCACGCGGTCGCCCTTGCGGACACTGGCGGTGGGAGAGACGATCAGCACGTCACCGTCGCGATAGAGCGGCTCCATGGAATCGCCCTGCACTTCGAGGGCGAAGGCACGATCCTCGCCGAGATCGGGAAACTCGATCTCCTCCCAGCCCGGGCCGCCCGTTGGCATGCCTTCCTCGGTGAAGAGCCGGCCGGCGCCGGCCTGCGTCATGCCGATCAGCGGCACCATGGCGCGCGGCATGCGTTCCCGTGGCTCGATGAGGCGAAGGAAATCGTCGAGCGTCGCGTTGGTGGCCGCGAGCACCTTCGACACGGATTCGGTGGAGGGCCAGCGCTTGCGCCCATCCGGCCCGATCCGCTTCGAGCGATTGAAGCTCGTGGCGTCGAGGCCCGCACGGCGTGCGAGACCGGAGGCCGAGAAGCCGTGGCGTTCCGCGAGGCGATCGATCGCGGTCCAGATCTGCTCGTGGGACAGCATGGCGAGACTCGATCAGAATGGCTAAGACATCCAGCCTAGCTTTAGGAAAGTAGAACTAAACTACGCCGGAAGCAACGGCACGCCGCCATTATCCAGAAGGTGTAGGAACTCGGAAAGGACGACTTGAGGTAGCGACCGATCGTGGTTGCGACGGATGCCGACCCGTTCTATCGCGTGGACCGTCGAACCGGAAGGCAACGCGCGATGCCCGTGATCTACAAGATTTGCCCGCGCGCCCTCTGGCGCGAGGCGGAGGAAGCGGGGCGGTTCGCGGGTGCGCCCGTCGACGAGGCCGACGGGTTCATCCATTTTTCCACCGCCGACCAGGTGGCTGAAACGGCCGCCCGGCACTTCGCGGGTGTCTCCGATCTCCTCCTCATCGGCATCGAGGCCGAGGCGCTGGGCGAGGCCCTACGCTACGAGCCCTCCCGCGGCGGAGCGCTGTTCCCCCATCTCTACGGCGATCTGCCCCTCGACGCCGTCATATCCGTGACCGAGCTTCCGATCGGGCCGGACGGACGGCATGTGTTTCAAGCTGATCTTATCTCGTCCGCCAGCCCCGCAACCGGAGCATCGGTATGATCGGCGCTCTCTTTCCCCTCGCAAAGCCGATCCTGCACGGTCTCGACGCCGAGACGGCGCACAACCTCACCTTGCGCGGGCTGGGGCTTCTGCCTCCGCGAAAGCCCAGTCCGGATGATTCGGGGCTCGCGGTCACCGTCTTCGGCCGCCGGTTCCCCAATCCGGTCGGCCTGGCGGCGGGGTTCGACAAGGGCGCGCAGGTGCCCGATGCCCTGCTCGGCCTGGGCTTCGGCTTCGTCGAGGTCGGCGGCGTGGTGCCGAAGCCGCAGGGCGGTAATCCGCGCCCGCGCGTGTTCCGCCTGAGCGCCGACGGTGCCGTCATCAACCGCTTCGGTCTCAACAGCGAAGGGCTCGACGTCGTGCGCGGCCGCCTCGCGGCCAGAGGCGGCCGGACCGGTCTGGTGGGCATCAACATCGGGGCCAACAAGGATTCCACCGACAGGATCGCCGATTACGTGGCCTGCACCACGGCGCTGGCGCCCCATGTCGCCTTCGTCACGGTCAACGTCTCTTCGCCGAACACCCCCGGACTGCGCGACCTCCAGGGCGAAGCCTTCCTCGACGATCTGTTGGGACGCGTGGTCGAGGCCCGCGACAAGGCCTCGCCCGAGACCGCGATCCTGCTCAAGATCGCCCCCGACATCTCGCTCGAAGCTCTCGATTCCATCGTCGCCACGGCCTTGCGCCGCAAGGTGCAGGGCCTCGTCGTCTCCAACACCACCATCGCGCGGCCGACCAGTCTCACCGAAGCCTCCCTGGCGACGGAGACCGGGGGCCTGTCCGGCCGCCCGCTTTTCGAACCGGCGACCCGCCTTCTGGCGGAGGCCTACCTGCGTGTCGGCGGTACCATCCCGCTCGTCGGCGTCGGCGGGATCGACTCCGCCGAGGCGGCCTGGACCAAGATCCGTGCCGGAGCGAGCCTGCTGCAGCTCTACTCGGCCCTGGTCTATGCCGGCCCCGGCCTCGTGAGCACGATCAAATCCGGCCTGCTGCGCAAGCTCGGCACGGAGGGTGCGAGCGACCTGTCCGTCATCGTCGGCCGCGATGCCGCGGCTCTGTCCAGGCTCGGCCTCGGCGCGAGGTAGCGAGGGGCGGGCCGAGGGACGTGGCGAGACGTGCTCCTGCGTTGCAATGGACGCCTGGGTGAGGCCGGTTTTCGAAGTGGGCCGGCAGGTCCGATCCCGGCGCCATTCGCATGCGTCTCCTGCGCTGGGATCGGAGGTGAGTTTAGAACTCCGTAAGACTGCTCGGTTTCATGCCATGCCATGTCCACAGGCGCATGACTGGCCCGCGTTTGCCCCTGATTGAGTGACCCTTGTGCGGTGCGATATCGCTGGTGGGATAGACGGTAACCTCGCCCTGCGACGGCACTGTCCCATCCCTTATTTGCCGAACCAGGATCGTTCATGGATCACCCGGTCGCGTCCCCCAAGCGTTCCTCCGCCGCCGGCGGGTGGGGCGCGCTGAAGAGCTGCGGCAAGCACCTGCTGAGCAGTCGCGCCCCGCTCTCCGGGGCCCGCGCCATGCTCAAGGCCAACCAGCCCGACGGGTTCGATTGTCCCGGCTGCGCCTGGGGTGATCCGGCGCACGGCTCGTCGTTCGAGTTCTGCGAGAATGGCGTGAAGGCCGTCTCCTGGGAGGCGACCGACAAGCGCACGCCGCCGAAGTTCTTCGCCAAGCATACCGTCTCGGAGCTGCGTGGCTGGACCGACTACGCCCTCGAAGGCGAGGGCCGCCTGACGCACCCCATGCGCTACGACGCAGGCAGCGACCGCTATCTGCCGGTCAGTTGGGACGACGCCTTCGCCGAGATCGGCGCCACCCTGCGCGGCCTCGACAGCCCGTACCGTGCCGAGTTCTACACCTCCGGTCGCGCCTCCAACGAGGCGGCTTACATCTACCAGCTGTTCGCCCGGCTCTACGGCACCAACAACTTCCCCGACTGCTCCAACATGTGCCACGAGGCCAGCGGCATCGCCCTCCAGGCGGCCATCGGTATCGGCAAGGGCACCGTGCTGCTCGAGGATTTCGAGAAGGCGGACGCGATCTTCGTGGTTGGCCAGAACCCCGGCACCAACCATCCCCGCATGCTCGGCGACCTGCGCAAGGCTGCCACCCGCGGCGCCCGCGTTGTCGTGTTCAACCCCGTGCGCGAGCGCGGGCTCGAACGCTTCGCCGACCCGCAGAACACGGTGGAGATGCTGCGCGGTGCCAGCGCCCCGGTGGCGAGCCACTATTACCAGCCCCGTCCGGGCGGCGACATGGCGGCGTTCCGCGGCATCGCCAAGGCGGTCTTCGCGGCGGACGACGCGGCTCGCGCCGCCGGCCGTCCATCCGTCCTGGATCGCGCCTTCCTCAGCCACCATGCCGAGGGCCACGAGGTCTATCGCGCCGTCGTGGAGGCGACGAGCTGGGAGGCGATCGAGGACCAGTCCGGCCTGTCCCGCGCCGATATCGAGGTGGCTGCCGACGTCTATCTCGGCGCCGACAAGGTGATCTGCACCTGGGCCATGGGCGTCACCCAGCACAAGCACTCGGTGGCCACCATCCGCGAGATGACGAACGTCATGCTCCTGCGCGGCAATATCGGCCGTCCCGGTGCCGGCCTCTGCCCAGTGCGCGGCCATTCCAACGTGCAGGGCGACCGTACGGTGGGCATCAACGAGAAGCCGCCCGCCGCGCTGCTCGACGCCCTCGAGCGCGAGATCGGCTTCGTCGCCCCGCGCAAGCACGGTCACAACGTCATCGGCGCCATCGGCGCCATGCTCGACGGTTCGTCGAAGGCCTTCATCGGGCTCGGCGGCAACTTCGCCCGCGCAACGCCCGATACCGCGCTGGTGGCCAAGGCGCTCGCCTCCTGCGAACTCACCGTCCACATCGCCACGAAGCTCAATCACTCGCATCTCGTGCCCGGCCGCGTCGCCTACCTGCTGCCCTGTATCGGCCGCACCGAGATCGACCGGAATTCGAAGGGCAAGATCCAGATCGTCACGGTCGAGGATTCCATGAGCATGGTCCACGGCTCGGGCGGCATCAACAAGCCCGCCTCTCCGGAGTTGCGCTCCGAGATCGCCATCATCGCCGGCATGGCGGCGGCCACCGTCGGCTCGGACAAGGTCGATTGGGCAGCCCTCGCCGACGATTACGACGGCATCCGTGCGCTGATCGAGCGGACCATTCCGGGGTTCGCCGGCTACAACGCCCGCGTCCGCCGTCCGCGCGGCTTCATGCTGCGCAACCTCGCCGCCGAGCGCAACTTCGAGACGGTGAACGGAAAAGCGAACTTCTCCGCCGATGCCCTGCCGGAGGCGACCGAGCATCAGCAGGCGAGGGCGATGGGCGACACCTTCGTGCTCCAGACCTTCCGCAGCCACGATCAGTACAACACCACCGTCTACGGTCTCGACGACCGCTATCGCGGGGTCTACGGCGAGCGTCAGGTGTTGTTCGCCCATCCCGACGACCTGGCCGAGATCCGTGCCGTCGCCGGCGACCGGGTGGACATCGTCGGCACCCACGACGACGGCGTGGTGCGGGTGGCCGAGGGCTTCCGCCTCGTGCCCTTCGACATGCCGCGCGGCAGTCTCGCCGGCTACTACCCGGAGCTCAACGTCCTCGTTCCCCTGTCGTCCTTCGGCAAGGAGAGCGACACGCCGACCTCGAAATCGGTGATGGTCTCGATCCGTCGCCCGGCGCAAGCCGCGTGAGCGAGCCGCCCGCCGACGCCGAGACCTTCCTCGCCGTCACCGATTCCATCGCCGATCTCCAGCCCGACCTCTCCACCCTGGAGGCCGGGCTGCTGGCGGGGCTGCACCTGAAGCTCGCCGCCGACAGCCGCAGCTTCGCGCGGGTGTTCGGCGTCGAGCATGCCCTCGTCCTGCGTGCGGTGGAGACGCTGTCGGGAAAAGCCGAACTCCTGGCGATCACCGAGCGAAACCAGCGCACCCAGCGGACCCGCTACGAGGCGACGCCGGCGGGGCTCGCCATCCTGGACCACCTGCACGGCTGATCCCGCATTCAGCTTCCGTAGCTCTGGATCAGCGAGCCCGCGACCAGGGTCCAGCCGTCCACCAGCACGAAGAAGATCAGCTTGAACGGCAGGGCCACCGTCGCCGGCGGCACCATCATCATGCCCACCGCCATCAGGATCGAGGCGACGACGAGGTCGATGATGAGGAAGGGGATGAAGAGGAGGAAGCCGATCTCGAAGGCCCGCCTGAGTTCCGAGATCATGAAGGCCGGCGTGACGATCTCGAGGCCGATGGCTTCCGGCCCGGCAGGGGCGGGGGCCTTCGCCATGTCGAGAAACAGCTTTAGGTCCTTCTCGCGCACGTTGCGCAGCATGAAGGTCTTGAACGGGGCCGAGGCCCGCTCGAACGCCACGCTCTGCGTGATCTGCCCGGCGATCAGCGGTTCGATGCCGGTCCGGTAAGCCTCCCGCGCCGTGGGCGCCATGACGAAGGCAGTGAGGAACAGGGCGAGGCTGGTGATCACGGCGTTCGGCGGTGCGCTTTGCGTGCCGAGGGCCGAGCGCAGGATCGAGAGGACCACCACGATCCGCGTGAACGAGGTCGCCATCACCAGCACGGACGGCGCCAGCGCGAGGACGGTGATGAGGGCGACGAGCTGGAGCGCCCGCTCCGTCACCCCGCCCTGGCCGAGATCGACCGAGAGACTCTGAGCCATGGCCGCACCGATGCCGGCGGCCAGGAAACCGCTCGCCGCCAGGACGAGGCGGGCGGTGCGGATCGGGACGGTGACGGATCGGAGGGAGGGTGTCATGGCGGCGGCAACCTGCGTCGAGCCGTGCGCGGGCGCAAGCGATGATGTCCCGCAGATGCCGTCCACAGGCGCACGCATGTCACCGCAAAACCACGCGGGGGCTTTGCGCTCGTTCCCTCCGATGGCTACGTTCCGGCCGAGCCAGCGGCGCACGACTTCGAAGGACGACCATGACGAGCACCACCATCCGGGACATCGGACCGTTCGCTGAGCCTGTATGGGACACGCCGTTCGGCCTGCCGCCCTTCGACAGGATCCGGCCGGAGCATTTCCTGCCCGCCTTCGAGACGGCGCTCGACACGCACGATGCCGAGATCGCGGCCATCGCCGAGGCGTCGGAGCCCGCGACCTTCGCCAACACGGTGGAGGCGATGGAGCGGGCGGGCCTCGATCTCGACCGCGTCGCCTCCGTCTTCTTCAACCTGAGCGGCAGCAACACCAGCCCGGACCTCCAGGCCGTCGAGCGGGCGATCACGCCGCGTCTCGCCCGCCACGGCAGCGCCATCTACCTCAATCCCCGGCTCTGGGCGCGCATCGCCGCCGTCGACGCGGACGCGGAGACGCTCGGCTCGGAAGAGCGGCGCGTCCTCGACCGCTACCGCACACGCTTTCGCCGCGCCGGTGCCGATCTCGCTCCCGAGGCGAAGACGCGGATGGCCGAGATCGCCGGGCGGATGGCCGAGCTCGGGACGACGTTCAGCCAGAACCTGCTGGCCGATGAGAGCGCCTTCATCCTCCCCCTCGAGGGTGAGGCGGACCTCGCCGGCCTGCCCGAATTCCTGAGGGCGGCCGCCGCCAGCGCGGCCAAGGACCGGGGCGGCGAGCACGGTCACGTCATCACCCTGTCGCGCTCGCTGATCGAGCCGTTCCTGGTCTTCTCCACCCGGCGTGACCTGCGGGAGAAGGCCTACGAGGCCTGGACCCGCCGTGGCGAGAGCGGGGGCGCCACGGACAACAAGGGGATCATCGCCGAGATCGTCGCCCTCCGCGCCGAGCGGGCACGGCTTCTGGGCTTCGACAGCTTCGCTCATTTCAAGCTCTCCGACACCATGGCCGGCTCGCCGGACGCGGCGATGGAACTCCTGCGCAACGTCTGGACACCGGCCCATGCCCGTGCGGGCGCGGAACGCGACCGGCTCCAGGCGCTGGCGACGTCGGAAGGGGCCGACTTCGCCATCCGCGCCCACGATTGGCGCCACTATGCGGAGAAGCTCCGGCGGTCCGAGCACGATCTCGACGAGGGCGAGATCAAGCCCTACCTGCCCCTCGACGGCGTCATCGCGGCCTCCTTCGACACGGCCTCGCGCCTGTTCCACCTGCGCTTCGAGGAACTCACCGACTTCCCCCGCTACCATCCCGACGTGCGGGCCTGGACGGTGCGCAATTCCGACGGATCGGAGGTCGGGATCTTCCTCGGCGATTACTTCGCCCGGTCGTCGAAGCGCAGCGGCGCCTGGATGAGTGCCTTCCGCTCACAGGAGCGGCTCAACGGCCCGATCACGCCGATCATCGTCAACGTGATGAACTTCGCCAAGGCGCCGGCGGGCGAGACGCCGCTTCTGTCCTTCGACGACGCGCGCACCCTGTTTCACGAGTTCGGCCATGCCCTGCACGGCCTCCTCTCCGACGTGACCTACCCGCTTCTCGCGGGCACGGCGGTGGCGGGCGATTTCGTCGAACTGCCCTCGCAGCTCTACGAGCACTGGCTCGAACAGCCGGAAGTGCTCCGCGCCCATGCACGCCACTACCGCACCGGCGAGCCGATGCCGGAAGACCTGCTCAAGCGCATGCTCGCGGCGCGGGCCTTCAACCAGGGCTTCGCCACCATCGAGTACACCGCCTCGGCGATCGTCGACATGACGCTGCATCTGTCGAGCGGCGGCGAGGACGGGCTCGACGTCCTGGCCTTCGAGGCCGACGCCCTGCAGCGCATCGGCATGCCGGCGGAGATCTCCATGCGGCACCGCTCGCCGCATTTCGCGCATATCTTCTCCGGCGATAGCTATGCGGCCGGCTATTACAGCTACCTCTGGTCCGAGGTGCTGGATGCCGATGCGTTCGACGCGTTCCGCGAGGCCGGCGACATCTTCCACCCCGAGACGGCGGCGCGCCTGCGCAAGTTCGTCTACGGGGCCGGAAACCTGCGCGACCCCGGCGAGGCCTACACCGCCTTCCGCGGCCGCCTGCCGAGCATCGATCCGCTGCTGCGCCAGCGCGGCCTGGCGGCGGCCTGATTCAGGAGAGGTAGTTCGTCAGCGTCAGCTTCGAGAGCATCGAGGTCACCTGGTAGCTCGCCTGAAGCTGGTTCTGGAGCGCCAGGAGCTTCGCTGTCACTTCCTCGAGGGAGACCGTATCGACGCCGTCGAGACTGTCCTGAAGGGTGGCCCTGGCGGCGCGGTTGTCGGCCTTCGTCTCCGTCATGGTCTTGGCCGCGAGGCCGAGATCGCTGGCCATGGCCTGTAATCCCTCGCGCCCGTTGGTGGAGGTGAGAACCGAGCGTGAGCGTTCCGCGACGGCGAGGTAGCGTGCCGCCTCCGACGTTCCGGTCTGCGTGGTGGTGAAACTCTGCACCGCGACCTGCGCGATCCCGGCGAGGACCGCGCGGATCGGCGCCTCGTTGGCCTGGGCTCCGATGCCGATCTTTCGGTCCGAGCCGATCTGCACCGATGCCGTCGCCCGTGGATCGGTGGAGGTATCGTCGCCGGTGTACCAGATGACGGTCGTGGCGCTGGCTCCTTCCGCGTAGCCGTTCCCGTCCGCCGATACGCGGCGCGGCGCAAGACCCTCGGTCTTCGACCCGGCGAAGAAATCCTGGGTGGCGCGCGACGCCGAACTCGCCGAGAGGGTCGTCCCCGCCGTCTCCTTCAGCGCGTTCGACAGGGCGGTTGAGATGTTGGCGGCGACGTCACCGGTCAGCGAGAACTCGGTGGTGGACTTCGCATCCGCATTCGCCTTCGCGGTCAGCGTGATCGTCTGCGTGGTGCCGTCACGAAGCGCGAGCTTGAAGGTCAGCGTGTCCCCCGCCGCCGGAGGGGTCTTCACATTGAGCTCTACCGAAGCCGGCGTGCCGGCGCCGAAATTCGCGGCGAGCCCGAGGGAGGCCTTGCCCTGGATGCTGGCAACGGGCTGGTTTTCGAATCTCTTCGTGAGGGCGGCGGCGGTGTCGGCGGCCGTACCGAGCGGGATCGTGTTGGTGGAATCCGCCGGAGGATTGGCGGTGACGATCAGGTCGGTGAAACTCTGGGTTCCGTCGGGCTGGTTGATCGCCACGCGGATGCGGTCGCCTTCCGCCGGCGCGTTGGCCACGGAGAAGGTGACGTCCGGGTTCGTGCGCGCCGTCATCGGCCCCGTCGTGATGGCCGCCGGGTTCGAACTCGCCGCAGAGACGAGGCTGAAGCCGAAATTCGCACGCGCCTCCGTGCCTCCGGCTCCGGCACCCTCTTCGCTGACCGTCACGGTGGAGCCCGACACGCTCGTGGCGATGCGGCCATTGCCGTTCGGGCCGAGATCGGCGGCGATCTGTTCGCTCACCACGGTCTTGAGGCCGTCGAGGTTGCGGCTGGGCACGCCGTTGAGGATCGCATCCGACGAGGCGACGGGTGGGGCGTCAGAATCGCGACCGCCGAAGATGTAATTGCCGGCGACGTCCTGGTTCAAGGCGTCCACGGCGGCGTCCAGGCTGTTCCTGGCTACCTGCACGGCGTTCGAACCGGACGCGATCGACCCGCTATTCAACGAACCCTGGACGATGCCGCTGAGGTTGGAGAGCTGTGTCACCGCCGAACTGGCGACCGTCACCCGCGTGGTGTTCGCGTTGATCGCGGCATCGTAGCCATCGAGCGCGCTGAGCGAGGCGTGGGCAGAGAGGCTGGTGGTTCGCGCAGAGCCGATGCCGCCATACGTCTCCGCATTGCGTCCGGTGCTGAGCTGGGTCGTCAACGCATCGAGGCGCGCCTTCTGGCTGACCAGATTCGCTGTGTTGCGATCCTGAAAATAGGTGCCTGCCGTGAAGGCGCTGATCGTCATCGTGACCTCGGCGAAAGGGTCTTCACGGGTATGACCGTTGGAAGACGCCGGACAAGTGACCCGAACCGTGGAGCCCACGTTTCGGAAGAACGAAATGCGGAAAGAAGACCTGGAGCAACCTCACGGACAGGAAGTCCGTGAGGAATCTCTAGATCCGGAGAAGCGTGTCCAGCATGTCGCGCGCGGCTGTGAGGACGCGGGCATTGGCGGTATAAGCCGTCTGCAACCCGACGAGCTTCGACATCTCCTCGTCGATCTTGACGCCGGATGTGCCCGCGAACCGACTCTGCGCCGTCGCCAGAGCGATGCTCTGCCCTTCGTCGAGAAACTGTGCGGTCGCGGTGGCGGCGCCCTGGGCGTCGATGATCTTCTGGGTGAAGTCCTGAACCGAGGTCGTGAAGGGGGCGCTGATGCCGCCGATTCCGCTCGCCGCCGAGAAGGTCCGGTTGGCGGTCGTGAGGGCGTTGTGGAGGTATTGCGGCCGCGATACGTCGTTGGCGGGAGTGGATGACGACATCTTCACCAGCGATTCGGTCTTCGCCGCCACCGCCGGGTTCACGGCGATGCGTTGAGCAAAGCCCGTCAGCTGCGAGCCGCCATCGAACGAGCCGGTGAAGAGACGGGCCTGGCCGCCGCCATCGACGAAGAGCGGGATCTGCGGCTTGCCGTTCGTCACGTCGTCGGCCGTTTTCGACTGGGTGACGCTCGCACTGATCCCTTGGATCGTCGTGGTCCCGTTCGCCGGGGTCAGGATTCTGACCGCGCCTTCTTTGCCGACAGTGCCGTTGGACGTCACGGTGAATGACGAGCCGAGGGCAGCGGCGATCGAGGCGCCGAGCTTGGCCGGGTCGCTCTCCAGCGTGAACGGCACGATGGTCGCCAGCGGGTCGGCGACATCGGTCCGGTTCACGGCGGCCGGCGGATTCAGTTTGGACGGAACCAGGATCAGGTTGCGCTGGGCGCCCTTGTCATCCTTGAGGCTGATCGTGATGGCGTTGCCGGCGCTGAGGCCGGTCAGGTCGATGTCAAAACCCGCTCCGGTCGTCGTGGAGGCGGGCGTGCCCACCGCCGACGTATCGGACAGCGACCGCGACAGGCCCGCCGCGAGATCGTCGAGCTGGCGCTGGGCCTGGGGCAGAACCGTGTCGCGCAGCTCGATTCCGGCGGCCAGCGAGCCCGAGCGGATCGCGTTCGAGGCCACCAGATCGATCGTTCCGCCGCCCGGCGTGGTCGCCGTGATGGTTCCGACGCCGCGCTGGGCCGGGTCCGCGGAGTAGCTGTCCTCTGGACCGAGCGTGCCGCGGCCGTCGAAGCTCAAACTCGCCGCGCTGGCCCGGTCCACCAGGGTCATGCCGGAATTGGTCATGACCGTGACGGTCCCGTCGCGCTGCACCGAGGCCTGCACGTCGAGATAGCCGGAGAGGGAATTGAGGGCCTGGTCGCGCTGGTCGAGCAGGGCGACCTTGGACCCATCGTCGCTGGTGGCCGCGATCTTGACGTTGAGTTGGGCGATGGACGAGAGCAGGCCGCTCGCCGCCGACGTATCGTTGGAGAGCTGGCTCTCGGTCGCGGTGCGCAGGGATTGGACCCCCTCTGCGATGCTTCCGATCTTCGTCGCGAGGTTCGATGCCGCCGCGACCACGGCGGAGCGGGCGGGCGCGGAGTCCGGGGCAGCGCCGAGGGTCTGGAGCGCCAGGGTAAAGCTGTTCATCACCCCGTCGAGGGCGCTCGTCGTGCCGGGCGTGCCGTAGAGCTTGTCGAGCTGGGTCCGGACGTCCGCCATCATGCCCGTATAGGACGCGCCGGACGTCTCCAGCCGCAGCTGCTTCAACGAATTCTCGTCGAAGACCCGGTCGATCGTGCCGAGGGCAACGCCGGAATTGCCGGGCCCCTGGGCGACAGTGTCGAGCGAGCGCTTGACATAGCCGGTGGTGCCGACATTCGCGATGTTCTGCGAGACGATGCCGATGGCGGCCTGAGTGGTCTTCAGGCCGGCCATGGCCGTGTTCAGGGCTGATAACGACACGCTTGCCCTCCCTTTACGTCACCGGAAACCTCGGAACTCAGCGGATGATATTGATCAACGAGGACATCATGTCCTGCGCGGTCGAAATGACCTTCGTGTTCGCAGAATAGGCCTGTTGGGTTACGATCATCTTAGAAAATTCGCTCGCAATGTCCGTATTCGACTGCTCGATATTCTGGCCTTCGATCGTCGTGCCATTGAGGCCAACCAGGGGATTCCCTGAATCGAGCGTCTGCCGATAATTTCCTGATGAGTCTGCCTTCAACCCGTCGGGGTTTGTGAACTGCACAACCTTGACTTTAGCAATAGTAACAGAATTTCCGTTGCTGTAGTTAGCAACGACATCTCCATCTTCGCTGATATAGCTGTCTTTGTATGAGCCTGATGTAAATCCGTCCTGATTAAGCTTCGATGTTACAACTTCCCCTTTTCCGAAAGCCGTTAATCCCTGGCCATAATTGATGGTGATCGGTCCGAGAGCCACACCGTCGATCGTCGGCGCGGCGAGCGTGATGGATCCCCCATCTGGCTTCAGGAGCGTGCCGCCCGCGTCGAATTCGAAGGCTGTTCCCGCGTTCTTCCATGAAGAGTCCGCACCGCTCACCGTAGTGTCGTTGGCGTAGAATAAATTCCATACGGCATTCTTTGCGGGAACTGCAGTTGTAGTGCCATCATCGTTCGTAATCGTTGTGGCTGCAGCTGCGTCTTGAATTTTTGTCCATACTGTTTTCAGGTCTACAGGTGCTCCAATGGCGGAGTATGTCGTCAGCATTGGACCTGCCATACTGCCGTCCATGAGTTTTTTTGCCTCAACTCCCGAGGCAACGGTTCCGCCTCCCACTCCCGTCAGTACGATCGGATTAGGGTTGCCAGCAAGGCCCGTTCCAACCAGATCTTTAGAGGGGGCTTGTGGAAGCTCCGCCGCATAGTTGATCGCGCTCGTTGCCTTACCGGGGATAGGCAATTTCGAGATCTGGATCGGACCTTGGCTTGTGGCGTTGCCCGTGATGGGGTTCAGATTGGTCCCGGTGAGGTAGGCGCCGCCACCGTTGCGGAGATAGCCTTCGTCGTCCGGCTTGAAGTCGCCTCGGCGTGTGTAAAGATTTTCCGGCGAGAACGAGGTCTGGCCGTTGACGTCACTGGTCTTCGTCTGCACGGCGAAGAAGCCCGGTCCATTCAAGGCAATGTTGGTCGGTGTCTCGGTCGCGATGATGTTGCCCTGGATCGAGTTGGTCAGGACGGAATTCGCCCTGACGCTGCCAGAGACCTGACGGCTGGGTGCCTGCTCGGCGACGAGGTCGACGAAGCTGGTATCGACCCGCTTGAAGCCCGTGGTCTGCGAGTTGGCGATGTTGCCGGAGATGTTCTCGAGGGAGAAGCCCTGGGCCTTCATGCCCGAGACCGCCGTCTGCAACGCGGAAAACACATCCATGACCGGCAACCTTTGTTGAAAATAATGTGGACCGAGATCGGTTCATGCCATCATCCGCAAGCGGGATGCCAAATCTAACTCATTGAAAATACAAGATTAGTTCTTTAGATGGCCGGCAAGAACCGACATTTGCCTGGAATGCCCCGGCAGCTTTTGCCGGTTTCGTGATAGAGTGCCGGCGTCGTTTACCCAGCGTTATGCCCAGGTCGGTTATCGTCGGGCCGTTGGCGCAACGGAGAGGGATCATGAAGAGCAAGCGGACGACCCTCGTCCATCTCATCTATTTCTCGCGCCTCAATCTCGCCGCCGATGCGGCGGGCCGGACTCGCCAGCTCGGCGAGATCACGCGGCAGGCGCAGAAGAAGAACGAATTCTCCGTCATCACGAGCTTCCTGCTGGTGGAGCAGAATTTCGCCGCCCAGATCATCGAAGGCGAGCGCACCTCCGTGAACGACACCTTCGGACGGATCAGCAACGATACCCGGCATCGCGACGTGCAGATCGTCGAGTGGCGCGAGATCGTGAAGCGGGAATTCGTCAATTCGTTCGTGACCGTCATCCGCAACCCGGCGAACGACGCGATCTTCCAGAAGGCCGGCCTGCTGCCGATGTTTCAGCGCGGCACTCCGAAAGGCGGGGTGATCCATTCTCTCGCCGTTGCCCTGCAGGCCGAATCGCTGGCCAAACAGGGCATCGACCATCTCTTCGTCTGATGCTGCGTCCCAGCCTTCCTGATGTCGGATATCCGACTTTGAGCTTCGAAAGCCCATGAGTGAGACCCCACCGATCCTGATCGTCGACGATCAGGAGAAACTGCTGAAGCTGGTCATCCTGCTGATGACGCGGATCGGTTTCCCCGATGTCGACGGCGTGACCAGCGGTCCCGAAGCGCTGGAGCGTTTGCGCGAGCGCAAATACGCCCTTGTGATCTCGGACCTGATGATGGAGCCGATGGACGGGCTGACGCTCCTGCGCGAGATCCGCGGCGACGACGCGCTCATGAACACGCCCTTCATCCTCACCGAGGCGTCGTTCGATTTCGAGGACATCAACCTCGCGCACCAGGCCGGCGCCGATGCCTTCATCCTGAAGCCGTTCGACATGTCCGTGCTGAAATCGAAGCTGAAACAGGTGATCAACCGCAAGCCGCGCCGGCGCGAGGCGCCGCTGGCCGCCGAATCGGCCTTGAACGTCGATTTCCCGATGCTCGGCAAGTTCTGAACGATTACGGCCGTCGCCCCTGCGGCGGCCCCGCCTGGACAACCACACGGCGTCGTCGTCCGGGCGGGCTTCAGTCCAGCGCCCGTGCCATCGCGACGAAGCCCGAGACTGGCACCTCTTCCGCCCTGGCCGTCTCGGGGATCCCCGCCGCGTCAAGCAGGCGCGCCGGGTCGGGCGTTGCCGCTTTCAGGCTCTGGCGCAACATTTTGCGGCGCTGGCCGAACGCCGCCCGTGTCACCCGTTCGAGTGCCGTCACCGAACAGGGCAGGGGGGCGAGCCTCGGCCTGAGGTGCACGACGCTCGATGTCACCTTGGGGGGCGGCACGAAAGCCGAGGGCGCCACGTCGAACAGGATGTTCGCCTCGGTGCGCCAGCCGCACAGGACGCCCAAGCGCCCGTAATTCGCCCGGTCGGATTCGTCCGCGACGATCCGCTCGGCGACCTCGCGCTGAAACATCAGCGTGAGGGAGTCCCACCATGGCGGCCAGGCCGCTTCGGTGAGCCAGCCTGTCAGCAGGGGGGTTCCGACATTGTAGGGAAGGTTGGCGACGATCCGCACCTTTCCTTCACCGACGAGGGGGCGCGGATCGAATTTCAGCGCGTCGGCATCGACCACGTCGAGGCGGCCCGGATAATGCGCGGCGATCTCGGCCAGCGCCGGCAGGGCGCGGGGGTCGCGCTCGATGGCGACTACGCGGGCGGCACCGGCAGAGAGGAGGGCGCGGGTCAGGCCGCCGGGGCCCGGCCCCACCTCCACCACCGTGACCCCTTCCAGCGGGCCGGCGGCGCGGGCGATCCGCCCGGTGAGGTTGAGGTCGAACAGGAAGTTCTGCCCCAGCGCCTTCTTCGGAGCGAGATCGTGCTTCAGCACGACCTCGCGCAGGGGGGGAAGCCCGTCCTCGCTCATGCCTGTTGCCCCGCGAGTCTGGCGGCGAGCCGCAGGGCGCCCGTCAGACTGTCCGGCCGCGCCACGCCCTTGCCCGCGATGTCGAAGGCGGTGCCGTGATCGGGCGAGGTCCGGATGAAGGGCAGACCCAGCGTGACGTTGACGCCATCGTCGAAGGCGATGGTCTTGATCGGGATCAGGGCCTGGTCGTGGGTCGGCGTCAGCGCGACGTCGTAGGCCGCCCGGGCGCGGGGATGGAACAGCGTATCCGCCGGAAGCGGGCCTCTGATGTCGATCCCTTCGTCCTGGAGCTGCGCCACGGCGGGTTCCAGAACGTCGCGGTCTTCCGTCCCCATCGTGCCGGCCTCACCCGCATGGGGGTTCAGCCCCGACAAGACGAGGCGGGGATGGGGGATGCCGAAGCGTTCCGTCAGGTCCCGCGCCACGATGCGTGCCGTCCGGACCACGAGGTCCTGCGTCAACAGATCGGGCACGCGGCGAAGGGCGACGTGGATCGTCACCGGAACCACCGCCAGCGTCTCGCTCCACAACATCATCACGGGGAGCGGCGCGGCCTTGCCGGGCTCCGCCGCCAGGGCCGCGAGGAACTCGGTATGGCCGGGATAGGCGAAGCCGACGCTGGTCAGGACGTATTTCGCGATCGGATTGGTGACGAGGGCGATCGCTTCGCCGGACCGGACCAGACCGACCGCCGTCATGATCGATTCGAGGGTCGCGCCGGCATCGGCCGCGCTCGGCCGTCCCGCCACGGCGCCGACACGCGTGCCGCTCGGCAGGGGCATGACCGGGAGCGCGCGCGAAAAGACCTCGACCGCGAGATCGGGTCCGACCTCCGCCACCGGCACCTGAAAGCCGAGGCTGCTCGCCCGCGCCTCAATGAAATCGGGATCGCCGATGAGGAAGAACGGCGGAAGCCCGGCCCCTTCGTCCCGGGCCAGCCAGGCCATGAGGGCGATCTCCGGCCCGATACCGGCGGGATCGCCCATCGTGAGCGCAATGGGTCTGTGCACCGTCATGGCCTGCTGTCGTCGCCGGAAGAAGGCGAGGCCGGGTTCTCGCCCGATCTCACCGGGTCGCCGCGATGCCGTCGGCCGTGCTCGCGATGTTGACGTTCTGCCGCAGGTCGACTTCGCCGAGGGTCTTCAACTCGACGCGCAGCAGCACGGTGCGGTTGCGCTCCGTGACGCCCAGGGCCGCGGCCGTCGGAGAGACGATGTAGTTGAGCGAGAAGGTGGTGCACTCGTCCTGATAACCGCCGCCGATGCTCAATCCGGCGAGGTTGGCGCGGCCGGGATTGGTATAGACCGGCGCCGCGCCCACGGGATTGGCGAGATAGGAGGTGTAGGCGTTGGCGAAATTATCGCGCACGTCGAGATAGTGCGTGAGATCGACGAGGGCCGAGCCGGTGACGAACCAGTTCGGGGTAATGTGGTAGGTCGCCGAGGCGGTCAGGCCCTCTCTGCGGTTGTTGAAACCGAGCAGGGGCTGGGCGGCGTAGTAGGAATAGAACATCGACAGGTCGATGGGCGCGAAGGGGTTGAGGCGCGCGATGACGCCCGTCTCCAGGCGGTTGACGGTGAAGTCCCGCTGCTCGAACCGCGCACGGGTGACGAAGCTGATGTTCTGGTTGGGCGAGAGCTGGAAGCGTCCGACATAATCGGATTCCCGGCGCTCCAGGCCGGAATCGAGGCCGACATTGGCCAGATCGCCCCGACGGAACGAGTTGACCCCGGCGACCTGGATGGATTCGCCGAACATCACGTTCGCGTACCAGCCCGACGGCGTCACCACCGAGTATTGCGCGCCGAGATTGGTGCGGACGCCGCCTTCGACACGGTCGTAGCCGGAGAACTTGTCCCACTCGAACAGCGACGTGTCGTCGAAGACGAGGCTCTGCGCGTCCTCGTTGGGCAGGCGGCCGATATGCGTTTCGCTCGGACGGATCACGACCTGCGCGATGGGTTCGAGGGTGTGGACGCCGAGGGGGCCGAAATTGCTCACGAAGGGATAGCGGTAATCGAGACCCACCGCCGGCATCACCCGCCCTGAGAAATCCGAATCCGTGGTGCTGATCGTCTGCGCGAGGGCGTTCTGATAGCCGGAATTGCGCGGATCGACGAAGAAGGCGTCCGTGCGCAGATAGGCGAACGGGGTGAAGACCTGGCCGGCATCGTCGATGAAGGTCCGGCGCCATGACAGCTGCGCGGATGCGCGGGTGTTGCTCCCCGACAGGCCGCGGATGATGCAGGTGCTGCGCGTGAAGGTGGTGCAGGTCTCGTAGAGCGAGTAGGTCGTCCCGTTGACCGTGGGATTGAAGTAGTAGGAGCCCGTGCGCGGAATCGCCTGGAAATCCGTGGCTTCACGGTCGAGATGGGTGATGTTGGCCTCGAAACGCACTTCGCCGCCGAGGAAGCCCGGACCGTTGATGCGCTTGTCGTAATCGATCACCGGCGCGACGACCGGCTGCTCCTTCTGCCAATCGTAGCTCGACAGACCCTTGAAATAGTAGGCGCGCGCCTCGAACCAGGAGCGGTCGCCCTGGCCGATCAGGTAGGCCGTCGAGACCGCCTCACGGAAGTAATCCGTGGTGATGCTCGAATTGCGGACGCGGTAATTGTCGAGGAACCACTTGTCGGTGACGCCGACCACGTCCCAGCCCGTGCGCCACCGGTCGTTGATGTAGAACTGGCCCGTGGTCTCGATCGAACCACGGAAGTCGCGGTCTCCCGCGCCGAGCGGCCCGGGAAGGAAGGCGCTGGGCGTCGTTTGGAAGATGCCGCTGGCGCGGATGGTGTAAGTTCCGGTGTCGAGCCGGTGACGCAGCTCACCCTGGCCGAGGATACCCTGCTCGCTCAGGAAGGACGGCGTCAGGGTGATGTCGAAATTCGGCGCGACGTTGATGAAGAACGGCGTCGAGATGCCACTGCCGAGGGCGGTGGAGGTGATGAAGCGCGGCGTGAGGAAGCCGGTCTTGCGCTTCACCGTCGGGTCCGGCGCCTCGAAATAGGGCAGGTAACCGACGGGGATACCGGCGATCTCGAGGGTCGATTCCTCGAACCCGATGATGTGGGTCTCGTTGTTGTGGATGATCTTGGCGGCGCGCACCTGCCACAGGGGCGGCGTCTCCGGATTGTTCTTGCACGGCTCGCAGGCGGTGTAGGTGCCGGATTCGAAGGTCGTCTGTTCGCCGTCCACCCGCTCGCCGCGCGGCGCGGAGAAGCGCGTGCGGACCGGCTGGCCCCGCATTTCCACGGTCTGCTGGATGCGCAGGGCGTCGACGAACCCGTTCCGGAAATCGTCCGTCAGTTCCATCGTGTCGCCGGTCACGACGGCGCCGGTCTCGTCGGTGAGACGGACGTTGCCCTCGGCGAAGACGCGGCTGCTGGCCCTGTCATAACGCACGCGGTCGGCCTGCAGGGTGCGCGGGCCGTAATGCAGCTCGGCATTGCCGCGCGCCGTGACGGTGTTGTTGTCGTTGTCGTAGATCAGCTCGGCGGCCTCGACGAGGAGCCGCTCGGCCGGCTTGCCCGTGGGGGCAGGAGCGGGCTGCGCGGCGGCCTTGGGTGCCACAGCGGATTTGGGCGCCGCAGCCTTGCGGGCCTGGCCCCTGTCACTCTGGCCGGCAGCCTGCGCGCTCGCACCATCGGAGCCGAGCGTGAGCGCGGCGCCGGAGACGAACGCCAGCAACCCGGCGAGCTTCGCGATGTCGGAGACTGTACGCAACCCGTGTCCCAACCTCTGCCTCGGCCTCGTTTCGCGTCCCGTCACCGACAACGGCATCAGCCGTCCTCCTGATAGAGAAGCGTGAGCGTACCGAGAAGACTCCCTACCACGGCCGGGAACCATGCCGCCACCGGGGGCGACACGATGCCTGATGCGCCGAGGCCTTCCATGACCTGCCGCGCGACGTAGAGGAAGAACCCCGCCGCCACACCGCCAAGCACAAGCTTGCCCACTCCACCAAAGCGGAAGAACCTTAAGGAAACGCTGGCTGCCACGAGCACCATGGCAACGAAGAGAACGGGCCTCGCCATGAGGACATCATACTGGAGTCGGTAGCGCGTCGCATCCAACCCCGCCCTCTCCGTGCGTGCGATGGTCTCGTTCAGTTGCCAGAAAGGCACAGATTCCGGGGGGGTGAAGCGCTGCTTCACCTGTCCGGCGTCGAGGTTCGAGGCGAGAATGTAGGTGTCGTAACTCTCGGGAGGCTGGCCCTTGGTGAGGAGCCGCGCGTCCTGGAGGGTCCAGTATCCGTCATGCAGCGTCGCGCGCGCGGCCTCGATCTGCGACACGAAGACCCCGGCCTCGTCGAACGTATAGACCGACACGCCGGCCAGGGTGGTCGTGCCCTCGATCGCCGTCCCGGCACGCAGGATCGCCTGGCCGTCGAGGCTGTTCTGGCGAATCCACAGGTCCTTGCCGGAATTCGCCTTCGTGGATTTCGCGAAGATCCTCGCCTCGATTTCGGTGGATCGCTGCTTCATCGCGGCGGAGACCGGATTGTAGATCCCCACCGTGAAGGCGCCGATGGCCAGCGCCACCAGGATGCCGGGCTGGAGGAACTGCCAGGCCGAGATGCCCGCGGCCCGCGCCACCACGAGTTCGAGCTTGCGCGACAGCTGGAGCAGCGCCGCCATGGAGCCGAACAGGATCGCGAAGGGCAGCACGCCCTCGGCCACCGCCGGGGTGCGATAGAGCGAGAGCTGCGCCATCAAACTTGTGGACGCGCCCTCCGTGTCGCCCGCCCGGCGCAGCAATTCGACGAAATCCAGCGTGTAGACCAAGGCGAAGACGGTGATGAACACGCCGAGCACCGTGCGCAGGAAGCGCAGGGCGAAGTAGCGTCCGAGGGTGAAGCCGATCATCATGGCGGCAGCCTCACCCGTCGCCGAGGCGCGGTCGACGCATCACGGCGCGGCCGAGATTCGAGAGGGTCCTGGAGACGCGCGCGTTCCAGTCCCGCACCGCGGCACCGTTGAAGACGATCAGGCAGGAAATCGCCAGCGCCAGGGCGGGGGCGGCGTAGATCGCGACGACGGCGCCCTGGCTTCGCACCGCCGCGCTGCTGGCCGCGAAGCCCGCGATGCGCAGGACGATGACGGCGACGACGGCGCCCGCCATGGCGAGGCCGCGCCCCTGGCGCGTGGTGCGCGGGTCGCCGAGTGCCGCGAAAGCGATGAGGGTCAGGGCGAGCGGGTAGAGCCAGGCCGAGAGCCGGTCGTGCACTTCCGCGCGGAAGCGGCCCTTCTGCGACTGGTAATAGGTCTCGGTCGTATCGGGGAAGAGAAGCTGCGCCGTCGACCGTTCGCGCGGCTTGTAGACGGTCTCGCCGTCCGGGGGGGTGAAGGCCGCGAGGTCCACCGTGTAGCGCTCGAAGGTAATGATCGAGGAATCCCGAGAATCCTTCTGCTGCCGGTGGATGCTGCCCTTCTCGAGGGCGAGGTAGCTCTGGCCCTCGTAATCCACAGCCTGACCCTGCTCGGCGAGATAGACCACCGTCTTTCCGGCCTCGCGCTTGTCCTGGATGAAGATGCCCTGCAGCGTTCCGCCCGGGCCGCGCTCGCGGAAATGGAAGGTGATGCCGCTGTCGAGCTCGGTGAACTGGCCCTCCTTCACCACGTTCGCGATGAAGTCGCCGCGCACGCGGGTCAGCACGTCGCGCAGTTCCTGGAACGAGGACGGCATCACCTGGATGGTGAGGAAGGCGACGCCGGCGCTCACGATGAGCCCCAGGGTGAGGAACGGGCGAAGGATGCGCCGCGGCTGCATGCCGGCCGCCGACATGACGATGAGCTCGGAATCGCCGTTCAGCCGGTTCAGGGCGTAGACCACGGCGATGAACAGGGCCACGGGCGCGATCACGGTGATCAGCGTCGGCACCGATAATCCGGTGATCAGGAAGAAGACGATGAGGGTCTGGCCCTTGGCCGTGATCAGGTCGAGTTCGCGCAGGGCCTGCGTCACCCAGATCGTGCCCGTGAGGCCGATCAGGCAAGCGAGGAAGGCCCCGGCCGCGATCCTGAATATGTAGCGCTCGATCTGCGTCATCGGATCTCGTGGCGGGCCTTACGCGCGGCTTGCGTGGGACGCGTCCCACGGGCCTTCCTCATGCCCCCCGGCATCGCACCCGTCCACCGATGTCGATCGCCTTGGGGCGCTTCAAATCAGGCGCTTTCGCGGCGGCCGGATCGCGTTGCGTTCTTCGCATCAACGGGTACACAGGGAGCGTCGCGGCGCCGTGTGTCGGGCCGCACGGACCAATTCAGACCTTCGGAAAGCGTGACTTATGGCGGACGGTATCACGATCGCATTCGGGCCGCTCGGCCCGGTCGGCCACGGCGACATCGTTCTCTTCGTCGGAGATGATCTGGCCCTTTCGCCCACGGTCGCGCAGGCCCTTGGCCGCGGCGCGGCCGACCTGCTGGCGCGCGCCGCCGCGAGCGAGCGGTTCAAGGGCAAGTCGCTGACGTCCCTGGCACTCCCGGCCCCCGCCGGGATCGATGCCGACCGGCTCCTCGTCATCGGCCTCGGTTCGGAGAAGGACCGCGCCAAGATCGATTGGCCGGCTCTGGGCGGCTATGCGGCCAGCAAGGTGAGCGGCCGCCAGGCCCATGTCGCCCTCGATTGGCCCGGCTCCTCGGTGAGCCCCGCGAACGCCGCCGATTTCGCCCTCGGCGCGCGTCTGCGCGTCTACAGCTTCGACCGCTACAAGACGAAGAAGAAGCCGGAGGGCGAGGAAGCCCGCGTCACCGCGCTCACCCTCATGGTCGCCGATCCCTCGGCGGCGGAGGCGGCTTCCAAGGTCTCGGAGGCCGTGGCCGGCGGCGTCCTCCTGGCGCGTGAACTCATCAACGAGCCGCCGAACGTTCTCTATCCCGAGGAATTCGCGCGGCGCGCCGAGGAACTGACCAAGCTCGGCGTCGAGGTCGAGGTTCTCGGTCCCGGCAAGCTCGAGGCCCTCGGCATGGGAGCGCTCCTCGCCGTCGCGCAGGGCTCGACGCGTGAGGCCCGCGTGGTCGTCATGCGCTGGAACGGCGGCGACGATGCCTCGGAAGCGCCGATCGCCTTCATCGGCAAGGGCGTCTGCTTCGATTCCGGCGGCATCTCGATCAAGTCCGCCGGCGGCATGGAAGACATGAAGGGCGATATGGGCGGCGCCGCCTGCGTCGTGGGCACGATGTTCGCGCTTGCCTCGCGCAAGGCGAAGGTCAACGCCATCGGCGCCATCGGCATCGTCGAGAACATGCCGGACGGCAACGCCATGCGCCCGGCCGACATCGTCACCTCCATGTCCGGCCAGACCATCGAGATCATCAACACCGACGCCGAGGGGCGCCTCGTCCTCGCCGACGTGATCTGGCATGTGCAGAGTGCCTATAAGCCGAAATT
Source organism: Methylobacterium bullatum (assembly GCF_014845095.1). Lineage (GTDB taxonomy): Bacteria > Pseudomonadota > Alphaproteobacteria > Rhizobiales > Beijerinckiaceae > Methylobacterium > Methylobacterium bullatum. The sequence continues at coordinate 44,775 of NZ_NKUG01000051.1, read as the reverse complement.
CATGATCGATCTGGCGACCCTCACCGGGGCGATCATCGTCGCCCTCGGCCAGGACATCGCCGGCATGTTCTCCAACGACGATGCGCTCGCCGCCAAGATCGCCGCCGCCAGCGAGGCCACCGGCGAGGCGGTGTGGCGGATGCCGCTGATCCCGGCCTACGACAAGGCCATCGACTCGAAATTCGCCGACATGAAGAACACCGGCGGGCGCCATGGCGGCGCGGCCACCGCCGCGTCCTTCATCAAGCGCTACGTCAACGACGTGCCGTGGGCGCATCTCGACATCGCCGGCGTCGCGATGTCGTCGAGCCCCAGCGAGATCAACCGGAGCTGGGGCGCCGGCTGGGGCGTGCGTCTCCTCGACCGGCTCGTGCGCGACAATTACGAGGCGTGATGGCATCCGGCGGCGCGTCCGCGGTGCTTGTCCCGGCCGCCGCCTCTCCTCCCGCAGCCGCGGCACTGTCTGTCATGGCTGCGGCACTTCCGGTCATCGCTGCGGTGCTCGCGGTCTGCGCTTCAGCCCTCGCCGGCCTGAGCCAGGCCTCGGCGCTTCCGCCCGATCTGGCGGCGCGCTTCTACGGGTTCTTCCTGCTGCAATACCCGCTCTTCACCTTCGCGCTGATCTACGCTCTCGCGCGGATCGTCGCGATGGCGGCGACGGGCACGGCGTCCCTGCCCAGGCGCATCGCCGGGGCCTTGGCGGGGGCCGCGCTGCTCCTCGCCCTCGGCCTCTATCCGACCTTCGGCGGTCTCGTTCTCCGGGCGGGCTTCGCCACCGGCGGCATGACCTTCCTCACCTACCAGCCCATGAATGCCGCCTTTGCCATCGGCGCCGCGGCATCGGCTTTCGTCTTCGGGTCGGCCTTGGCCGTGAGCCGGATTCTGATCGGCGGTGGTGCGTCCGCCCCGTCATGGGGCCGCCGCCTCGCGATCGGTCTCTTCCGCTGCGGAACGGGCTTTCTCGCCCTGTGGTTCGCCTTCGCGGTGATCGGGCAGGCCCATCCGGCCGGTTTCGGGCCATGGCCCCGCCGCGCAATGTCGGCCGGCGAGGCAGGGATGGGGATGTCTCTGGTTCTCGCCGCGTTTCTGCCTCATGCCATACTGGTCTGGCTGGCGCTTCGTGACAGATCGCGTCGGAAGAAACCCGATACACTCTCCGTTGCGGATTGATCCGGTGACAGAGTCGCCGAAAAGATAGTTTACATATGAACGAACGCGGCACCAAGCCGCTGCGCGGATAACAATCTGCCGCGCACATCAGAGGGAGGATCGAGATGATCCAAGGCACGGCCCCCGGGCCGGTTTCCGTGCGCCCATGGCTCTCCATGTATCCGCCCGGCATACCCGCCGAGATCGACGTCGCCAGCCAGCGCACCCTCGTGGACATCCTGCGCCTCAGCACGACGGAATGTGCCGCCCGCCCGGCGATCCGCTGTTTCGGCAAGTCCATCACCTATGCCGAACTCGGCGCCTCCGCCGACGCGATCGCGGCCTGGCTGGTGGCCGAAGGGTTCGGCAAGGGCGACCGGATCGCCGTGATGATGCCGAACGTGCCGGCCTATCCGGCGGCGATCTACGGGATCCTCCTGGCCGGCTGCGTCGTGGTCAACGTCAACCCGCTCTACACCCCGCGCGAACTGACGGTTCAGATCAACGATTCGGGGGCTCGGGCGCTCTTCGTCCTCGAGAATTTCGCCCATACCGTCGCCAGCGCGGGCGCCGATATCGATCTCGGCCGCATCGTCGTCGCCGGACCGGGCGACGGGCTCGGCCTCAAGGGGCGGATCGTCGATCTCGTCTCGCGCCACATCAAGAAGGCGGTGCCTCCCTATCGTCTGCCCGAGGGCAAGACGCTGCGCTTCGAGACGGTCCTGCGCCGCGGCCGAAGCCTGCCGAAAGCGTCGGTGTCGGTCGGGCCGCAGGACCTCGCGTTCCTGCAATATACGGGGGGGACGACGGGCGCCGCCAAGGCCGCCATGCTGACCCATGCCAACGTCGTCGCCAACGTGGCTCAGTGCCGGGTCTGGTTCTGCGTGTCGGAAACCGACGGGGTCGACCGGGTGATGGTCACGGCCCTGCCGCTCTATCACATCTTCGCCCTCACCGGATGCTTCTTCCTGTTCATGAGCATCGGCGGATGCTGCCTGCTCATTCCCAATCCCCGCGACGTGGACGGGTTCGTGAAGACCCTGAAGGGCAACCGCTTCACCCATTTCTCCGGGGTGAACACGCTGTTCAACCTGCTCAACAACCATCCGAAGATCGCGGAGGTGGATTTCTCCAGGATTCATTTCGTCATCGCCGGCGGCATGGCCGTGCAGGCTCCCGTGGCGGCCAGGTGGAAGGCGATCACGGGCAAGTCCATCGTCGAGGGCTACGGGCTTTCCGAAACCTCGCCCGTGGTCTGCGTGAACGACCCTCGGGCGGATTGGACCGGCACGATCGGCTTCCCGGTTCCCTCCACCGATGTGGCGATCCGCGATGCCGAGGGCAGGGACGTCCTACCGGGCGAGCCCGGCGAGCTCTGCGTGCGCGGCCCGCAGGTCATGGCGGGCTACTGGAAGCGGCCGGACGAGACCGCGCGGGCGACGACCGGTGACGGCTATTTCCGCACCGGCGACGTGGCAATCCTCCAGGCGGACGGGCAGGTGCGTATCGTCGACCGGATGAAGGACATGATCCTGGTCTCGGGCTTCAACGTCTATCCGAACGAGGTGGAGGAGATCCTCGTCGGCCATCCCGGCGTGCTCGAATGCGCCGTTATCGGCACGCCATGCGAGGAGACCGGCGAAATGGTCGTCGCGCATGTGGTGCTCAAGGACAGCAGCGTCGGCGTCGAGGCGCTGCGGACCTACGCGCGCCAGCAGCTCACCGGCTACAAGGTGCCGAGGCGCGTGGTCTTCCACGACGCGCTCCCGAAGACCAATGTCGGCAAGGTGCTGCGCCGGGCCCTGCGCGACGCGTCGCCGCGCCCCTGACGAGCCCGCCGATGTAACCGGCGACGGCGTCTCGCCGAACGGTGACGATAGGCCCCGCTTGCACGGATGGGCGGCGGGGCCGATCTTCGTGGGACGAGGCCGCCCTGCGCGGCCATCCCTATCCTTGTTCGAGGACGCCACATGTACATCAAGCGCCGTAGCGGCTGGGAAATGCCTGAGCGCCTCGCCACGCCCGAGAGCGTGTTCCTGAACCGCCGCGCCTTGCTCGGCGGCGTCGCCGGCCTCGCCGCGACGTCCCTCGTGGGCGTCGAGGGCGCCTTCGCCGCCGCCGACCCGACGAGCGGCCTCTACCCGGCCGCGCGCAACGAGGCCTATACGCTGGACCGTCCGCTGACGGCCGAGAAGTTCTCGGCGGATTACAACAACTTCTACGAGTTCGGTACGTCCAAGACCGTGCTGCCGGCGGCCAACGCCCTGAAGACCCGGCCCTGGACCCTCAAGATCGACGGCTTGGTCGAGAAGCCGTTCGAGATCGGGATCGACGATCTCGTCCGCAAGATGACCCTTGAGGAGCGCCTCTACCGCCACCGCTGCGTCGAGGCCTGGTCGATGTCGGTGCCCTGGACGGGCTTCCCGCTCTCGAAGCTCGTGGCCCTGGCAAAGCCGGCATCGGGGGCCAAGTACCTCCGCATGGAAACCTTCATGGACAAGTCCATGGCGCCGGGCCAGCGCTCGTTCCTGTATCCCTGGCCCTATGTGGAAGGGCTGACGATGGAGGAGGCCAACAACGATCTCGCCTTCATCGCCACGGGCATCTACGGCAAGCCGCTGGCCAATCAGTTCGGCGCGCCGATCCGCCTCGCGGTGCCGTGGAAGTATGGCTTCAAATCGGTGAAGTCGATCGTGAAGCTGTCCTTCGTCGCCGAGCGGCCGAAGACCTTCTGGGAAGGACTCCAGGCCTCGGAATACGGCTTCTGGGCCAACGTGAACCCGGCGGTCTCACATCCGCGCTGGAGCCAGGCCTCGGAGCGTGTGCTGGGCACCGACCAGCGAGTGCCCACACTGATCTACAACGGCTACGGCGAGCAGGTGGCCGGGCTCTACAAGGGTCTCGAGAACGAGCGCCTGTTCGTCTGAGCGGGCTGCCGGTCAGTAGGTCCAGCGCTGGGCCTTGGCCACGAGGAAGTCGCGGAAGGCCTGCACCCGGGCGACTGAGCGCATCTCCTCGGCATAGACGAGGTAGGACTCCATATGCGGCATCTCGACGTCGCGCAGGACCTGCATGAGGCCGGTCTGCCCCTCCACGGCGTAGTCGGGGAGGATGCCGATGCCGGCACCGGTCTCCATCGCGTTCTGCAGGGCCGCGATGTTGTTCACCGTGAAGTGAATCGTCCTCCGTTCCTGGCCCTCGCGGCCCACCGTCGAGAGCCAGTGGGTCGCCAGCAGGTAGGACGGCTCGTTGCCGCCGAAGGACACGAGGCGGTGGTTGTCGAGATCCGCGATCGCCTTGGGTTCGCCGAACCGCTTCACGTAATCGGCCGAGGCGAAGGCATGGTAGTGGACCGTGAACAGCCGCCGCTGGATCAGGTCGGGCTGGGCCGGGCGCCGCATCCGGACGGCGACGTCCGCTTCGCGCATGGCGAGATCGAGTTCCTCGTTGGTGAGGATGAGTTCGACGCGCACGTCGGGATAGAGGTCGAGGAATTCGGCGACGCGCTGGGCGAGCCACGAGGTGCCGAGGCCCGTCGTCGTCGTCACCTTGAGGTCGCCGCTCGGCCGCTCGCTCGTCTCCACGAGACGCGCCCGGGTGTTCTCCAGGCGCAGCTTCATGTCCCGCGCCGCCCGGAACAGCAGGTCGCCCTGCTCGGTCAGGATGAGGCCCCGCGCATGGCGGTGGAAGAGAGGGGCCTTCAACTCCCGTTCGAGGGCGCTGATCTGCCGGCTCACCGCCGATTGGCTCAGGCCGATATCGTCGCCGGCACGCGTGAAGCTGCCGGCTTCGGCGACGTTGAGGAAGATCCGGATCTTGTCCCAGTCCACGGCGTCCAACCCCCTCACGCAGCCCCGTGCCGATAGCCGGTCGCCAGATGCCGGACCCTGTACGGTCAGGCATCGGCCCTTGCCGTGTCTCGGCGTGCCCGGCCGCCGTTTCATTCGGTTCGGCCGGGCAACATGGGACGCCGAGCCGATGAAACTCGGCTCGTGCTGGTTTTAGGACAACGATCTTGCGATTAGGTTGATGCCCGACGCAAGGCGCCGAACAAAGATTTCCCTATTCCGCTGCAGCCTGCTGTGGGGTTTCGCCGAGTTCGAGGGCCGCGATGTACTTTTCGGCCTCCAGAGCCGCCATGCAGCCCATTCCTGCCGCGGTGATCGCCTGCCGGTAGACATCGTCAGCGACGTCGCCGGCGGCATAGACGCCGGGGATCGCCGTTTCCGTCGTGCCCGGCTTCGTCTCGATGTAGCCGCCGTGACGCATGGCGAGTTGTCCCTCGAAGATCCCCGTCGCCGGCTGATGCCCGATTGCGACGAAGACGCCGTCCGCCTTGAGCTCCGTGATCGCGCCCGAGCGCACGTCCTTCAGGCGCAGATGCGTGACCGAAGGCGGTGACTGGGTGCCGCAGATCTCCTCGATCGCGTGATGCCAGACCACTTCGACGTTGGGATGCTTGAACAGGCGCTCCTGGAGGATGCGCTCGGCACGGAACTCGCCCCGGCGATGCACCACCGTGACCTTCGCGGCGAGGTTGGCGAGATAGAGCGCCTCCTCGACGGCGGTGTTGCCGCCGCCGACGACCACCACCTCCTTGCCGCGAAAGAAGAACCCGTCGCAGGTGGCGCAGGCCGAGACGCCGAAGCCCTGGAACTTGGCCTCGGAGGGAAGGCCGAGCCACTTCGCCTGAGCGCCGGTGGCGATGATGAGGGCGTCGCAGGTGTAGGTCTCGCCGGAATCCGCCTCCAGATGGAACGGTCGCGCCTGCAGATCGACCTTAGTGATGTATTCGGACACGATCTTGGTGCCCACATGCTCGGCCTGGAGCCGCATCTGCTCCATCAGCCACGGACCCTGGATCGGGTCGGCGAAGCCCGGATAATTCTCGACATCGGTGGTGATCATGAGCTGGCCGCCGGGCTGGAAGCCGGAGATCAGCAGCGGCTCGACCATGGCGCGGGCGGCATAGATCGCGGCGGTGTAGCCGGCGGGGCCTGAGCCGATGATGATGAGCTTGGAATGGTGGGGGGCCATGGTTCGGACGTCTCCTACGGCCGCGGCGCAGGTGCCAGCCCGGCGCGGTGCTCGACAAAGGCACGGGCCAGAGCTTCCGCGATGGCCGGTGTCGCGTCGAGGGGGGTGTAATGCAACTCTTCCAGACGACCGGTGAAGGGCTTCAGGGCGCCCGCCATCGCCAGTCCGGCAAAGAGCCGCCTGTGCCGGATGTAGGTCTTCGGGAGATCGAAGAGAAGCACCGGCGCACCGCTGCTCACCGCTTCTCCCACCATGTTGGCGGAATCCGACGTGACCACGATGGCGTCGGCGAGGGCGAGCAGGGAGACGTAGGGGTTCGCCCCCGAGCCGTCCCAGAAGAAGCCGCCCTTCTCCGCGACGAGGCGCTGAAGCGCCGTCCGCAGGGGAGGCGGCGTCCGGCGGGACACCGTGAGCATGAGCGACGATCCGCCATCGGCGAGTTTCGTCAATTTGGCGAGCAGCCGCTTCATGTCGGCTGAACGATAGCTGAGATGGCGGCTGTCGCCGCCGATCAGCACCGCGACGCGAGGCTTCGGCAGTTGCATCAGGCGCGGGTCGGGGGAACGGCGCGCCGCCGCCAGCCGCGCCGCCGTCACCTGATGCGGCGCCGTCAGGGTCGTGAACACGTTCGGCCCGCGAAGGTCGTCGTAATCCGGCACCCAGATGAAATCCGCGGTGTCGTGCCCCGTCCGGGGATCCTTCAGGAAGGCGGTGAAGGTCCGGCCCTTCGATGCCTTGCGGATCGCGCGGAGATAGGGGACCGCGCGGCGTCCCGAGGCGATCACGATCTCGGGAAACGGGCCGGCCAGGGCGCCGCCGCGATGACCGGGTCGGTCGCGCGGGTCGATCGGTCCCCACGGGGCGAGCCAGCCGAAGGGGGGACGGGGCGTGACGCGGTGGATCTCGAAATCGAGGCCGAGGGTTTCCGCGAGGCCGATACACTGGTTCTCGTCACCGGCTTTGCCATCGGTGACGATCCACGCTCCCACATGAGCGAGATCGGGGGCATGGCCGGTGCCGAGTTTCTCTCCAGCAGATCGCATCACGCCGGACGCTCCCGATATCGACATGGCGGCGTCAGTTCGACGGAAATGCCCGGCGCAGCCAGCCGGCATAATGCTGTGCGATCGCGGCGACGCGGCGACGTTCCGAATCCGGATCGTACCACGCCCCGCCCGAGCTCGACGGCAGCGCGGACAGCTGCGGATGCCGGGCCAGCACCTCGCCGCGTCGACCGACGATCAGGGCTTCCCCGTCGAGATAATCGGATTGCGAGCCGCCGCCGAAGCCGCTGCGGCCTCCTTCGCTCCCGGTATAGGGCCGGAGCGACAGGCTCTTGATCCTCACCACGAGAACCGGCCCGGCGCCCCCGATCCTGTCCGCGAATTCGCGGTTCAGCGCGCCGAGGAGATCGTCACGCAAGGCTTCCGCCGGGGCGCCGCCACCTTCCGCCAGGAGCGGCCCCACATCGACGCGGATCGCCGAGAGCCGCGTGGCCCCGAGGGACGACAGACCCTCGGCCAGGGCAGGGGACGTCATGGCCAGGACGGCGACGAGGCCGATCCATGCCCGCCGCCAGCCCGTGACGGACCGGCGAAATACGGTCTGGCGCATGGTCCGAGCCTCGGGCGTCAAACGCCGTACTGTACCGCGACGACCTCGTAGGACTTGCCGCCGCCGGGGGTCGTCACCTCCACCGTGTCCCCGACGCCCTTGCCGATGAGGGCGCGGGCGATGGGGGAGGTGATCGAGACCAGCCCCGAACGGACATCCGCCTCAGGCTCGCCGACGAGCTGGTAGGTCTTCTCTTCCTCGGTATCCTCGTCGACGAGCTTCACCGTGGCGCCGAACTTGATCTTGGTGCCCGACAGCTTGGTGACGTCGATGACCTCGGCCCGGGCGATCATGCTCTCGAGTTCCATCACCCGCCCCTCGTTGTGGGACTGGGCCTCTTTGGCGGCATGATACTCGGCATTCTCCGAGAGGTCGCCGAGCGCCCGAGCCTCGGAGATGGCCTGGATGATGCGCTGACGCTCCACCTGCTGGCGATGCTTCAGCTCGGCTTCCAGCGCAGCGAACCCGCGCACCGTCATCGGAACCTTGTCTATCGTCATCGTCTCGCGCCACAATGAATAGGCCCGGTCGGGAGCGGGACGCTCCCTCCGGGCCAGAGTAAGATGGTCTTGAAGCTTGGCATCTGCCGTGTCCGTCAAGACGGACACCACATCAAATGTTAAGCCGCGAAGTATTCCTGCAAGGCGCGCACCTGGAGATCACCCTCGAGATAGGCCTTGATCCCCTCGGCCGCCGCCATCGCTCCGGCTAGAGTGGTGTAGTACGGCACTTTATGCAAGAGGGCCGCCCGGCGCAGGGAGCGCGAGTCCGCCAGGGCGCCTGCGCCTTCCGTCGTGTTGAACACGAGCTGGATGTCGCCGTTCTTGATCGAATCGACCACGTGCGGCCGACCCTCCAGCACCTTGTTCACCCGCTCCGTCGGGACGCCGTTCTCCAGGAGATAGCGCTGCGTCCCGCTGGTGGCGACGATGACGAAACCGGCCTCAGACAACTCCCGGATGGCCGGCAGGATGCGGGCCTTGTCGGCGTCACGGACCGAGACGAATACCGCGCCACTCTTCGGCACGAGGGTGCCCGAGCCGAGCTGGCTCTTGGCGAAGGCGACGCCGAAGCTCGAATCGAGGCCGATGACCTCGCCGGTGGAGCGCATCTCCGGTCCGAGCAGGACATCGACGCCGGGGAAACGGGCGAAGGGGAACACGGCTTCCTTGACGGCGATGTGGTCGAGGACCTTGGGCTCGAGCCCGAAACTCGCGAGCGGCTCGCCCGCCATGACGCGCGCCGCGATCTTGGCGATGGGCTCGCCGATGACCTTGGCGACGAAGGGCACCGTGCGGGATGCCCGTGGGTTCACCTCCAGCACGTAGATCGCGCCGTCCTTGATGGCGTATTGCACGTTCATCAGGCCGCCGACCTGCAGGGCCAGCGCCATCGCCCTGGTCTGGCGTTCCAGTTCGGCGATGGTCTCGGGCGAGAGCGAGCGCGAGGGCAGCGAGCAGGCGGAATCGCCCGAATGGATGCCGGCCTCCTCGATGTGCTCCATGATGCCGGCGATGTAGACGTCCTTGCCGTCGCAGATGGCGTCCACGTCGATTTCGGTGGCATCCGAGAGATAGCGGTCGAACAGGAGCGGGTTCTTGCCCAGCACCGTGTTGATCTGGCCGGTCTTGTCGTTGGGGTAGCGCGATTTCACGTCCGACGGGATCAGGCTCGGCAGGGTGTCGAGGAGATAGTCGGCGAACTGGACCTCGTCGCGGATGATCGCCATGGCGCGGCCGCCCAGCACGTAGCTCGGGCGCACCACGAAGGGCAGGCCGAGATCGGAGGCCACGAGGCGGCTCTGCTCGACGGAATAGGCGATGCCGTTCTTCGGCTGCTTCATCCCGAGCTTGTCAAGGAGCCGCTTGAACTGGTCGCGGTCCTCGGCGAGGTCGATGGCGTCCGGTGAGGTGCCGAGGATCGGCACGCCGGCCGCTTCGAGGGCGCGGGCGAGCTTCAGCGGGGTCTGGCCGCCGAACTGGACGATGACGCCGTGCAGCGTGCCGGCCTGCCGCTCGGTCTCGATGATTTCGAGCACGTCCTCCTGCGTCAGCGGCTCGAAATAGAGCCGGTCGGAGGTGTCGTAGTCGGTGGAGACCGTCTCCGGGTTGCAGTTGACCATGATGGTCTCATAGCCGGCCTCGGTGAGCGCGAAGCAGGCGTGACAACAGCAATAGTCGAACTCGATGCCCTGGCCGATGCGGTTGGGTCCGCCGCCGAGGATGATGACCTTCTTGGCGTCGGTGGGCTGCGCCTCGTCGACCACGGCGCCGGCGAAGGGCGCCACGTAGGTGGAGTACATGTAGGCGGTGGGCGCCTTGAACTCGGCCGCGCAGGTGTCGATGCGCTTGTACACCGGGCGGACGCCCAGCGCCCGGCGGGCGGCGCGGACGCTGTCCTCGTCGGTCTTCGCGAGCACGGCCAGACGGGCATCCGAGAAGCCCGCCGCCTTGAGCTGGCGCAGGGCGCCGGGTGTGGTGGGGATGCCGTGGGCCTTGACCCGGTTCTCCAGGTCGATGATCGCCTGCAGTTGCTCCAGGAACCACGGATCGATCTTGCACGAGGCGTGGACCTCGTCATGGCTGACGCCGAGGCGGAGCGCCTGTCCCACCTTCAGGAGACGGTCCGGGGTCGGCGTGCCCAGGGCCGCCTTGATGGCGTTGTGGTCGTCGCCCTTGCCGAGCCCCTCGATCTCGATCTCGTCGAGGCCGGTGAGGCCGGTCTCCAGGGAGCGCAGCGCCTTCTGCAGCGATTCGGCAAAGCAGCGGCCGATGGCCATGGCCTCGCCCACCGATTTCATCGCCGTGGTCAGCGTCGGCTCGGCGCCGGGGAACTTCTCGAAAGCGAAGCGCGGGATCTTGGTGACGACGTAGTCGATGGTCGGCTCGAACGAGGCCGGGGTCGCGCCGCCGGTGATGTCGTTGGCGATCTCGTCGAGGGTGTATCCCACCGCGAGCTTGGCCGCGACCTTGGCGATGGGGAAGCCCGTGGCCTTGGAGGCCAGCGCCGACGAGCGCGAGACGCGCGGGTTCATCTCGATGACGATCATCCGGCCGGTGGCCGGGTCGATGGCGAACTGCACGTTCGAGCCGCCGGTCTCCACGCCGATCTCGCGCAGAACCGCGAGCGACGCGTCGCGCATCACCTGATATTCCTTGTCCGTGAGCGTCAGGGCTGGGGCCACGGTGATGGAATCGCCGGTATGGACGCCCATCGGATCGATGTTCTCGATGGAGCAGACGATGATGCAGTTGTCGTGTCTATCGCGAACGACCTCCATCTCGTATTCCTTCCAACCGAGGACGCTCTCCTCGATCAGGACCTCGTTGGTCGGCGAAGCGTCAATGCCGCGCTCGACGATGTCGAGGAATTCTTCCCGGTTGTAGGCGATGCCGCCGCCGGTGCCGCCCATGGTGAAGGAGGGGCGGATGATGGCCGGGAGGCCGACTTCGGCCAGCGCGATCAGCGCCTGCCCGATGGCATGCTCGCCGTAGCGCTTGCGCCGGTCGGACTCGCCCGCGTGCCACTTCTTCTCGAACGCGGCGAGGGCGGCCGGGCGAGCGGCCTCGTCGGTGGAGGTCTCGATCCGGGCGATCTCGGCGAGGTACTTTTCGCGATCTACCTTTTTGGCGGCGGACGCGTTGGCGACGGCCGATTTCGGCGTTTCCAGGCCGATCTTCGTCATCGCGTCGCGAAACAATTGCCGATCCTCGGCCTTGTCGATGGCCTCGGCCGTGGCGCCGATCATCTGGACGTCGAATTTTTCGAGTATGCCCAGCTTCTTGAGCGAAAGGGCGCAGTTCAAGGCCGTCTGGCCGCCCATGGTCGGCAGCAGGGCGAAGCCGCCGGGAAGGACGTGGCGCTCCTTCTCGATGATCTTGGCGACGATCTCCGGCGTGATCGGCTCGACATAGGTCGCATCCGCCATGTCAGGGTCGGTCATGATGGTCGCCGGGTTCGAATTGACCAGGACGATCCGGTAACCCTCCTCGCGCAGCGCCTTGCAGGCCTGCGTCCCGGAATAGTCGAACTCGCAGGCCTGCCCGATCACGATCGGACCGGCACCGATGATGAGGATCGTGGAGAGGTCGGTGCGTTTCGGCATCGGGCGCCTTGGCTTGCGGACGCGCGCGTCCGTCAAGCGCGGCGCCACAATCTGGAGCGGGCCGGATATGGACGCGAGCGGCGTGAATGATCGTTAGCGCTCGCGTCTACACGCGGCGGGAGGGTTTTGGAAGAGCGCCGAGAGGCTTGGCGTCGATTGTGCCCGCCCCGGAGGGCCGCCGGTCCGCCGCCAAAGACAATCAAACTATAATAACTATAAATCTAAGAAGACACGAAATATTGCGCCCTCGATGGAGCCGTGTAATTGAGACGATCGGCGCCTTGTCGATCTCGAACAAGACTAAATCGAGGATAAGAATGATAAAGCTAGGAACGCTCGTGGGCACGCTGGCCCTGTGCATCGCCGCCGGCCCAGCCGCTTTCGCCGCCGAGATCACCGTGAAGACCCTCAACAGCGGGCCGGGTGGTATGATGGTCTTCGACCCTGCCTTCGTGAAGTTGGCGCCGGGCGACAGCATCAAGTTCGTCCCCCAGGACAAGGGGCACAATGCCGAGCTGATCAAGGGTATGGCGCCCGAGGGAGCGGAGACCTTCAAGACCGTCCTGGGCAAGGAGGAGGTCGTCAAGTTCGACAAGCCCGGGGTCTACGGCATCAAGTGCTCGCCGCATTACCTCATGGGCATGATCGCCGTGGTGGTGGTCGGCGACAAGCCGGAGAACCTGGAGGCGGCGAAGGCGGTGACGCACAACAAGCTCGCCGCCAAGCGGTTCGAGCCCCTGCTCGCCCAGGTTCAGTGACGTGAGAGAGGAGGCGGCGCCAAGCCGCCTCCGACCTCCCGCGTTGTGCCGTCAGAGGCCGATATAGAGGGCGGCCACCGCGCGATCGATGGAGAGATAGAACACGCCGAAGGCCACGGCGGCGGCGGCGGCGAATTCGAGGGCGACGTTGGGCAGGGTCTGCGAGCGGCGCAGGATCTCGCGGCCGAAGAACAGGCTGAGCCAGGCGATGGTGAGGACGACGGGCAAGACGAACAGGAAGGACCAGGTGCTTTCGACGGTCTGGGCGCCGCCGGTCGGGTCGATGAGCGCGCGGATGTTGCGGACCCAGGGGGCGTAGCAGGCCGAATACAGGGCGGTCATCCAGGCGAGGGCGACACCCACGCCGAGATGGAACGTGAAGACCCGATGCAGGCGTGAGAAATCATCGCGCGCGTCGTCGAACGTCATGTGGAAAACCCCGTGCTCATGGCAGCAGGACGATCGTCGCGGCGTCGTCACCGTGCCGATCGTCGTTGGCTTCGGGGAGTGCCGGTCAAAGCCGGGTTTTTTGTGACGGGCGCGGGAACCATTTCGCGAATGCCCCGGCGGCGATCCGCCAGGGCTCGTTGGAAGGCGCAAAATTGTGCCCGGCGCGGTGAGCGATACGGCCCTACGCGGCGGTGGTGGGGGCCGTCTCCGCCTTGCCGCTGCGCATCAGCGCCACGAACCGCTCGAACAGGTAGTGGCTGTCGCGCGGACCCGGCGAGGCTTCCGGGTGGTGCTGAACCGAGAAGGCCGGGCGGTCGGTGAGGGTGAGACCGCAATTCGAGCCGTCGAACAGCGAGATATGCGTCTCCACCGCCGTTTCGGGCAGGCTGGCCGGATCGACGGCGAAACCGTGGTTCATCGAGACGATCTCGACCTTCCCCGTGGTCTTGTCCTTCACCGGGTGGTTGGCCCCGTGATGACCCTGAGCCATCTTCACGGTGCGTCCGCCGAGCGCCAGGCCCATGAGCTGGTGTCCGAGGCAGATGCCGAAGGTCGGCACCTTCTCGTTCAGAAGCTCGCGGATCACCGGGACCGCGTATTCGCCGGTGGCGGCCGGATCGCCGGGACCGTTCGACAGGAAGACGCCGTCGGGCTTCATCGCCATGATCGCGGCGGCGGAGGTGGTGGCGGGCACGACGGTGACATCGCAGCCGGCCTCGGCGAGCAGGCGCAGGATGTTGCGCTTCACCCCGTAATCGATGGCGACGACCTTGAGGCCCTCGCCGATCTGGCGGCTGCCGTAGCCGCCCTTCACAGCCCAAGTCGTCTGCGACCAGTCGGACGTCTCGCGGCTCGTGACCGGCGGGACGAGGTCGAGACCCTCCATCGGGGCGAGGGCGGCGGCGCGTGCCTTCAGTGCCTCGCGGTCGAACCGGCCCTCCGGATCGTTGGCGATGACGGCGTTGGGCATGCCGTGGTCGCGGATGAGGGCGGTAAGCGCCCGCGTGTCGATCCCGGTGATGCCGACGATGCCGCGTGCCTTCAGCCAGGCGTCGAGATGGCTCGACGAGCGCCAGCTCGACGGGTTGGTGACGGCCGAGGCGATGACCGCGCCGCGCACGCCGGAGGCGGGGGCCGCGTCGAGGCTCTCCAGGTCTTCGTCGTTGGTGCCGGTATTGCCGATATGCGGAAACGTGAAGGTGACGATCTGGCCGGCATAGGAGGGGTCGGTGAGGATCTCCTGGTAGCCGGTCATCGCCGTATTGAAGCAGACCTCGCCATCGGCGGCCCCGGTCTGGCCGATGCCGAATCCTTCGAGGACGGTGCCGTCGGCCAGCACGAGGAGGGCTGTCGCGACGGGCTCGGCCCAGGGTGCGGGCGTGGAGGAGGATTGCGCCGGGGCGCCTTCGTCTTGCAGCATCGTCGCGATCTCGCTTATGTCCGGCCGACCCATCGACGCCGGTGCGACGGCGCGTGCGGGTGGCGCATTGTGCGGCGCTCATAACGAGCGGGCCGTGATGGGGTCAATGTGGCCCCTGTTCCCGACCGGCTCAACCACCTCGGTCGGCCGATCACAGCAATTCGCAGACCATCCGGGCGCCGAGCCCAGCTATGACATTCCGCAAAGACGATTTTCAGGAGACGACCATGCTGCGCGCGCGCCTCACCACCGAGATGAAGGAGGCCATGAAGGCCGGCGACAAGGCCAAACTCGCCACCGTGCGGATGATCCAGGCCGCCTTGAAGGACAAGGACATCGAGGCCCGTGGCCTCGGCAAGGAGCCGGCCTCCGAGGAGGAAATCCTCGCCCTGCTGCAGAAGATGATCAAGCAGCGCAACGAATCGGCCGGCGTCTACGACCAGGGCGGTCGCCCCGAGCTCGCCGAGACCGAGCGGGCCGAGGCCGCGATCATCGCGGGCTACCTGCCCCAGCAGATGGACGAGGCCGAGACCCGCGCCGCTATCGAGGCCGCCGTGGCCGAGACCGGCGCGGCCGGCCCGAAGGACATGGGCAAGGTCATCGCCGCCCTGAAGGGCAAGTTCGCCGGCCGGATGGATTTCGGCAAGGCGAGCGGTTTGGTCAAGGACGTGCTCAACGCCAAGGCCTGAAGGCCAGCATCCATCGAACGGACGGTGACGAGGCCCACTCGTCTCCGTCCGGTCCGAGGCATGCGCGATGGATGCGTCGAAGCGTTCGGGACTCCTTAAACGCTGTAGGCTAGACTGCCGGCCTGCAAAGGTCTGGTTCACCCGTGCGCTACCCACCCCACATCCTCGAAGAGATCAGGGCGCGGCTTCCCGCTTCCGACGTGGTCGGGCGGCGCGTGCGGCTGAAGAAGGCTGGCCGCGAGTGGCGCGGCCTGTCGCCGTTCAATTCGGAGAAGACCCCGTCCTTCTACGTCAACGACCAGAAGCAGTTCTATCACTGCTTTTCGTCCGGCAAGCACGGTGACGTCTTCACCTTCCTGATGGAGACCGAGGGCCTCAGCTTTCCCGAGGCGGTGGAGCGCCTGGCCGGGGAGGCGGGGGTGACCCTGCCCGCGCCCAGCGCCGATGCGCGGGAGATGGAAACCAAGCGTACCGGCGCTTTCGAGGTCATGGAACTGGCGGCCGCCTATTACGAGGACCAGCTCAAGGGTCGCCTCGGCACCAGCGCCCGCGCCTATCTCGACCGGCGCGAACTCGGCCCCGAGATCCGCTCGCGTTTCCGGCTCGGCTACGCCACGTCGGAGCGCTACGGACTGCGCGACCACTTGGCCGCCAAGGACGTGGACAAGGAGCTGATGGCCGAACTCGGCCTGCTCGTCAGCGGCGACGACATCGCCGTCCCCTTCGACAAGTTTCGCGACCGGGTGATGTTTCCCATCACCGACAGCCGGGGCCGGGTCATCGCCTTCGGCGGGCGCGCGATGCAGGCCGACGCCAAGGCGAAGTACATGAATTCGCCGGAGACCCCGCTCTTCCACAAGGGGCAGGTGCTCTACAACCTGCATGGCGCCCGCAAGGCGGCCCATGATCGTGGGACGATCATCGCCGTGGAAGGCTATGTCGACGTCATCGCCATGACCATGGCCGGACACCCGAACGCCGTCGCCGGCCTCGGCACGGCCTTGACGGAGGAACAGCTGGCGCTGCTCTGGCGCCATGCCGACGAGCCGATCCTGTGTTTCGACGGCGACGGCGCCGGCCAGCGCGCGGCGTTCAAGGCCCTCGACGTGGCGCTGCCGGGCCTGACGCCGGGCAAGTCGCTTCGTTTCGCCCTCCTGCCCCAGGGGCAGGACCCCGACGACCTGCTCCGCTCGGCCGGCGCCTCGGCCATCGACCGGGTGCTCGACGGAGCCCGCCCCCTCGTGGAGGTGTTGTGGTCGCGCGCCACCGAATCGACGCCGACGGATACGCCCGAACGCAAGGCCGGCCTCGCCAAGAGCCTGCGCGAGATGGTCGCCTCGATCCGCGACGAGACGGTGCGGCGGTTCTACAAGGACGAGATCGAGGGACGCCTGCGCGCCCTTTCTCCCGGAGGCGGTGGCGGTGGCGGTGGCCAGCGCCGGACCGGCTACGAGCCCCGGAGCGGAGGAGGCTCGACGTTCCAGCGCAAGCCGAGGCCGGGAGACCCGCCTCCCTCGCCGCGAATCACCACGAAGTTCAATCCGCTCTTCGCCGGGTCGACGAACTCCGGCGGGACGGCTATGTTCAGGGATCGCGAGGCGATGATCGTCTCCAGTCTGCTCGCCCACCCGGAATTGTTGGGGATAGAAGCCGAGGATCTTGCGGCTCTGGAACTCGACGATCCCGACGCACAGGCGCTGCGGTCCCTCCTGCTGGACCAGGCGGCGGACGCCGATCAGCCCGATGTGGAGGTTCTGGAGAGCCGATTGCGGAGGGCGGGGCTGGACGGCGCGGCCACGCGGCTTGCGACCCATGTTCGTCCGGGAGACCGCTGGACACTCGATTCGCACGCGGACCGGATGCGTCTGGAAGACGCATTGCGTCAGGCCGTGATCTTGCACCGGAAGTCTGGCGCGCTAAATAGCGAACTTCGCGCTGCCGAGAGAGCACTGGCCGAGGAGGGATCCGAGGCCAACTTCGCTTGGCTATGTGACGTCAAGGAACGTATGGCCGTGGTCGCAGG
Source organism: Methylobacterium bullatum (assembly GCF_014845095.1). Classification (GTDB taxonomy): domain Bacteria; phylum Pseudomonadota; class Alphaproteobacteria; order Rhizobiales; family Beijerinckiaceae; genus Methylobacterium; species Methylobacterium bullatum. The sequence continues at coordinate 27,530 of NZ_NKUG01000051.1, read as the reverse complement.
GGCGGAGGCGGACGCCGAAGTGCCAGAATCGGACGATACGGCGGCCGCGTAACTGCGACGAACCGGAATTTAGGGTGCCGCTTGCGGCACATGGTTAACAGTCGGTCAAGCGTAGCGCTTGTAGACCGGGACATGAGATATCGACGCGGTCGCTTCGTGCGCGCCGCACATCAAAGAGAATGGCGGCGTGGACGACGCGGAGTGAGCCGAACGCTCCCGCTCAACGCGACCAGGGCAACAATAGGCGGACCATGGCGACGAAGGCAACGGAACGGGACGAAACGGATGCTGCTCCTGAGCAACAGACGGACGGACCGCTCCTCGATCTGACCGATGCCTCGGTCAAGCGGATGGTGAAGCTCGCCAAAAAGCGCGGCTACATCACCTACGAGGAGATCAACGAGGTGCTGCCCGAGGGCCAGTCCGATCCGGACCAGCTCGAGGACGTGCTGTCGCAACTCTCCGAGATGGGCATCAACGTCGTCGAGGCGGAAGAGACCGAGGATGCCGGTGGCGAGAAGCCGGCCAACGGCGAGGCCTCCGACGACGACGACGCCGCCGAGGGGACGGAAGTCGCCGAGATCGCGCCGACCAAACCCCTCGCCGTGCGCGAGACGACGGCCAAGGAGCCCACCGACCGGACCGACGATCCGGTGCGGATGTACCTGCGCGAGATGGGCTCGGTGGAGCTTCTCTCCCGCGAGGGCGAAATCGCCATCGCCAAGCGCATCGAGGCCGGCCGCGAAGCCATGATCGCGGGCCTGTGCGAGAGCCCGCTGACGTTCCAGGCCATCATCATCTGGCGCGACGAGCTCGTCGACGGCCGCGTGCTCCTGCGCGACATCATCGATCTCGAAGCCACCTATGCCGGCCCGGACGCCAAGAACGCGCCGCAGCTCACCGAGGGTGAGGACGGCGACGAGGCCGAGGCGGAGGCACCGATCCCCGCCGAGGGCGGCGACGACGAAGACGACATGGAGAACAACGTCTCGCTCGCGGCCATGGAAGCCGAGATCAAGCCGCGCGTTCTCGAGACGTTCGACAACATCGCCAACAACTACAAGAAACTGCGCAAGCTCCAGAACGAGCATGCCGACCTGAAGGCCGGCGGTGGCACGCAGACCTCCGCCCAGAGCCAGAAGCAGTCCGATTTCAAGGACACCGTCGTCGCCGACGTGAAATCACTGTCCCTGAACTCGAACCGCATCGAGGCGCTGGTCGAGCAACTCTACGACATCAACAAGCGCCTCATCAGCCATGAGGGCCGCCTCATGCGCTATGCCGAGAGCCACGGCGTCGCCCGCGACGAGTTCCTGCGCCACTACCAGGGCTGGGAGCTCGATCCGAACTGGATGGAGCGTGTCGGCAAGCTCGGCGGCAAGGGCTGGAAGAACCTCGTCGAGAAGGGCGCCAAGCAGGTCGCCGACCTGCGCGAGCAGATCCTGACGCTCGCCTCCGAGACCGGTCTCGAGATCGGCGAGTACCGCAAGATCGTCAACATGGTCCAGAAGGGCGAGCGCGAAGCCCGTCAGGCCAAGAAGGAGATGATCGAGGCCAATCTCCGCCTCGTGATCTCCATCGCCAAGAAATACACCAACCGCGGCCTGCAGTTCCTGGACCTGATCCAAGAGGGCAATATCGGCCTGATGAAGGCCGTCGATAAGTTCGAGTATCGCCGCGGCTACAAGTTCTCGACCTACGCGACCTGGTGGATCCGGCAGGCGATCACCCGCTCCATCGCCGACCAGGCGCGCACCATCCGCATTCCTGTGCACATGATCGAGACGATCAACAAGATCGTCCGCACCTCGCGCCAGATGCTGCACGAGATCGGCCGCGAGCCGACTCCCGAGGAGCTGGCCGAGAAATTGGCCATGCCCTTGGAGAAGGTCCGAAAGGTCCTGAAGATCGCCAAGGAGCCGATCTCCCTCGAAACGCCCATCGGCGACGAGGAGGATTCGCATCTCGGCGATTTCATTGAGGACAAGAACGTCGTTCTGCCGATCGATGCGGCGATCCAGTCGAACCTGCGCGAGACCACCACTCGCGTGCTGGCCTCGCTGACGCCGCGCGAGGAGCGCGTGCTGCGCATGCGCTTCGGTATCGGCATGAACACCGACCACACCCTCGAAGAGGTCGGTCAGCAGTTCTCGGTGACGCGCGAGCGTATCCGCCAGATCGAGGCGAAGGCGCTGCGCAAGCTCAAGCACCCGAGCCGTTCGCGCAAGCTGCGGAGCTTCCTCGACAATTGAGGGCGGACCGGCCCTCTCCTTCGCGACGAGGGACTGTCTATCGGAAACGACAATGGCGCACCGAAGGGTGCGCCATTGTCGTTTCAGGTCACGTCTTCACGCCAGGGGAGGCTACACGTCGCCCCCGATCCCTCAATGGTTCCCTGCCCGGGCCGGATCGAAGCCGCTCTTGCGCGAATAGATGCTTTCGGCGTCGGGCATGACGGCGCCCGCCACGGGGGTCACGCGCCCGGCGACGCGCTGCTTCTGTCGAGACCCATCCGTCCTGCAACCCGTGCAGAGAGAGGCGATGGCCCGTTCCCCGCGACGGGCGATCCGCTCATTGAAGACCGTCTGACGCCGGCTGCTGGCTTCGTTGGACTCCGAAAAGCTCGACGTCGTCGGAATGCCGGCTTCGTCCCGCGATGCGGGGGGAGCCTGCACGGGTGTGTTGGCGGCGGGAAGCAGGAGGGGGCCGGCCTGCGCGGCCCCGGCAAGCGCCATGGCGATCACGAGGGCGACGGCACGGGGTGCGATAGGCATGGGTGGTTCCGATGACGGGAGTAGAATCTCGGCGTCATGATGAGCCGGTATTGGTCATTTTCACCTTATCATGGCACCAATGGGACGATATTGACTGTCGGACCTGGTGACGAACGTGGCGGCACCCGTTGCCGCCCCGCCCCCTCCGACCCACTTTGGCAACATGCTCGATCTTGGCCCGCCTCATCCCTCGCCGACTGCCGAAGCGGATGGGTCGGAGGCGAACGACGTGCCGTTCGGGTCCCTGCAGGAATGCGTTGCCCTGAGGGACTGGCTCCTGATCGAAGGGGCGCGCCTGCCGCAGGCGGACGACCTCCTGGCGGGGATGTCCGAGCGGCTGATCGCCCTCGGCGTTCCCGTCGACCGGGCATCCACCGCCATCGACACGCTTCATTCCGAGTATTCCGGGGTCGGTCGATTCTGGACCCCCGAGAGCGGATCGACCGTGCGCCTGTTTCCGCACGGGGAAGCGTCCGACAAGGCCTATCACGACAGTCCGTTCTTCACCGTCCACGAGACCGGCGAATGGCTGATGGTCGACCTGAACGACGCGGATGATCTGCGATACTCGATCATCGGCGATCTCAAGGCCGGGGGCTACACGCATTACATCGTGGCGCCGCTGTTCTTCACCAACGGCTCGCGCAACGGCATCACCTTCGCGACCCGCGCCCCGGACGGATTCCGGGACGAGGACATCGCCATACTCCGGTTCGTCATGCCGACCCTGGCTGCGGTGATGGAGATGCGGATCGTCAACAAGACGCTGGATCAGGTCCTGCGCATCTATGTGGGCGACGAGCCGCACCGGGCGATCCTGTCCGGCGACATCCGTCGCGGGCAGGTCAAGCGCATCCGCTCGGCCATCCTGTTCGCCGATATGCGAGACTACACCCAGATCTCCGCCGACATGACGCCCGAGGAGGCCGTCGACCTCCTCAACATCTTCTTCGATTGCCTGGTGCCGGCGGTGGAGCGGGAAGGCGGCGAGGTTCTGAAATATCTCGGCGACGGGCTGCTGGCGATCTTCCGCGAGCGCGGCGACGATCTCGGCGGGGCCGCCAAGGGCGCGCTCATCGCCGCCCGTTCCGCCCTCTCCGCCCTCGACGAGGCGAATGCCATCGGGCGTTTCGCGCAGCCGGTCGTTGCCGGCATCGCGCTCCACCACGGGGAGGCGGCCTACGGCAATGTCGGGTCCGGCGCGCGCCTCGACTTCACCGTCATCGGCCGCGACGTGAATCTGGCGAGCCGCCTCGCGCGCCTGAACAAGATCCTCGGCGAACCGCTCCTCATGTCGAAGCCCTTCGTCGATTTCCTCTGGGACGAATCGGAATCCCTCGGCGAGCACGCGCTCGACGGGTTCGCCGAATCGATGGGCGTCTACCGGCCGGGGCGGACACCGGCGGCACTCTGACACCGGCTGGCATATCAAACGGCGTCGGCGGGGATTGACCGGAGCGTGCTCCTTGCCCACATCAGGGGTGTTCCAGGGAGATCCCCGTCAAGGGGCTGAGAAACCGATGAGCGTGGACCTCGAGGTCGCGCGGCGCGGAAATCCTTCGAACCTGAACCGGCTCATACCGGCGTAGGGATTGGACCGCGGGTTCTTCTGTCAAGAAACCCGGCATGCTTCGGATCGGAAGCTGAAGGACACCAATCTCTGCGGATCATCGCGGAGGTTGCCTTTGGACGTCTCAGCCACCCCGACCATCCTGTCGCGCCGGTCCACCGGTCTCGTCATCGACGGTAACGCTCTGCCCGCGCGAAGCGACGTCGTGATCGTCGGCGCCGGTCTGATCGGCCTTTCCGCGGCCTGGCGCCTGGCTCGGGCGGGTCTCACCGTCACGGTGATCGAACGCGACACCGTGGGCGCCGGGGCGAGTCTCGCGGCCACGGGGATGCTCGCGCCCGCGGCGGAACACGAGCCGGGCTCCGATCCGCTGCTTCCCCTGGCCCTCGAGAGCTTGGCGCGCTGGCCGGGCTTTCGCGACGAACTCCAGGCCGCCTCCGGTATCGGCATCGATTACCGGGAGGAGGGGACCCTCGTCCTCGCCATCGGCCGAGACGAGGTGGACCGCCTGCGCTTTCGGCACGATCTTCAGATCCGCTCCGGCCTCACGGCGCGCTGGCTGTCGGGGACGGAAGTCCGTGCCCGCGAGCCGGCCCTTCGTCCTTCGGTCACCGCCGGCTTGTTCTGCGCGGAGGATCATCAGGTCGACCCGCCCCTCGTCATGGCGGCGCTCACCCGCGCGGCCCAGGCGGCCGGAGTGACCATCGTCGAGCGATGTCCGGCGGAAGCGCTGGATTGGGAGGGGGGCCGCGTCCGTGGCGTCGCGACGCCGCGCGGAACCGCATCGGCCGGGACCGTGATTCTCGCGGCGGGCGCATGGAGCGGGGAGGCCGGACTCCTGCCGGAGGACCTCGCCCTGCCGGTTCGGCCGATCCGCGGCCAGTCGCTGGCGCTGAAGACCACGGCCCGGACGGGCAACCTCTCGCACATGGTGTGGACCGAGCAGGTCCACATGGCCCCGAAGGCCGATGGCCATCTCATCGTGGGGGCCACGGTGGAGGATTGCGGCTTCGTTCCCGGCGTCACCGCCGGCGGTCTCTACGCGCTCCTCGAAGGGGCGCGACGTGTCTTGCCCGGCATCGAGGAGATGGAAGTCGAGGCGGTCTGGAGCGGGTTCCGGCCGACGTCCGACGACGATGCGCCGATCATCGACACGCTGGCACCCGGCCTCGTGGCGGCCACCGGCCATCACCGCAACGGATACCTCCTGGCTCCGGCCACGGCCGACGCCGTCTGCGCCCTTCTCACCACCGGCGCGCTGCCCGATTTCGCGCGCGGCTTCGGCCTCGCCCGGTTTCGGCGGCCTGCGCGAGCCGAGAGGAGGGCTTTCGCATGAGGCTCACCATCAATGGGCACCCGCGCGAGGTCGAGGCGGCGGACCTGTCGACCCTCTTCCAAGTCGAGGCAGAGGAGACGGGGATCGAGAGCCCGCAGGGCATCGCCATCGCGCTGAACGGCACCGTCATCCGCCGTCGCGACTGGGAGACGACCCCTGTCGCCGAGGGCGACAAGGTCGAGATCGTGCGCGCCATGCAGGGCGGATAGTCGAGGGATCGGGATCATGAACGGACACACGATCGAAGCCGCTGCCGACGACGCGCTGGTCATCGCCGGCGTGAGCTTGGGCTCCCGCCTCTTCATCGGCACGGCGGGATATCCCACGCAGAGCATCATGGTCGATGCGGTGGAAGCCTCCGGGGCGGAGGTCGTCACCGCCTCGATCCGCCGGGTCTCCCTCCAGGGCCATGGCTCGGATACGGTGCGGCGCCTGAAGGGGTATCGCTTCCTGCCCAACACCGCCGGCTGCGAGACCGCCCGCGACGCGATCATGACGGCCGAACTGGCCCGCGAGGCGCTCGACACCAACTGGATCAAGGTCGAGGTCATCGGCGACCGCGAAACGCTCTATCCGGACGTGGCCGAGTTGCTGGAAGCCTGTCGCCACCTCGTCGATGACGGGTTCGTCGTGCTGCCCTATTGCAACGACGATCCCGTCGTGTGCCAGCGGCTCGCCGATATCGGTTGCGCCGCGGTGATGCCGATGGGGTCGCTCATCGGGTCGGGGATGGGGGTCGCCAACCCCGCCAATCTCGAATTGATCTGCCGCCGCGCCAGCGTGCCGGTCATCGTGGATGCGGGGATCGGCACCGCCTCCGATGCCGTCGTGGCCATGGAACTCGGCGCCGCCGGCTGCCTCCTCAACACTGCCGTCGCCAAGGCCGACGACCCCGTCCGCATGGCCCGCGCCATGCGCCACGCCGTCGAAGCCGGCCGGCTCGCCCATCTCGCCGGACGCATCCCTAAACGGGGACGCGCCGAACCGTCGAGCCCGCAGCTCGGACTCGTCGGTTCGTGATGCGTAACCCATCGGGGCTGCTTCTGGTCACCGACCGGGCCGGAAGCCCGATGGGCTTGGTCGAGAGGATCGAGGCGGCGCTGGCGGGCGGCGCCCGCTGGATCTGGTTCAGGGACCGCGACCTCGACGCAGTCTCGCGCCGTGTCCTCGCCGAAGAGCTGATGGGGCCGGTGCGGGAGGTGGGGGCAAGGCTCATCGTCGGGGGAGATGTGGCCCTCGCCCGCGCCATCGGTGCCGATGGAGTCCATCTCGGCGGAGGGGCGATGCCCCCGGACATCGCGGCGGCACGGCGGGATCTTCCGCCCGGATGCCTTCTCGGAATCTCGGCCCATTCACCCGTGGAGGTGATCCGGGCCGCCCAAGCGGGCGTGGATTACGCCACCCTCAGCCCCATCTTCGCGACCCTGAGCAAGCCGGGATATGGGCCGGCGCTCGGCCCGGACGTCCTCAAGCGCGGTCCCAGACCCACAATTCCGGTCTTCGCCCTCGGAGGCGTCACTCCGGCGAATGCGGGAGCCTGCCGCGACGCCGGGTTTTCCGGGATCGCCGTCATGGGCGGGGTCATGGGGGCGGTGGATTCACGAGCGGTGGTGGGCGCCTATCTCGATGCCTGGGAGACCCGGAACTGAGCGGGCCTCGCACAGGAATTCGCCGGTTCCGCGTCTTGGAACCGGCTGATTCCCAGGGGCTGAACGAATGGAATCGGCTCAGTGCCCAGCGGGGCCGTAAGGGGGGCGTGGGATGGCCCGGTGCGCTGCGCGCAGGGCCGCGGACCAGCGCTCGCGCAGATCGTGGAAGTAGGATTCTCCCGCCTCGATCCGATGGCTCACTTCGAGGTCGAGCGCATTGCGACGGGCCACGGCGATGTCGATGGGCAAACCCACGCCGAGATTCGACCGCATGGTGGAATCCATGGAGACGAGGCTCACTTTCAGGGCATCGTAGAGGTCGGTCTCGAACTTCACGGCCCGATCGAGGATGGGTTTGCCGTATTTGTGCTCACCGATCTGCAGGAACGGCGCATCGGTGCTGCACTCGATGAAATTGCCCGCCGAATAGATCAGGAACAGGCGCATGGGCTCGTTGCCGATCTGACCGCCGAACAGCAGCGAGATCGAGAACCGGAGATTGGCCGCCTCGAACCCGGCCTTCTCGATGGCGCGGACACGACGGATCGCCTTGCCGATGAGCTGCGCGGCCTGGAACATCGTCGTGGTTTCAGTGAGCTTCAGCGTCGGCTCGCCGTCGTCGCCGGCAACGCCCTCGGCGAGCATGCTGAGCACCGATTGGGTCACGGAGAGGTTGCCGGCCGATGCCAGCATCATCACGCGCTCGCCGGGGACGTTGAAGTGATGCAGCTTGCGGTAGGTCGAGATGTCGTCGAGGCCCGCATTGGTGCGGGTATCGGCAACCATCACGAGCCCTTCCTCGACAAGGAGCCCGACGCAATAGGTCATGATACCGATACCCCTGATGGCCCGAGACTCTCAGGCCATTCTTGATGCTGTGACGGGCTAGACCTGGACGGCGGCCTGAGCCTGTTCGACGCGAAGCTTTACTTCGAGTGTTTCAGTCCCGCCACCCATCCGGCTGCCTCTGATCGGGGCCGCACCTAAATAATCCAGCCCGATGGCGACGCGGATATGCGCCTCCGTCGTAGCGATACCATTGGCCGGGTCGAAACCGACCCATCCCAGACCGGGCACCAGAGCTTCCGCCCAAGCATGCCCCGATCCCTGGTCCTCCTCGCTGTCGGCGTGGAAGAAATAACCGGAGACGTAGCGGGCGGGAATCTCCAGATGCCGCGCTGCGGCGATGAAAATATGGGCAAGATCCTGGCAGACGCCCTTTCCGGCGGCGAAGGATTGCGCGGCGGTGGTGCTGGCGCTGGCCGGACCCGGCTCGAAGGCGACCGTGTCGAAGACGGCGGCGAGGAGACGGTGAAGGCAGGGGAGAACCGAGGAATCACCCTCGTCGACCACGCTCTTGGCGAAAGTCTGAAGCTCGCCATTGGCCGTCGCGAGATCGGAATCGCGCAGATAGAACACGTCGGGCAGGCGTTCCACGGTGCCGCGGACGATGCCGTGCATCTCGTTGGTGTCGACTTCGCCGGTCACCCGGATCGTCAGGGCGTCGGCCGGCTCGTCGGCCGTGAACCAGTGGGTGACGTTGCCGAACCCGTCCTCGCGCTCGCTGATCCGCCCATCCACCGAGGGCTCGATCCGCCAGCGGCGGACATATTGCCCGTCATGGTCGCGCGGTCGAAGGCGGAGGAGCTGGATGAGACCCCGTGCCGGCTGCTCGTAGGTGTAGTTGGTCTCATGGAAGACGCGGATGCGCATGGACGTCTCTTGTAGAACTCGGGATTCGACGGAACCCTACACCAGATATTGCTCGATGACCGCCGCGCCGAGACGATTGTTCTCGACGATGAAGGCCGTCACGAACTCGTGCAGACCCGATCGGAACACCCGGTCGATGTTCTCGCCTTCCAGGCGTGCGAGGGTGTTGCTCGCCAGGCGCTGGCTCGCGCCGCGGCGGCCATAGGCGTCGGCGATGAGATCGAGATGCTCCACCAGCATGCCGTAACAATTGGTCAGGGAGCGCGGCATCTGCCGGTTGAGGATCAGCAGGTCGGCGACCAGCAGCGGCTTCACGCTCTCGCGATAGACCCAGTGATAGGCGTTGAAGGCCGAGACCTCGCGCAGGATCGTGGTCCACTGGAAATAATCGAGGCTGCCGCCGACCTTCTCCGTGGCCGGCAGAAGGATGCGATACTTCACGTCGAGGATGCGGGCGGTGTTGTCGGCCCGCTCGATGGCGGTGCCGAGCCGCGTGAACCAGTAGGCGTCGTTGCGCAGCATGGTGCGGTAGGCCGAGCCGTCGAAGGCGAGGGACACGCCCTTGACCCATTCGAGGAAGCGGCTGAACTCGTCGCGATTGAGATCGCGGCCTTCGTAGTTGCGCAGTTCGAGCCAGGCACCGTTGATCGCGTCCCACATCTCCGTGGTCAGGGCGGTGCGGACGGAGCGGGCATTCTCGCGCGCGGTCTCGATGCAGGAGCGGATCGAGGACGGGTTGTGGGGCGAGAAGGCCAGGAAGTTGCACACCGTCGCTTCGTTGACGCTGTCATAGAGCGGCTTGAACACCTCCGGGTCGCCCGCGGAGGCCAGGGCCGACGCCCACTCGTTGGTCTCGCCGCCACCATAGCTCGAGGGGAGGGCGGCGAGCCGATGGGCCGCATCGAGGATGCGGGCGACGAACTCGGCCCGCTCGGCGTAGCGCGAGAGCCAGTACAGATTGTCGGCGGTCCGGGACAGCATGGGCTTCCGTTAAGGCGATGGGCGAGAAAACGATCCACCCCGCTTCCGGGGTGGGCTTTGGCGTAGCGTCAGGCGTCCAGCACCCAGGTATCCTTGGTGCCCCCGCCCTGGCTGGAATTGACGACGAGCGACCCTTCCTTGAGGGCGACGCGGGTCAGGCCGCCCGGAACGATCCGGATCTCGTCGGAGCCGCATAGCACGAAGGGCCGCAGATCGACGTGGCGCGGCGCGACGCCGGACGCGACGAAGGTCGGGCAGGTGGACAGCGCCAGGGTCGGTTGGGCGATGAACCCGTCCGGCGCGTGGCGCAGCTTGCGGCTGAAATCCTCGATCTCCCGCTTGGTGGCGTGCGGGCCCACCAGCATGCCGTAGCCGCCCGATCCGTTGACTTCCTTCACGACGAGGTCGGCGAGGTTGTCCATCACGTAGGAGAAGGCCTCCTTCTCGCGGCAGCGATAGGTCGGCACGTTGTGCAGGATCGGCTCCTCGCCGGTGAAGAACTTCACGATCTCCGGCATGTAGCTGTAGACGGCCTTGTCGTCCGCGATGCCGGTGCCGACCGCGTTGGCGAGGGTCACCGTCCCGCGCTCGTAGGCGTTCATCAGGCCGGGCACGCCGAGCACCGAATCGGGCCGGAACACCAGGGGATCGAGGAAGTCGTCGTCGAGGCGGCGATAGATCACGTCGACCCGGCGCGGGCCTTCCGTGGTGCGCATGTAGACCACGTCGTCCTTGGTGAAGAGATCGGAGGCCTCCACCAGATCGACGCCGAGCTTGTCGGCCAGGAACGAGTGTTCGTAGAACGCGGAATTGTAGCGTCCCGGAGTGAGCAGCACGACGGAGGGGTCGCGCGTCGCCGTCTGCGGGGCGAGGCTGCGCAGGGTGGCCAGGAGCGCGTCGGGATAGTTCTCCACCGGCGCCACGCGATGGCGCGAGAACAGTTCGGGGAAGAGCCGCAGCATCACTTCCCGGTTCTCCAGCATGTAGGAGACGCCGGACGGCGTGCGGGCATTGTCCTCCAGCACGAAGAAGTCGTTCTCGCCGGTGCGGACGATGTCGATGCCCGCGATGTGGACGTAGAGGTCGTGCGGGACTTTGAAGGCCCGCATCTCCATCCGGTAATGCGGGTTGCGATAGACCAGATCGGCTGGAATGATTCCGGCCTTGATGCATTCCTGGGCGCCATAGATGTCGTTGAGGAAGGCATTGATCGCGGTGACGCGCTGCTTCAGCCCCCGCTCGAGGAAGCTCCATTCCGGCTTCGTGATCACCCGTGGGATGATGTCGAAGGGGATCAGCCGTTCGGTGGATTCGTTGGCGCCGTAGACGGCGAAGGTGATGCCGATGCGCCGGAAGAGCATCTCGGCCTGGCTGCGCCGCGTGTTGAAGTGCTCGGGCGGCGTCGTCTCGAGCCACGATCTCAGGCTGTCATAGGCTTCGCGAACCGAGGCATCGCCCAGGGCGGCTCCCGGTATCCCATTCATTTCGTCGAACGCAGCGAGCGCCATTCGCGCCTCCCCTTTTATCCCGGCATCTTCGCAAGAGGCGCGCCACCGGGACGATGTGCGCTTCGCAGCAGACCGATGGTGTCGTCCGATCGACGCGGAGCGCACGATCCGCCACGATCGATCGTCAGAGTAGCACGTTCACATCAGCTTCAACCCCTTCAGGCTCGCGTGTCCATCCCGGCCGAGGATGACGTGGTCGTGGACGACGATCCCCAGCGGGTCGAGGATCGCCACGATCTCCCGCGTCATCCTGATGTCGGCCGCGGAGGGCGTCGGATCGCCGGACGGGTGGTTGTGCGCGAGGATGATGGCGGTGGCCGAGAGTTCGAGGGCGCGGCGGGCCACCTCCCTCGGATAGACCGGGGTGTGATCGACGGTGCCGCGGCCCTGGACCTCGTCGGCGATGAGGTGGTTGCGCTTGTCCAGGAACAGCACGCGGAACTGCTCGCGCGGCGAGAACGCCATGGTGGCGCGGCAATATTCGAGGAGCGCCGCCCAGGAGGAGAGCAGGGGCCGCGCGGCGATGGCGCCCCGCGCCAGGCGATGGCCCGCCGCCTCGATGAGCTTGAGATCGGCGACGACGCCCTGGCTCACGCCCTCCACCTCCGCGAGGCGGTTCGGCTCCGCGCTCACCACTTCGGCGAAACTGCCGAAGCGGCGGATCAGGGCCTTGGCCAGGGGCTTCACGTCCCGTCGCGGGATGGCGCGGAAGAGGACGAGTTCGAGGAGTTCGTAATCCGGCAGGGCATCCGCCCCGGCCTGGGCGAAGCGCGCCCGCAGCCGGTCGCGGTGCCCGAGATAATGGGGAGCGTCCGAGGCCGCCTCGCCGGCGGGCGCTTCGAGGGGGAGGCGCGGCATCGTCTTGCCTCCGGATCCCGGCATCGTCAGGCGGAGGGGGCGATCGGCTGATGCAGGCCCTTGGGCGAGAAGGTGAAGACCTCGACCCCCGTCTCCGTCACCGCCACCGTGTGCTCGAACTGCGCCGAGAGCGAGCGATCCCGCGTCACGGCGGTCCAGCCGTCGGAGAGCACCTTCACCGCCGGGCGGCCGAGATTGATCATGGGCTCGACCGTGAAGAACTGCCCCGGCTCGAAGGCCACGTCGTAGCTCGGCTCGACATAGTGCAGGATGGTCGGCGCATCGTGATAGATGCGCCCGAGGCCGTGCCCGCAGAAATCGCGCACCACGGAGCAGCGCTCGGCTTCGGCATAGGCCTGGATCGCACGGCCGATATCCGTGGTGGAGCCGCCCGGCTTGATCGCGGCGATGCCCCGCATGAGGCATTCGTGGGTGATCTCGCACAGGCGTGCCGCCTTGCGCGGCACTTCGCCGACATAGGCCATGCGGCTGCTGTCGCCGTGCCAGCCGTCGACGATGAGGCAGATGTCGAGATTGACGATGTCGCCGTCGCGCAGGGGCTTGTCGTTGGGGATGCCGTGGCAGACCACGTGGTTGATCGAGGTGCAGATCGACTTCGGGTAGCCGCGATAGAGCAGCGAGGCCGGGTAGGCGCCGTTGTCCATGGCGAATTCGTAGGCGAGGCGGTCCAGCGCCTCCGTGGTCACGCCGGGGGCGGTGGCCTCCATCAGCACGTCGAGGGCCTCCGCCGTGAGGCGGCCGGCCTTGCGCATGCCCTCGAACCCTTCGGGACCGTGAATCGGCGGCCGAGGCGCGCGGCGACCGCCTTCGACGACGGCCTGTTCGTTCTGGGTCATGGGGAACGTGGTTTCGTAAGAGCGGCTGAGAGACATCCCTCTCTAAGGCGGCATGCGCGGGAGGCCAAGCCTCGACGAGGCGGGCTTTTTGCTGGGCTTGGGGAATCCTCGGCGCTAGGCTTGAGGGCGACGAGCGGGTAGAGAATGGCCCGGACGGAGCAATGGTGCCCGGGCGGGGCTCGGCCCCGGCGGGACGGAGGCAGGATCGGGCGATGGCTGACAAGGCGGTGCCGCATTTCCATAACGACCTCGGAGTTGCCCTGATCGAAGTGGGCTCCAAGGAGTTCATGTGCATCGGCGCCAAGCCGCCCTTCGATCATCCGCACGTCTTCCTCGACATGGGGACCGACGACGAGATCATCTGCCAGTATTGCTCGACGCTCTACCGCTATCGCCCCGGCCTGAAGGCCGGCACGGCCGATCCGGCCGCCGCCGTCTGGGACGACAACGGCGCGAAGGCCGCCTGATCGCACACGATTCGCGAGGGCGAGATCCGCAGGTGTCCGACGGTTCCCATGGGTCCCGAGCCCCTCACGCCGCCCCCAGCCTCGCCGTCGCCATCGTCGGCGCGGGCATAGGGGGCCTGACGGCCGCCCTTGCCCTCGATGCCGCCGGGCATGAGGTGACGCTCGTCGAGCGCCGGACCGGGTTCAGCGAGGTCGGCGCCGGCCTGCAGCTCTCCCCGAATGCCAGCCGCGTGCTGATCTCCCTCGGCCTCGGCGCCGCCCTGCGCCGGGCGGCGAGCGAGCCGCCACGGGTGGTGGTGCGTGCCCTCGGGTCGGGGCGCGAGATCGGCGGCGTCGAACTCGGGGCCGAACTGCGCGGCCGCCACGGCGCGCCCTATTACGTCATCCACCGGGCCGACCTGCAGACGCTCCTGCTCGATGCCGTGCGCAGCCGGCCGGGAATCCGCCTGATGATGGGGCGGGACGTCAGGGGGCTCGCTGAATCGGACACCTCCGTCGAGTTGACCCTGGAAAGCGGCCAGGGCTCGCGATCCGAGACGCTGGCCGTCGACCTCGTGGTGGGGGCCGATGGCGTGCGCTCGACCCTGCGCGGTCATTTCGACGGCCGGCGGTTGCGATCCTGCGGCGAGGCCGCCTGGCGCGCCACGATCCCACGCGATGCCGCGCCACCGGAATTGCAGGGCGACGAGACCGGCCTGTGGCTCGGGCGCCGCCGGCACGTGGTGCATTACCCGATCCAGGGCGGGCGGAGCATCAACATCGTGGCCGTGGTGCCCGAGCGCCTCGGCAGCGAGGATTGGGGCCAGCTCGGCGAACCCGCCGTCCTGCGCGCGCAGTTCCCGGACGCGACCCCGGTTCTGGCCGAGCTCCTGACCGCGCCGGATTCCTGGCTGGTCTGGTCGCTGGTCGACCGGCCGACCGCGCGGCCCATGGCGCGGGGCCGGGTGGCCCTCATCGGCGACGCGGCCCATCCGGTCCTGCCGTTCCTCGCGCAGGGGGCGGCGCTGGCCATCGAGGACGCGGCCGTCTTCGCCCTGACCCTGCGGGCCGACGACGTGGCGGCCTCGCTGGCGGCCTATGCCGGCCTGCGCGCGCCCCGCACCCGGCGCGTGCAATCGGCCGCGCGCGGCAACGGCCGGACCTACCATGCGGGCGGGCTCGTCGGTTTTGCCCGCAACCTCGTCATGCGCCGCCTCGGCCCCGCCGGGATGGGCCGCCGCTACGACTGGCTCTATGGCTGGGCGCCTTGATCTCGGAGCCTCGCCTCGTTACCGCTGATCCCGCAATGCGGACGTGGCGAAACCGGTAGACGCACGAGACTTAAAATCTTGCGGCTGAAAGGCTGTGCGGGTTCGAGTCCCGCCGTCCGCACCATCGCCCGCACCGAACCGCGATGGCCTGAAACGTGCTGAGCCGATCCGGTCATTGATCGTACCGCGCGGCGACCGATCTATCGCCTGCGAGACGAGCCCTCTACGTTCCTGACAGCAGGTGGCTTCGCATCAGCGAGGGAAGGATCTGCCATGACCGAGCTTCACCCGGAAGTCGCAGCCGTCACCGAGCGCGTGGTGACGCGCTCCAAGGCGAGCCGGCGCGCCTATCTCGACCTGATCGCCCGCGAACGCGACGGCGGCGTGCACCGGCCGATGCTCAATTGCGGCAACCTCGCCCATGGCTTCGCGGCCTCCGGGGAGGACAAGCCGGCGATCAAGGCCGGCCGGGGCATGAATATCGGCATCGTCACCGCCTATAACGACATGCTGTCGGCGCATCAGCCCTATGGCCGCTACCCGGAGCAGATGAAGCTGTTCGCCCGCGAGGTCGGTGCCACGGCCCAGGTGGCGGGCGGCGTGCCGGCCATGTGCGACGGCGTCACCCAAGGCCAGCGCGGCATGGAACTGTCGCTGTTCTCGCGCGACACCATCGCGCTCTCCACGGCGGTGGGGCTCAGCCACGGCATGTTCGACGGGGCGGCCCTCCTCGGCATCTGCGACAAGATCGTGCCGGGCCTGCTCATCGGGGCGCTGCGCTTCGGGCACCTGCCGCAGATCCTGATCCCTGCCGGGCCGATGCCCTCGGGCCTCGCCAACAAGGAGAAGCAGCGCATCCGCCAGCTCTATGCCGAGGGCAAGGTCGGCCGCGACGAGCTGCTGGAATCGGAATCCGCGTCCTATCACGGGGCGGGAACCTGCACCTTCTACGGCACCGCCAATTCCAACCAGATGATGATGGACGTGATGGGCCTGCACATGCCCGGCGCGTCCTTCATCAATCCCGGCACGAAGCTGCGCCAGGCGGTGACCCGCGCGGCCGTCCACCGGCTCACGGAGATCGGTGCCTCCGGCAACGATTACCGGCCCCTCGGGCGCTGTGTCGACGAGAAGGCCATCGTCAACGCGATCATCGGCCTCTTGGCCACCGGCGGCTCAACCAACCACGCCATCCACCTGCCGGCCATCGCCAGGGCCGCCGGGATCATCGTCGACTGGGAGGATTTCGACAGGCTCTCGGCGGTCATCCCGCAGGTGGCCAAGGTCTATCCCAATGGCTCCGGGGATGTGAACCACTTCCACGCCGCCGGCGGCATGTCCTACGTCATCGCCAGCCTGATCGATGCGGGCCTGCTGCACGACGACATCCTCACCGTGGCCGGCGGGCGCCTGCGCGACCACGCCCGCGACCCGAAGCTCATCGAGGACGCACTGGTGTTCGAGGACGCGCCCGCTTCCTCCCATGACGAGAGCATCCTGCGCGGCCCCGCCAACGCCTTCCAGCCGGATGGCGGGATGCGGCTGGTGAAGGGCAATCTCGGCCGGGCCACCTTCAAGACCAGCGCCGTCGATCCCTCGCGCTGGACGGTGGAGGCACCGGCACGGGTGTTCGACGATCAGGACGATGTCATGGCTGCCTTCAAGGCGGGCGAACTGGAGCGGGACGTCGTCGTCGTCGTGCGTTTCCAGGGGCCGAAAGCCAACGGAATGCCCGAACTGCACAAACTGACGCCTCAGCTCGGCGTCCTGCAGGATCGCGGCTTCCGCGTCGCCCTCGTCACCGACGGGCGCATGTCCGGCGCTTCCGGAAAGGTACCGGCGGCGATCCATCTGAGCCCCGAGGCCCTCGGCGGCGGTCCGCTGGGCAAGCTGCGCGACGGGGACATCGTCCGCCTCAGCGCCGAGGACGGAACGCTCCAGGCCCTCGTCGACCCGGCGGAATGGGAGGCGCGGGAGGGCGCCACCCCGCCGCCGCCGGCTTTCGGGACCGGCCGCGAGCTCTTCGCCTTCATGCGCCACGGGGCCGACGGGGCCGAGCAGGGCGCGTCCGCGATGCTCAGCGCCGCCGGATTGTAGGACGGTCTTATTGCAGGGCGGTCTTCCGGCCCCTCGGCTCGCGCGTGTCTCCGAGACGGGAAGCAGGGCGCGGGTTCCCTCTCCTGGAAGGAGAGGGGGCCTGTCGAGACACCTCGATCCGGGACAATCGAACGGACACCGTCTCCCTTTCACGACCCAGAGGACGATTTCATGACCACCATCGACGCGCTGATGCGCTCCGTTCCCGTGATCCCCGTCCTCGTGATCGAGGACGCCGCCCATGCCGAGCCGATCGCCAGGGCGCTGGTGGATGGCGGCCTGACGGCCCTGGAGGTCACCCTGCGGACCCCCGCCGCCCTGGAGGTGATCCGCATCATGGCGCAAGTGGAGGGGGCCGTCGTCGGCGCGGGCACCGTGCTCAACGAGCGGGATCTCGACGCGGCGATGGAGGCGGGCGCGCAGTTCATCGTCAGCCCCGGTCTCACCGACCCGCTAACGAAGGCCGCCATCGCTCGCGGCATCCCGTTCCTGCCGGGGGTCGCCAATGCCGCCGACATCATGCGCGGCCTCGACCACGGGCTCGACCGGTTCAAGTTCTTTCCCGCCGAAGCGGCCGGGGGCGTCAAGGCCCTGAAGGCCCTCACCGGCCCGTTCGGGCAGGTCCGCTTCTGCCCCACCGGCGGGATCACCGAGGCGACCGCACCGGATTGGCTGAAGATCGCGCAGGTTCTCTGCGTCGGCGGCAGCTGGGTCGTCCCGGCCGGCGAGCCGCAGCCGGAAGCCATCCGCCGGGCGGCGAGGGTCGCGTCGGGCCTGCGCCCGCATTGAACCGCCGTATCGATCCGACGGAGCCTCGGCTCCGCATGGCGGCGCCCGCCGATTTGCGGACCCGTCCCGTCGAAGGGTGCTTGCGCGGCTAAGAAAAGGGAATAACCTCCTCTCGGATCGACATCACGAAGGACTTGATCTTCGAGGTCGAAGCACCGCCGAAAGTTCGCGCTCACCCCGTATTTGAGGTGATGGGCCGGTCGATCGGATCACCGGGCGTCACGACTTCGCGATGCGACGGTGCAAGGCATGAGGCATGTCGAGTGTGGCATGTGTCATGCAAGACCTAGACAACGTTTCTGCCGGTGAGGAAGTGCGATGCAGTCCAGGCTGACGACTTACATCTTCATCGGTATGCTTCTGGGCATCGCGGTCGGGTATCTCTGTAACATCACATGGCCGGACCCTCAGACGTCCAAGGAAATCTCCGGCTACATCGCCCTCGTCAGTGACGTGTTCCTGCGCCTGATCAAGATGATCATCGCGCCGCTGGTCTTCTCGACCCTCGTCGTCGGCATCGCGCATATGGGCGACACCGCCTCCGTCGGCCGCGTCGGCGGCAAGGCGATGCTGTGGTTCGTCGGCGCGTCCCTGTGCTCGCTGCTGCTCGGCCTGGTGATGGTCAACATCCTGCGGCCCGGCGACGCCCTGAACCTGCCGCTGCCGGATGCCGGCGCCACCACCAACCTCAAGGCCGCGTCGCTCTCGCTCAAGGAATTCGTCACCCATCTGGTGCCGAAAAGCCCCGTGGAGGCGATGGCCAACAACGAAATCCTGCAGATCGTCGTGTTCTCCATCTTCTTCGGCGTGGCCCTCGCGGCTTTGGGGGAGAAGGGCAAGCTCCTGGCCGAGGGCATCGAGGGCCTCGCCGACGTGATGCTGAAGATCACCGGCTACGTCATGGGTTTCGCCCCCGTCGCGGTGTTCGCGGCCATCGCGGCGACGATCACCACGCAGGGCATCGGCGTCCTCGTGACCTACGGCAAGTTCATGGTGGAGTTCTACTTCAGCCTCGCCATGCTGTGGTGCCTGCTGGCCTTCGCCGGCTTCCTGCTGGTCGGAAAGCAGATGCGGCGGCTCCTCAACCTGATCAAGGAGCCGTTCCTCCTCGCCTTTTCCACCGCATCGAGCGAGGCGGCCTATCCGAAGACCCTGCAGAACCTCGAGCGCTTCGGCGTGCCCAACAAGATCACCTCGTTCGTCCTGCCGATGGGGTATTCGTTCAATCTCGACGGCTCGATGATGTACTGCACCTTCGCGGTGATGTTCATCGCGCAGGCCTACAACATCCCGCTGACCCTCGGGCAGCAGATGACCATGCTGTTGCTGCTGATGGTGACGTCGAAGGGCATGGCCGGCGTGCCCCGCGCCTCGCTGGTGGTGATCTCCGCCACGCTCTCGACCTTCCACATCCCGGAGGCTGGCCTCCTCCTCATCATCGGCATCGACCAGTTCCTCGACATGGGCCGCTCGGCCACCAACGTCCTGGGCAACAGCGTCGCAACCGTCGCCGTGGCGAAATGGGAGGGGCAGCTGGAACTGACCGACCAGAGCCTCGACCGGGACGTGTCGCCCTTGGCCGAGCCGGCCTGAACCGCCGGCGGCATCGCTTGCCGCCGACCGCAACCCCTATGGCATGACGGGACACGGACAATGCACGCGAAAGGCATGAGGGCAGTGGCCGCCGGGGCCCTGGTGCTCGCCTTGAGCGCCGCGCCCGCTTCCGCCATCGATGTTCTCACCGGCACGCTGAAGAAGATCGGCGAATCGCGGGCCGTCACCCTCGGCTATCGCGAAAACTCGCTGCCCTTCTCGTTCAAGGACGCGGCCGGGCATCCGGTGGGATACGCGATCGATCTCTGCCTGGAGGTGGTCGATGCCATCGGCAAGGAGATCGGCCGCACCGATCTCACCGTGCGCTACGAGCCCGTCACCCCGGAGACCCGGATCGCGGCGGTCACCTCGGGCAAGATCGACCTCGAATGCGGGTCGACCACGGCGAATGCGGAGCGCCGCAAGCTCGTGGCGTTCTCGCCCATCACCTATTTCAGCGCCACCAAGCTCCTGGTGAAGCGCGGCGCGCCCATCGGCTCCTATCGCGACCTCTCCGGCAAGACCGTCGCGGTCACCGCCGGCACCACCAACGAGGCGGCCCTGCGAGCTTTGATAGCGCGACTCAACCTGTCGGCCACCGTCGTCACGGGCCGCGACCACGCCGAATCCTTCGCCATGGTCAGGGACGGCCGGGCCGACGCGCTGGGGCTCGACGATGTCCTGCTCTATGGCCTCATCACCGCGGCCGGCCCGGACGGGGCGTCCTACACCGTGCTGGCGGACAAGCTGTCCTTCGAGCCCTACGGCCTGATGTTCCGCAAGGACGACCTGCAATTCGCCGGCGTCGTGAACGCCGCCTTCGAACGTCTGGCCGAGTCGCGCGAGCTGCGCTGGATCTACGAGCGCTGGTTCCTCAAACGGCTGCCGAACGGCGAGCGCCTGAACGTCCCCATGTCCGATGAGCTGAGAACGAATTTCCAGGTCATCGGGCTTCAGGACTGAGCCGATGTCAGGATTGCCGGCCCACGGCGCTTGACGGCTCCGCCGCCGCATGTGGCTTCGGCGGTGCCGCCGCGAGCGTGGCGCGAGGGAGACGACCGATGGCGACGGACACGCAGAAGCCCACCGATGCGCCGGCCGAGAACATCGCCGTCGCCACCGTGCGAACCGTCGAGATGGAGGGCGCGCGGACGCGGACCGAGCACGATCTCCTCGGCTATGGCGAAGTGCCGGTGGGCGCCTATTGGGGGATCCACACCAAGCGCGCCGTGGCGAACTTCCCCATCACCGGCGTGCCGGTGGGGCACTTTCCCGAATTCGTCAAAAGCCTCGCCCTGGTGAAGCAGGCGGCCGCCCGCGCCAACCGGCGGCTGGGCTACCTTTCCGCCGACAAGGCCGATGCCATCGACCGCGCCTGCACCCTCGTCGCCACCGAGCCCCGCTTTGCCGAATCGTTCGTGGTGGACGCGATCCAGGGCGGGGCCGGCACGTCGACCAACATGAACGCCAACGAGGTCATCGCCAACGTCGCCCTGGAACTGATGGGGCACCCGCTGGGGCATTACGCGGCGCTCCACCCCAACGACGACGTCAACATGGCCCAATCCACCAACGACGCCTATCCGACCGCCCTGCGCCTGGCCGTGATGTTCGCGACCCAGCCCCTCATCAAGGCTCTCGACGACCTCGCCTACGCCTTCAAGGGCAAGGCCGTGGAATTCGCCGATGTCCTCAAGATGGGCCGCACTCAGCTGATGGATGCGGTGCCGATGACCCTCGGCCAGGAATTCGACGGGTTCCACGCCACCATGAAGGAGGATGTGGCCCGGCTGAACGAGATCGTCGGGCTGTTCCGCGAGGTCAATCTCGGTGCCACCGCCATCGGCACCGGCATCAACGCGGACCCGCGCTATGCATCCCTGGCGGTGGAGGAGCTGTCGCGCATCTCCGGGCACCCGATGGTGCTCGCCTCGAACCTCATCGAGGCGACGTCCGATCTCGGCGCGTTCGTGCTGTTCTCGGGCGTGCTGAAGCGCGTGGCGGTGAAGCTCTCCAAGATCTGCAACGATTTGCGCCTGCTCTCGAGCGGGCCGCGCACCGGCTTCGGCGAGATCCGGCTCCCGGCCGTCCAGGCCGGTTCCTCGATCATGCCGGGCAAGGTCAACCCGGTGATCCCGGAAGTGGTCAACCAGGTCGCTTTCCTGGTGATCGGCCACGACCTCACCGTGACCCTCTGCGCCGAGGGAGGGCAACTCCAGCTCAATGCCTTCGAGCCGACCATCGGATACTGCGTTCTCAGTTCCCTGCGCATGCTCACCGCGGCGGTGGATACCCTCACGAAACGCTGCATCGAAGGGATCGAGGCCGATCGCGAACGCTGCCGCTCCCTCGTCCATGGTTCCATCGGCCTCGTGACCGCCCTGGTGCCGGCTCTGGGATACGAGGCGTGTTCGAGGGTGGCCCAGCGCGCCCTGGCGGAGAATCGCCCGGTGGCCGACATCGTGCTGGAGGAAGGGCTTCTGACGGAGACCCAGCTCGATCACCTGCTCGAACTCGAGGCGATGACCCTTCCGTCTCGTGTGAGGCGCAACAATCCGGGGGCCTGACGGCCATCGCCGAGAAAATGACCCATCCCTCCGGCGCCGGTGCGTGGGCCGGCGCCGGACCGGGCCAATGTCCGATTCATGACGGTCCGGTGACGGTGCGAAGCACAAAAACTAAGCAAAGGGTGCGCTGGCGGGAACAACTGATCTCAATAGCGCCGCAGGATGCATTGGTTTTCTTCTCCCAGCCCCCGCTCTGCACATCAATCGGTCCCGGCGATGACATGGTTTGCCGCCTGACGAACGTTGCAGCGCCGCCACAGCAGTTCAGAACCGATGTGGCATTCGCGATTCCGAGTTGCTCGCAGGAACCCGCTCGCACAGAGTGAATACGCACTGGGGAAACCCCGGGGCACGGCCGGAACGGGGCACTCAAGTCCTGCCGGCTAACAAATAAAGGCAAACGAACGCCGGTCCATGCCGGGTTGAAGTTGCCTGTCCCTCGGGTCTCGAAGCTTTTGGAGATATCAATGAAGCTCTTGAAGAGCTCACTCCTCGGTACTGCCGCAGCCTTTGCGTCGGTCGCTGGAGCGCATGCCGCCGACCTTCCCGTGAAGAAGGCCGTGCCGATCGAATACGTCCGCGTCTGCTCCGCCTACGGCGCCGGCTTCTTCTACATCCCCGGAACGGATACCTGCATCCGTCTCTCGGGCCGCGCCCGCCTCGACATCGGCTACCAGCCGACGGACAGCCGCTCCGGCTCAGGCAACGGCGACACGACCGGCTATATCGGTCTCGCCCGCATCAACGTCGATGCCCGCACCCAGACGGCCTACGGCACCCTGCGCGCCTTCACCCGTATCCAGTTCGCCTCGCGCACCGGCGCCACCGGCGGTCTCCGCTCCGGCACCCAGGAGCGCATCGGCTCCGCCTTCGGTGCAACCGGCCAGGACCAGGTCGGTCGCGACCAGCAGTTCGTGAACACCGACAAGGCGTTCATCCAGTTCGCCGGCCTCACCGCCGGTCGCGCCTCCTCGTTCTTCGACTTCTACGCCCACGACTTCGAATTCGCCGGCGCGACCCTGAACTCGGACGTCCAGTCGACCAACCTGCTGGCCTACTCGGCCAAGTTCGGCGAAGGCTTCTCGGCTACGGTCTCGCTCGAAGACCCGACCTTCCGTCGCAACACGGTTTACTCGCAGACCTTCGGTGCGGCTGGCGTCACTGGCGCTCCGTCCCCGGTCCTCATCGGAGTCGGCGCGACGAATACGTTCTCGAACTACGACGTTTCGCAGCGTAACCGCATGCCCGACTTCGTTGGCGTGCTGCGCTACGATGCTGCCTGGGGTTCGGCTCAGATCTCGGCTGCAGTCAAGGAAATCAACGTCCAGAATCCCGTTGGATCGACCTTCGGTATAGCTTCGGTTCCCGGTCTTGGTGGGGCTGCTGTGACTGGGGCTCCCGCCAGCGAGTACGGCTGGGCTGTCCAGGGTGGCGTGAAGATCAACACCCCGTTCATCGCTCCTGGCGATACGCTGTACCTGCAGGGAGCCTACGGTGAGGGCGCGACCCTCTACACGGGCTACTCGTCCTACAACGGCAGCTACACCTCGATTGCCAGCACCATCAACGGCGCTGCCTTCGATCCCTTCATGTCCGACGCCACTCTGAACCCTCTGACCGGCAAGATCGAAACCTCCACCAGCTTCACCGTGGTCGGTTCGTTCCTGCACTACTGGTCGCCTGAGTGGCGTTCGGCCGTGTTCGGCAGCTACGGCGAACTCTCCTTCGCCCGTGGCGCTCGCGCCGCCAATGCGGCGGCGTTCCAGACCACCGGTGCGACTGGTCAGTTCACCGGCGTTCCCGGCCAGACCTCTTTCGACGTCAGCCCGGTTCTCCGTGACACCTACCAGATCGTCGCCGGCGCGAGCCTGATCTGGTCGCCGGTGAAGGACCTCGATATCGGTGTCGAGGGCTTCTACACCAAGGTCGGCGTCCAGAACGGCCGCGTCGTGGACCGCACCCAGTCGAGCGGCACCGTCAACGCCGCGAACATCGCCTCCGGCGCCGTTCGTACCGTGACCGCCGACGACACCTACCAGGTGCGTATGCGCGTCCAGCGCGACTTCTAAGCATCGATGGCCGGCGGGATCGGAGCCATGCTCCGATCCCGCAAGATCATTCAAGATGTTCTGAAAAAGGCCCGGCTGCAAAGCCGGGCCTTTTTCATGTGCTGTTTCGGTCCGTGCCCCCTCATCTTCTCCTACCCGTTACGATTTCAAATGCGGGGCATTGTTTCGCCGAAATGGATGTTGGCCGCGCGCGCGGCACGCCGATTGCTATAACCTCGTCGAGCGGTTGACATCTCCGGTGAGGCCTCATTCACCGATTGCGATGGGCGAGACCGCTGCTACGTTGAGCCTCACGTGCCGGTCGTCCGATCGGCGAGAACCCCTCCGGGAGCCAGCCTTCACATGCATTTTGGTCATCACAGGTCCGCCGCTCTGTCGGCGGCGGTCGTCCTCGCATCGGCAATGGGCATTACGCTCGGCGCATCCGGTGCCGGCGCCCAGGAACTGACCGGCACCCTCAAGAAGATCAAAGAGACCGGCGAAATCACCATCGGCTATCGCGACGCCTCGGTCCCGTTCTCCTACCTCGACGGCGACCAGAAGCCGGTCGGCTACGCCTTCGAGATCTGTAAGAAGATCGCCGAGGCGGTGAAGACCAACCTGAAGCTGACGAAGCTCGAGGTGAAGCTCAATCCGGTCACCTCCGCCACCCGCATCCCGCTGATCGCCAACGGCACCGTCGATCTCGAATGCGGCTCGACCACCAACAACGTCGACCGCCAGAAGCAGGTCGCCTTCACCAACACCCACTTCCTCACCGCCACCCGCTACGTGGCGAAGAAGTCGGCCAAGCTCGACACGATCGAGGATCTCAAGGGCAAGACCGTCGTGTCCACCTCGGGCACCACCAACATCCGCCAGATCAACGAGGCCAACACCGCCCGCGGCCTCGGCCTGACGATCCTGCCCGCCAAGGATCACGCCGAAGCCTTCCTCATGGTTGAGACCGGCCGCGCCGCCGCCTTCGTGATGGACGACGTGCTCCTCGCCTCCCTGGCCGCCAGCTCCAAGGAGCCCGGTGCCTACGCGATCTCCAGCGAGGCCCTGTCGAAGCCCGAGCCCTACGGCATCATGCTCCGCAAGGACGACGCGCCGTTCAAGGCCGTGGTCGATGAGGCGACGGCCAAGCTCTACAAGAGCCCCGAGGGCAAGGCCCTGTACGAGACCTGGTTCACCAAGCCGATCCCGCCGCGCGGCATCAACCTCAGCCTTCCCATGAGCGATCCCATGAAGAAGGCCTTCGAGTCGCCGAGCGACAGCGCCGACCCGGCCGCCTACTAAGCCGCCGCATCGGAGCAGACGACAGGCGATGAATTACAATTGGAACTGGCGGATCTTCTTCGAACCGTCGCCGGAAGGCACCGGCACCTATGCCGACATGCTTCTCTCCGGCCTCTCTTGGACGATCGCCACGGCGCTCTGTTCCTGGATCATCGCCTTCTCCCTCGGCTCGCTCATCGGGGTGCTGCGCACCCTTCCGAGCCGGGGGGCCCAACGGGTCGGCACCACCTATGTGGAGCTGTTCCGCAACATCCCGCTCCTCGTGCAGATGTTCCTCTGGTTCTACGTGGTGCCGGAAATCCTGCCCGGCTCCTGGGGGACCTGGCTGAAGCAGCTGCCGAATTCGTCGTTCTACACGGCGGTCCTCTGCCTCGGCTTCTTCACGGCCTCCCGCGTCGCCGAGCAGGTCCGCACCGGCATCGAGACCTTGCCGCGCGGCCAGCGCATGGCCGGGACGGCTCTGGGCCTCACCACGTGGCAGACCTATCGTTACGTGCTGCTGCCCAACGCCTACCGGGTGATCCTGCCGCCGCTGACCTCCGAGTTCCTGAACAACCTCAAGAACACTTCGGTGGCGCTCACCATCGGCCTGCTCGAACTCACCGCGCGGGCACGCTCGATGCAGGAATTCTCCTCGCAGGTCTTCGAATCCTTCACGGCGGCGACGGTCATCTATCTCGGCATCAGCCTGATTGTCGTGACGGTGTCGAGCAAGCTCGAGACCCGCATCGCCGTCCCGGGCTCGCGCTGATGACGGCGCGTTCCCTCTCCCCATCCTTCGCGACCGTCAGACGGGACTAGAGGACCGATGTTCACGGATTTCGACTTCGGGGTCGTCCTCTCATCCTTGCCGTACCTGTTCGGGACGGGAATGGTGTTCACGCTGACGCTCACCGCGCTCGCCGCCTCGGGCGGCATCATCCTCGGCACCATCATCGCGATGATGCGCCTCTCCGGGATCACCGCCCTGGCGCTCCCGGCCAAGATCTACGTGAACTTCATGAGGTCGCTGCCGCTCGTGCTGGTGATCTTCTGGTTCTACTTCCTCGTTCCCTATATCGGCCAATGGATGACGGGCGCGTCGCGGCCGATCTCGGTGGGTGCCTTCACCTCGGCCCTCGTCACCTTCACCCTGTTCGAGGCGGCGTTCTTCTCCGAGATCATGCGCGCGGGCATCCAGGCAATCCCGAAGGGGCAGACGGCGGCGGCGCAGGCCATCGGCCTGACCTACGGCCAGACCATGCGGACGGTAATCCTGCCGCAGGCCTTCCGCAACATGCTGCCGCTGTTGCTGACCCAGACCATCGTGCTCTTCCAGGACACGTCCCTGGTCTACGTCATCTCCCTCACCGACTTCCTCGGCGCCGCCTCGAAGGTGGCCCAGCGCGATGGTCGTCTCGTGGAGATGTATCTGTTCGCCGCGGCCGTCTACCTGGTGATCTGCATCACCGCCTCGACCCTCGTCCGGCGTCTTCAGCGCCGCGTCGCCATCATCCGCTAAGCTCTCGAGGATCCGTCATGTCCGCCATCGATCCCCAGGCTTCGACGAAGCCGATGATCGCCATCGACAACATCAGCAAGTGGTATGGCCCGGTCCAGGTCCTCAACGGCTGTACGACGCAGGTCACCAAGGGCGAGGTGGTCGTCGTGTGCGGCCCTTCCGGGTCGGGCAAGTCCACCCTCATCAAGACGGTCAACGCCCTGGAGCCGATCCAGAAGGGGGCGATCACCGTCGACGGCATCGGCGTCCAGGCCAAGGGCACCAACCTGCCCAAGCTGCGCGCCCGTGTCGGCATGGTGTTCCAGCATTTCGAGCTGTTCCCCCACCTGTCGATCATCGACAACCTGATGCTCGGCCAGTGCAAGGTGCTGGGACGGGCCAAGGACGATGCCCATGACCGCGGCCTGAAGCTCCTCGGGCGGGTCGGCCTCTCGGCGCATTCGCACAAATATCCGGGCCAGCTCTCGGGCGGTCAGCAGCAGCGCGTCGCCATCGCCCGCGCATTGTCGATGAACCCCATCGTCATGCTGTTCGACGAGCCGACCATCTCCGGGTCGAGGGCCGAGGTCGGCTCGTCGAACAGCATGACGATGGGGTTCATCGACAATGCGCGGGCGATGGCGACGCGCTGCTGCTGACCGCCCGAGAGCTGGCCCGGATATTGTGGGGA
>NZ_NKUG01000050.1 GCF_014845095.1 Methylobacterium bullatum | reverse complement strand
TAACCCCCCGCACACGGCCTGTTTCGGTGCTGGCGGCTTCGAGGCCGGAGCGGGGGCTGAAACTGCGGGTGGGTCGGCGTCGGGCGGCGGCTTTACCGGCTCCGTCTGCGCGGGGGCGGCGGGCGCCGCCCCCGCGCAGACGGAGCCGGTAAAGCCGCCGCCCGCCGCCGTCCCACCCGCTGTTACAGCCCCCGCTCCGGCCGCGAAGCCGCCAGCACCGAAACAGGCGGTGTCGGAGGCGATCAAGAATGTCCGCGACCGGCTCGACGAAGCCAAGGCCAATCTCGACGAGCGCGAGAAGCTTCTCGCAGGCCGCAACGTCGATCCCGCCAACCTGCTGAAAGCACGCGACGGCCTCGACGCCATCGCAGACCGAATCCGTCAAATCATCGATGCCACCACCCCGCGCCTCGAAGCCGCCCGCGAGCGCCTGACGCAGCTCGGGCCGAAGCCGAAGGAAGGCGAGGAGGGCGAGGACGTCGCCAAGGAGCGGGTCGAGCGCGAACATGCGGTCGCGGAGATCGACGAGACACAACGGCTGGCGAAATCGCTCCTCGTGCAGAGCGACCAGATCATTGACCAGATCACCAACAAGCGGAGGGCGGCTTTCACCCGCGGCCTGTTCGAGCGCTCGTCGGCACTGGTGAATCCCGACCTTTGGATGCGTATCGCCGACGATGTCCCGCGCGACATACGGGCTCTGCAAGCCGCCGTCACCGACATCGCCGGCCTGTTCGGCCGCAACGGATCGATCTGGAATCTCCTCCTGCTCGGGGTAGCTCTGGGCATCTCCGTGGCGCTGTATTTCGGACGCCGGAACATCGCCCCGCGCCTCGGGCGGCGCAGCCAGAGCGTGGTCGATCCGACTCAGCGCATGAAGCTGATGGCGGCCTGGCGCGTCTTCCTCCTCGGCACCGTGCCGGCGGTGGTGGGAAGCTACGCCGTCTATTACGCTCTCGATTCCACGGACCTGCTGCCGCAGCGACTCATGCCGGTGGCCGGCGCCATCCTCGGCGGCCTCGCCTTCATCGCCTTCGTCGAAGCCCTGTGCGATGCGCTACTGTCGCCGGAAAAGCCGTCCTGGCGCCCGGCACCGCTCAGCGATTCGACCGCGTCGCGGCTGACGCGGCTCGCCGTCGGCATCGCCACGGTGATCACCGTGGTGAAGTCCATCGAGGCGCTCAATTCCGGCATCTACGCCGCCCTGTCGATCTCCATCGCCACCCGTGGCATCGGCGCCCTCGCCACCATCCTGATCCTCGCCATCGGCCTGCATCGCTTCGCCGACACGGCGGACAAGGAGGAGGCGTGTTTCGGTCCCTACGTCGCGCCGGAATCCACCACCACGATCGGCGGACCGGCGCGTCTCCTCGGATGGGCAGCCGTCATCGTCATCGGCATCGCGCCCCTCGTCGGCTATGTCGCCTTCGCCGCCTTCCTCATCGACCAGTTGGTCTGGACGGCGTGCCTGATCGCGTTACTCTACCTCCTGATCTCCAGCGCCGACACATTCATCGGCGGTACGCTCAAGGACGAGACCCGCTTCGCCACAGCGCTTCAGGCCAATACCGGTCTGCGTAAGCGCTCGATCAACCAGATCGCCGTTCTGTCGACCGGGCTCGCCCGGGTCGTTCTGATCCTGGTGGCCGCCCTGCTGGCGCTCGCGCCCTGGGGACTCGATTCCACCGATGTCTTTACCTCCGTGCGCAGCGCCTTCTTCGGCTTCAAAGTTGGAGACGTGACGATCTCGCTCTCTACCATCGCGTATGCGGTGGGGCTGCTTGTCATCGGCGTCGTCATCACGCGCGCGGTCCAGCGCTGGCTGGAACAGACCTACCTGCCGGCCACCGACCTCGACGCCGGTTTGCGCAACTCCATCTCCACCATCACCGGCTATTGCGGATTCCTGATCGCCCTGGCGCTGGCCTTCTCCTATCTGGGCTTGAGCCTCGAAAAGCTGACCATCGTCGCCGGTGCGCTCTCGGTCGGTATCGGTTTCGGCCTTCAATCCATCGTCAACAACTTCGTCTCGGGCCTGCTGCTGCTGTGGGAGCGACCGATTCGCGTCGGCGATCAGGTGCTCATCGGCGACAGCGAGGGCATCGTGAAGCGCATCTCGGTGCGCTCCACCGAGATCCAGACCTTTGATCGTTCGGCGGTGATCGTGCCGAACTCGAACCTCATCTCGGGTATCGTGAAGAACCGGGTTCGTGGCGACCGCACCGGCCGCGTCACCATCACCGTCAACGTCCTGCGCAACCAGGATCCGGTCCGTGCCGCCGAGATGCTGGTGGCCTGCGCCTCTGCCCATCCGGACGTGCTGAAGGAGCCGGCGCCGCGAGTGGTGTTCCGCAAGATCGGCGATCCCTTCCTCGAATTCGAACTGATCGCGATGATCGTCGATGTCAGCATGGGCCTGAAGGTCACGAGCGACCTGAACTTTTCCGTGTTTCAAGCCTTGTCCGGCGCAGGGTTCATCCCGGCTCTCGGCCCCGGATCGAGCGTCGTCACCGTCCAGGGTCTGGAGCCGGTCCAGACCGCGCTCGGGCAGATCGCCGGCGTGTTCGCGCAAAACCGGAGCCAGGATCGGCCGGCTCAGGCGGAAGAGGTCGATGACCGGCAGGTCAGCCCTTCCGCGAACGAGGAAGCCGAGCCGATGCGCTCGGCAACGCCCCGTGAACCGAACCGGCGTAGGAGCCCTGCGGAGGTGTCGTAGACCGACACGATCGACGATGAAGGCGGGGCCAGAACGATGACGATGGGATTCCGGGTTTTCGGCCTCGCGCTTCTGGGCGGTCTGGCGCTATCCGGCTGCGCCAAGGAAGCACCGACCACCGGTGCGCTCCCGAGCCTGTACTGGCCGATGACCACCTCCGGCGCATCGGTCGATACGGCGACCGCGCGTGACATGATCTCGGCCTATCGTGCGCGAAGCGGCGGTGCCCCACTACGGATCGACCCGGACCTGCAGCGTCTGGCTGAAGCCGAGGCGGCGGCGATGGCGGCCGCCGACAAGCCGAGCCAAGCCCAGACTGTTAAGGTCGCGGTGCAGCGGCTCGGCTATGCGGGCGCGCAGGCCAATCTTTCCGCCGGCTACCACACCTTGGCGGAGGCCTTCTCGGGATGGCGCGACAGCCCCGCCCATAACGCCGTCATGCTGGCCCCTCGGGCGACACGCATGGGCATCGCCACGGCCTATGCACCCAATTCGAAATACAAGGTCTATTGGGCGCTGCTGGTCGCCGAGTGATCCCGCGCTCTTCTCAGGGCAGCTTCATCGAGCGCGGCGTCGGTGCCTGCTCGCCCATGAGCGTCACCGTCACGCGCCGGTTCGAGGACAGGTACGGGTTGTCCGGAAAGAGCGGCTCGGTATCCGCCTTGCCGGAGACCGAAGCGAAGCGATCGTCGGGCACGCCGGCGCTGGCGAGGATTTCCCGCACGCTGATGGCGCGACCGGCCGAGAGCTCCCAGGGCGGGGCAGGGGGGCGCGTTCCGGGCCGGTCCGTGGCGGTATAGCCCGTGACGGTGATACGGTTGGGCAGCTTTCGAATGACGGGGGCGAGTTTCTCAAGAAGGCGCCGGGTCCGATCGTTCGGGCGGCTCGACCCGTGTGGGAACATCGTGCTGCCGTCCTGATCCACAAGCGAGAGATCGACGCCCTTCTGCGTCGGATTGACGATGATGTTCTTCGAGAGTTCCGAGATCTCGGGCATGTCCTGCATCGCCTGACGCAGACTGGCGGCGGCAAGGCCGAACGCTTCCGGATAGCCGCTGTCCTGAATCCCTTCCGGGGCATTCGAGTCGTTATCCGGCGGCTTTGGCCGATCGGTGGCTTGTTCCGGCGCGATATCGCTGCGGTTCTTGATATTCCCCGGCGTTGGCAGGCCGTTCACCTCGATGATGCCGGAAAAGCGCGATTCCTTGTTGACGCCAAACGCATCGCGCATGGAGCCGGCCACGGCCTGCATCTTCTTCTGGTCCTGGGTGGAATAGGCTGCGATCATCACGAAGAAGCTCATGAGCAGCGCCATGAGATCGGCGAAGGTCACGAACCATCCGTGACCGCCATGGCCTCCGCGCTTCTTCCTGGCCACGGCCGATTACCCCTCTTCCCGCTAGGCTGCTTCCGCCGCGAGGTCGTCGCGGTGGTTGTGCGGCAGATAAGCGACCAGCATCTCGCGCACGAGGGACGAGCTCTTCGAGTCGCGGATGAGCAGGATGCCGTCGATGATGAGGGAGCGTGAGACGTCCTCCTCCTCCAGCTTCACGTGCAGCTTGTCGGCGAGCGGGAGCGCGATCATGTTGGAAATCAGCGCGCCGTAGAGAGTCGCGAGCAGCGCGGTCGCCATGGCGGGGCCGAGCTTGGAGGGGTCCGACATGTTGGCGAACATCGTCACCATGCCGAGAATGGTGCCGATCATGCCCCAGGCGGGGGCGCAGTCCCCGAAAGCGCGGTAGATCTTCGAGCCCTCGTCGAGATGCATGAGGAAGTTGTCGCGGTCGCGCTCCATCGTGTCGCGGATGAACTCGCGGTCGTAGCCGTCGGCGATGTAGCGGGCGCCCTGAGCCAGGAAGGGATCGGAGATCTCCATATTCTCCAGCGCCATCGGGCCGGATTTCCGCACGACATCGGCGATCTTGGTGATCTCCTCGATGAGTTCGCGCGGTCTGATCGCCCGCATGGTGAAGGCGTAGCGCATGCCCATCGGCAGGCCATGCATCATCGTGGCGAACGGAAAACGGATCATCGTGGCCGCGGTGGAACCGCCGAAGATGACGATGACCGCGTGCTTGTCGAAAAAGGCGGCGAAGTTGCCGCCATCGATCATGATCAGGGTGAAGACGACACCGAAGCCGCCGAGAAGCCCGATACCGGTTGCGAGATCCATGGTGAACCCTGGTCGGCTTACCCAGCACCGCGGAACAGCATCCGAGCGGAAAGCGACTTGGCCAGAGTTAGGCGGACGCGCTGAACGAACCGTAAAGGATAACGGTCCGCCCGGCGCATTCCTGTCATTCGCCGTTCAGGGTGGCCTTGCGATAAGCCGAGCACGCCGAATGGCTTGCGATCTCCGATGAATGGGGGCCGGGTCGAAGGCGAAGGGTTGAGGGCGAAGGTTCCGGCAAAAGGGACCGCGCCGTGATTGGCATCGGAGCACACGTCGTCATGCCGTTGGTTCGTCTCTATGCGCGCGTCATGGGCCTACTGGGCGCCGATCGGCGCTTGGCAGCCCTACTCGCTGTCGCCAATGTGGCCCTCGCGGTCGCGGCTTTCGCCGAGCCGCTGCTCATGGGGCGAATCATCGATCAGCTGACGCATCTGACGAGCGACGGTAACGCCTTCTCGACACTGGCGCCGCTCATCGGCGCATGGGTCGCCTTCGGCCTGTTCACCATCGCGGCTGGCGTCACCATCGCACTGCATGCGGACCGGCTGGCCCATCGCAATCGTCTCGCCTCGATGGCGAATTACTTCGAGCATGTGCTGGAACTGCCCCTGGCCTTCCATTCCTCGAACCATTCCGGCCGCGTCCTGAAGGCGATGCTGGAAGGATCGAACGGCATGTTCTGGCTCTGGCTCGGCTTCTTCCGCGATCATTTCGTCGCCGTCGTGTCCCTGGCCGTCCTCCTGCCGATGACCCTGTTCGTGAACTGGCAGCTCGGCTCGATCCTGGTCGTACTGGTGACGATGTTCACCGTGCTCACCACCTTCGTCATGCGCCGCACCGAGATGCTGCAGGGCCGGGTCGAGGCCTACCAGTCGGGCCTTGCCGCCCATGCCTCCGACGCCCTCGGCAACGTGGCCGTCATCCAGTCCTTCACCCGCGCCAAGGCGGAGAAGGAGGCCATGCACGGCATCATTCGCAACCTGCTCGCGGCCCAGATCCCGGTCCTGTCGTGGTGGGCGCTCGCCAATGTCGCGACCCGCGCCGCCGCCACCCTGACCATGACGGCCATCTTCATCACGGGTATCGCCCTGCATCAGCACGGCATGGCCTCGATCGGCGAAGTGGTGGCCTTCATGAGCCTTGCCACCATGCTCGTCGCCCGTCTCGATCAGGTCGCCACCTGCATCAACGGCCTGTTCCAGCAGATGCCCAAGATCGCCGAGTATTTCGAGATCTTGGACACGACCCCGGCCGTCCACGATCGTCCCGGCGCCATGCAGGTGGCCCGTTTCGAGGGCGAGGTCTCCTTCGATCAGGTCGGCTTCTCCTACACCCCGCGCCGCCAGGCCGTGGAGAGTGTCTCCTTCACGGCGCAGGCCGGGCAAACCATCGCCCTCGTCGGAACCACCGGCTCGGGTAAGTCGACCACACTGGGTCTGCTGCACCGTGCGTTCGACCCGGATACCGGCGCGATCCGTATCGACGGTACCGACATCCGCGATATCGGCCTCGCCTCCCTGCGCCACAACATCGGCGTGGTGTTCCAGGAGCCGATGCTGTTCGCCCGCTCGATCCGCGAGAATCTCCAAGTCGGCCGTCCCGATGCCACCGATGCGGAGATGCTCGACGCCCTCGACCGCGCCCAGGCGACGGAGTTCATGGATCGCCAGTTCGACGGTCTCGACACGATCATCGGCGAGCGCGGCCGCTCGCTCTCCGGCGGCGAACGTCAGCGCCTCTCCATTGCCCGCGCGTTGCTCAAGAACCCGCCGGTGCTGATCCTCGACGAGGCGACGTCGGCTCTCGATGCGACCACAGAGCGCAAGTTGCAGGGTGCCCTCGAGGCCGTGATGGAAGGCCGGACCACCTTCGTCATCGCCCACCGTCTGGCGACGATTCGCAACGCCGACCGCATCCTCGTCTTCCACGAGGGCCGGATCGTCGAATCGGGAACCTTCGAGGAACTCGTCGCGGAGAACGGCCGCTTCGCCGACCTCGCCCGGGCGCAGTTCATGGCCGGTGCGGACGCCTCCGAGCCCGCCCTCGCACTCGCGGCCTAAGATGAACGCCCCTCCCCCGGAGTCGGGGAGGGGGCCACTCCGGGAACTATCCGACGGAGGTCTCGATCTCCGCCTCTTCCTCAGCCCAGACCCGGAACTTCGTCAGCACGTTCGATCCAAACGTATGGGTCAATGGAACATCCGCCGCATCGCGCCCCCGGGCGACGAGGATGCGGCCCCGACGAGGAGCGTTGTTCCGCGGGTCGAAGACATGCCAC
Source organism: Methylobacterium bullatum (assembly GCF_014845095.1). GTDB lineage: Bacteria > Pseudomonadota > Alphaproteobacteria > Rhizobiales > Beijerinckiaceae > Methylobacterium > Methylobacterium bullatum. The sequence goes on along the minus strand of NZ_NKUG01000050.1, from coordinate 18,723 downwards.
GCGCCGCCGAGATAGACTTCGGTCCAGGCGGCGAAATCCCCGGGCGCATGCGGCTCTGGTTCGCCGATGAAACTGAGATAGCCGGTGCAATAACGCGTCGGCATGTTGAGGCCACGGCAGAACGCTACGAACAGGTGAGCATAGTCGCGACAGACCCCGCGCCCGACGGCGAGGGCATCTGCAGCGGTGCGGTCTACGTTCGAATAGCCGTAGCCGAAGCTGATATGGCCGTGGACCCAATCGCAGACCGCCTGAGCGCGGGCCCATCCAGGCGGGACATCGCCGAACAGGCGCCACGCTTCGTTCGAGAGCAGATCGGATTCGCAGTAGCGGCTCGCCACCAGGAAGGGCAGGGCCTCCAGAGGCAGATCCTCGATGGGATGCTGGATCGCGTGCGGCACGACCGGATCGAGATCGCCGTCATCATCGAGCCAGCCCTCCACCGACAGGGTCACCGCCCCCGCCGGTGCCACGAGGCGGCAGCACCGGTTGCCGAAATCGTCGATGAACACTTCGTGCGGCGTCTCGGGGCCGATGGCCAGACGGTCCGGCTCGGTCGAGCGCGCGAACCGGCTCGGATGCGCCGTCAACCGGACGATCATCGGAGTAGGATAGGCGAAGTCATAGCCCATCTCGCAGCCGAACCTGATGCGCATTACCCTTGAACCTCCGACCGACCATCGCGCCAGCCCTGCCGCCCTCATGCCCGCGCGAGACCGTTCGGCATAGGCCGCGAAGGTCACAGGTGGATGTCGGCATGCCGGCGGCGGCACCCTGCTTCAGTGCCGGCGCGCCTCGGCCTGTCTCGCCAGCATCCGGGCCTGGAGCCGCTGGCGTCGTGCTGCAATGACGGTGCCATTGATTTCGCCACCGAACAGGAACATCGCGGCGAGCCAGTAGAGAAAAACCAGAAAGACCATCGCGGTCGCCAATCCGCCATAGGTGGAGGCGTAAGCGGTGGAGAATCGGTCGAGGTAGAAGCCGAACCCGAGGCCGGCCAGGAACCAAAGCACCAGCGTCACCACGACGCCGGGCAGCACCGAGAGGATCGGACGGCGGCCAGCCGCCACGAATTTGTGGGCGATGACGAGAACCGCCGCGAGAAGAAAGGCGGTGATGCCGATGCGGCCGAGGGCGACAGTGAGGCTCAACGGCTCGAGCCCCGGCGCCACGTCGATGACCCTGCGCCAGATCAGCGGCCCCAGGACAACCAGCAGGGCGAAGGCGAGCATGGCGAAGGCGCCGCAGACGACATAGCCGATCGATTCGAGGCGGGTGAGCCACCATGGCCTGGTCTCGCGCAGGCCATAGGCACGGTTGAGCCCCACCCTCAGGCTTTCGACACCCGAGGACGAGAAGTAGAGGGCAAGGAGAGCACCGATGGTGAGCACGCCGCCGCGCTGCTCGGTGAGCACCCGGTGAACCTCCCCGGCAATGGGTTTGGCCACCTCGCGAGGCCACGCATCGAAAATGAGGATGCCGGCTTCGTCGGCGAGCGACTTGGTGCCAAGGAGGCCGGCCAAAGCCGCGAGCAGGATCAGGAAGGGAAACAGCGAGGTCAGGATCGAGAGAGCGATATGGCTCGCGATCGCCCAGCCGTCATGTGAGACGAAGCGCTGGGCGGCGAGGCTGGCGATGTTGGCGCTGTTGCGGAGACGGCTCACGGCAGGTGGGGCGCTTCTCGTGATCTGTGGGGCTCGACGATACAGACTGTCTAAACGCGAGGCCGGGCGACGGCGCAACGTCCGGGTCGGTCGTCAGGTCGATGCAGTACCGCCCGTTACCGGTGCGGCTTGTGTTCAGCGGTTCGGTGTGTTGCCTGCGCCACCGTCATGTCAGTCGATACGCCGGCTTCCCCAACCCGCACCTTGCCCGCTCCCGTGGTCTCGTCGGTCTTCGTCCTGATCTGGGCGTCGGGCTTCGTCGCCGCACGTTTCGTGGCGCCCCATGCGGAGGCCTTCACCTTCGTCGCCGTCCGGCTCGTCGGCGTCGCCATCGTTCTGGGCGTCATCACCTTCGGCCTCGGCGCGAGGTGGCCTCGCAGCCGCGCGGGATGGCGCGATGCCCTGGTGGCCGGCGTGCTGATGCAGGGCATCTACGTCATCGGCGTATTCTGGTCGGTGGAGCGTGGTCTGCCATCGGGCATCGCTGCCCTGGTCGGCAGTCTCCAGCCCCTTCTGACGGCAGCGATGGCGCGACCGTTCCTCGGCGAGGTCGTCAGCCCGCGTCGCTGGGCCGGGATCGCCACGGGCTTTGCCGGTGCGCTTCTCGTGCTCGCCCCGAAGATCGGTGCGGCGGACGCGTCCGGCATCCCGGCGTTGCCTCTCGTTGCCTGCCTCGGGGCCATGGTGGCGATGACCATCGGCACTTTGTGGCAGAAAAGCCATGCGGGGCAGGCCGAATTGCTGCCGAATGCGGCGATCCAGTTCGTCGGGGCCGCGTTCCTTGCCGTGCCGGCGGCGCTTCTGTTCGGCACCGGCCGTTTCGACGCGTCCCTGCCGCTCTGGGGCGGACTGGCGTGGTCGATCCTGGTGAATTCGGTGGCGGGTATCCTGCTTCTTCTCGCCCTGATCCGGCGCGGCGAGGTGGCCGGCGTCGCCTCCCTGCTCTTCCTGGTCCCTCCGGTCTCGGCGGCAATGGCCTATCTCCTGTTCGGCGAGACACTGGCCCCGATTCAGATGGCCGGCATGGCGGTGGCCACGATTGGGGTCGCGGTCGCCAGCCGAAGATGAGTTTTTCTTTGATTCGTCTCTCAATAAAATTCAGATCTCATGGCTTTGCCGAGCAGAACCAGGCTTTTCACGGCAAGAAATAATGAATTCAGGTGGGATAGTGCCGCGCTGCGGCGAGACGCCTCTACAGACTTGGCAAACCTGCCTATAATGAGCGCCAACCCTCATTCTGATTTGAGAGATTCGAACCATGTCCGCTTCCCCGGCCATCTCCACCGAACCGCAGGATCTGCTGACACTGGCCCAGGGCGCCGGCGAAGCCGCCAAGGCCCTCGTCGCCGAGGCGACCCGCCGAGTTCGCGCGAAGGTCCTCTCCGCCGAGGGCAAGATCTCGCCTGAGAAGCTCGAGGCCGAGCAGCATGCGGCCCACGGCCTCGCCTGGCTCGCCACCTATGCCGAGGGCGTGCGGGAGCTCGGCGCCTATGCGGCGCGCCTGACCGAAACCGGTGAGTTCGGGGAGACGGAGGCGCTCCTCGTGAAGATCGGTATCGGAGAATATCTCGACCAGATGTTCTCCGGCATTCCCATGAGCCAGGGCGAGATCGTGCGTCCGACCGGCTCGCTGGGGTTGTCCGCCCGCGAGGTCATGAAGTTCCGGACGGATGCCGTCGAGAGCATGATCGCCGAGGGCAACACGCCTGAGAACCGCGCCGCACTCGTGGCACGCATCCGCGATAACGGCGGCTCTGCCACTATCGGCAAATCCGGTCTCGACGAGGACATGGAAGCGATCCGTTCGGAGATGCGCCGCTTCGGTCTCGCCGAAGTCGTGCCGCACGCCCATGAGTGGCACAGCCAGAACGCCTACATCCCCATGGAGATCGTCACCAAGATGGCCGAGCTCGGCGTCTTCGGCCTCACGATTCCGGAGGAATACGGCGGCATGGGCTTGCCGAAGATCTCCATGTGCGTGGTCTCGGAGGAACTCTCCCGCGCCTATATCGGCGTCGGGTCGCTGGGCACACGCTCGGAGATTGCCGCCGAACTGATCCTGTGTGGCGGCACCGAGGAGCAGAAGCATCGCTTCCTTCCGGGCATCGCCTCGGGCGACACGCTCCCTACCGCCGTGTTCACCGAGCCGAATACCGGCTCCGACCTCGCGTCCCTCCGGACCAAGGCCGTGAAGGACGGCGACGTCTGGAAGATCTCGGGCAACAAGACCTGGATCACGCATCCGGTCCGCGCCGACATCATGACCTGCCTCGTGCGCACCAAGCCCGAGGAAAAGGGTCACCGGGGTCTGTCGCTCCTCGTTGCTGAAAAGCCGCGCGGCACCGATGCGGATCCCTTCCCGGTGGCCGGCCTGTCCGGCGGCGAGATCCACGTGCTCGGCTATCGCGGCATGAAGGAATACGAGCTCGCCTTCGACAATTTCGAAGTGCCGGCGGCCAACCTCCTCGGCGAAGTCGAAGGCAAGGGCTTCACCCAGCTCATGCAGACCTTCGAATCCGCCCGCATCCAGACGGCGGCCCGCGCCATCGGCGTGGCGCAGAACGCCCTCGACCTCGGCCTGCGCTACGCCGAGGATCGGGTGCAGTTCGGCAAGGCACTGATCAACTTCCCCCGCGTCGCCGACAAGATCGCCATGATGGCGGTGGAGATCAACATCGCGCGCCAGCTCACCTACTTCTCCGCCCGCGAGAAGGATGAGGGCAAGCGCTGTGATCTCGAGGCCGGCATGGCCAAGTTGCTCGGCGCCCGCGTCGCCTGGGCGGCAGCGGACAATGCCCTCCAGATCCATGGCGGCAACGGCTTCGCGCTGGAGTACGCGGTGAGCCGTGTGCTCTGCGATGCGCGCATCCTCTCAATCTTCGAGGGTGCCGCGGAGATCCAGGCCCAGGTCATCGCCCGCCGCCTGCTCGAGACTGCCTGAGCCTTCCGTTAAGAGGCGGCGACCGGGCAGTCAGCCCGGCCGCCAAGTGAGTATCTCAAGAAAAAAGGCCTGGAACCGGGTTCTCCCCGGCTCCAGGCCTTTTTCGTGTCGAGGCTCCTCTCCCGGTATGAGAAGAAGAACCGATCCTACTCCGCCGGAGCGTGATGGCTCGACGGAATCGAACCCGTCTCGGCCGCTTTCGGCTCGTGCTCGACCGGCTTCGTCCTGAACAGGCGCATGACGAAGACGAAGAAGACCGGCACGAAGAGAACTGCCAGGATCGTGGCGGAAATCATGCCGCCGAGCACGCCTGTACCGATGGCCTGCTGGCTCTTCGAAGCCGCGCCCGAGGCGATAGCCAGGGGCACCACACCGAAGATGAAGGCCAGGGAGGTCATCACGATCGGCCGGAAGCGGAGCGTGGAGGCTTCGATGGTCGCATCGACCAGGGACTTGCCCGGCCGCCACAGGTCCTTGGCGAACTCCACGATCAGGATCGCGTTCTTGGCCGAGAGGCCGATGATCGTGATGAGCCCGATCTTGAAGTAGACGTCGTTGGGCATGCCCCTCAGGTAGACCGCCGCCACCGAACCGATGACGCCGAGCGGGATCACCAGTAGCACCGAGAACGGGATCGACCAGCTCTCGTAAAGGGCGGCGAGGCACAGGAACACGATCAGGATCGACAGGGCCAGCAGCAGCGTCGCCTGACTGCCGGCCTGCTTCTCCTGCAGCGACTGGCCAGTCCAAATGTAGCCGAAGCCCTTGGGCAACTGCTGCATCAGACGCTCCATCTCGGCGATCGCATCGCCGGAGGTGTAGCCCGCTGCCGGCTCGCCGGTGATGCGCACCGACTGGTAGCCGTTGAAGCCGATGATCTGCGCCGGCCCGACACTCCATTTGAGATCGGCGAAGGACGACATCGGCACCATCGCGCCCTGGCTGTTCTTCACCCCGTAATTCAGCAGGTCGGCCGCCTTGAGGCGCTGGCTGTCCTCGGCTTGCACGATCACGCGCTGCATCTTGCCCCGGTTCGGGAAGTCGTTGGTATAGACCGAACCGAGATTGACCTGGATCGTGTTGTTGATCTCCTCGAAGTCGACGCCCAGGGCCGCCGCCTTCTCGCGATCAATGACGAGTTCCGCTTGCGGTGCCGGAGGTAACCCCTCGACATAAACCTTCTGCAGGATCGGGCTTTTCTTCGCGAGGGAGAGCAGTTGCTCCTGTGCAGCCATCAGGGCCGAGTAGCCCTTCTGGGCACGATCCTGAAGGCGGAAACTGAAGCCCGAAGCGTTGCCGAGGTTGTCGATCGGCGGCGGCTCAAGCGCCTGGATCACGGCGTCCTTATAGGTGCCGAGCGCCTTGTTGGTCCCCTCCACCAAGGCAGCCGCCGAGTTGGCCGCATCGCGCTCACCCCAGGGCTTCAGCGTCACGAAGGCCTGGCTCGTCACCTGGCCCTGACCGGAGAACGAGAAGCCGTTGACCACCGTCACCGTGGCGACGCCGGACTGGGCCATCAGGTGCTCCTCCACCGCCTTCACGGCGTTGAGGGTGCGGTTGAAGGACGAGCCGGGAGGAGTCTGGATATCGACCGTGAAGAAGCCCTGGTCCTCCACCGGAAGGAAGCCTTCCGGCATCCGCACGAAGGCGAAGGCGAGTCCGATGACGAGGGCGAGGTAGACTATCATCACCCGGCCCGAGCGCTTGATCATCCCTGCCACGCCGCGGCCGTACCGCGCGGTCTCGCGGTCGACGATCCGGTTGAACCAGCCGAACACGCCGCCCTTGGAATGGCCGTGGCCCTTCTCGATGGGCTTGAGCAGGGTGGCGCAGAGAGCCGGCGTCAGCGTCAGGGCGAGAAGCGCCGAGAAGCCGATGGACGTCACCATGGCAATGGAGAACTGACGGTAGATGATGCCCACCGAGCCGGGGAAGAACGCCATCGGGATGAAGACGGCGATCAGCACCAGGGTGATGCCGATGATGGCGCCGGTGATCTGGCTCATCGCCTTTCGGGTCGCCTCCTTCGGAGACAGCCCTTCCTCGTTCATGATGCGCTCGACATTCTCGACGACCACGATGGCGTCGTCGACGAGGATGCCAATGGCCAGCACCATGCCGAACATCGTCAGCACGTTCACCGAAAAGCCGGCGAGTAACATCACCGTGCAGGTCCCCATGAGGGCAATCGGAACGACGATGGTCGGGATCAGGGTGTAACGGATGTTCTGGAGGAACAGGAACATCACCACGAAGACGAGGATGACGGCCTCTACCAGCGTCATCAGCACCTTCTTGATCGAGGCCTCGACGGCGGGCGTGATGTCGTAGGGGATGTCCCATTGCACGTTGGACGGGAAGAACTGCGACAGCTCCTCCATCTTCGCGCGGATGGCGGAGGCGGTCTCGAGGGCGTTGCCGTCCGGCGCCAGGGTCACCGAGATGCCCGCCGCTTCACCGCCGTTCAGGCGGGTGGTGAACTTATAGTCTTCACCGCCGAGCTCGATCCGGGCGATGTCGCGCAGGCGCACATTCGACCCGTCCGGGTTGGCTCGCAGGACGATGGCGCCGAACTCCTCAGGCGCCGTCATCTGACCCTTGACTATGATGGGAAAGTTAACGGTGTTCGAGGCCGGGCTCGGCATGGCGCCGACGGCGCCCGATGCGATCTGGACGTTCTGGTTGGTGATCGCCTTCGAGACGTCGGACGCGTTCAGGGACAGGCCGCGTAGTTTGTCGGAATCGATCCAGATGCGGAGACTGCGCTCGGTGGAGTAGAGCGTTGCGCGACCCACACCGGGGATACGGCGGATCTCGTTGATGACGTTGCGGATGAGGAAGTCGCCCAGCGCAATCTCGTCCATCGACTTGTCGGGCGAGATCAGGGTGATGATGTTCAGTGTCGCGGCTGAGGCTTCCTCAACCAGCGTGCCCTGCTGGCGTACCTCGGCCGGCAGGCGCGCCTCGACGCGCTTGAGGCGGTTCTGAACCTCGACGCCCGCGAGACTTGAATCCGTGCCCGGCTGAAACTGCGCCGTGATTTCGATGACACCGAACGCATCGCTCGCGGATTCGAAACTGAGGATGTTGGCCGCGCCGTTGAGCTCATCCTCGATGAGGCGGGTGGTGCCGGTATAGAGGTTCTCGACCGACGCTCCGGGATAGGAGGTGGAGAGGGCGATCGAGGGCGGAGCGATGACGGGATACTGCGCCACCGGCAGGCTCGGAATCGACAAGATCCCGCCGAGGCAGATGAAAAGCGCAACGACCCATGCGAAGATCGGGCGATCGATGAAGAAGCGGGCCATGGTTCAGCGCACCTGAGCGGAAGCGGGCTGCGCGGCGGCCGACTTGTCGTCGAGATCGGTATCGTAGGGTTTGGCCTCCGCCTGGGCAGCCACCTTCATCTCGACGGTCTTGACCGACGAACCGACCGATATCTTCTGGACGCCCTCCACGACGACGCGGTCGCCGGACTTGAGCCCGTCGCGAATGACCCACTGGGAATCGACGACGGGTCCGACCTCCACAGGCTGGAGCATCACCTTGTCATCCTTGCCGACCACCCAGACCTCGGCCTTGCCGTCATTGGTGCGCTGGATCGCCTGCTGAGGCACCGCGATGGCATCGACGTCGATGCCCTGCTTGATGCGGGCGCGGACATACATGCCCGGGAACAGCTCGTCATGCGGGTTCGGGAAGAGCACGCGCAGGGTGACCTGTCCGGTACTCGGATCGGCGGTGACATCGGAGAACAGCACCTTGCCGGCCGAGCCGTAGAGAGAACCGTCATCCATAATCAGATGCGCGTTGGCGGTGTCGTTGGACAGGCGCGAGAGTTCGCCGCTGGCGAGGTCCCTGCGGAGCTTGTTCAGCTCGCCGACGGACTGGGTGATGTCCACGTAGATCGGATCGAGTTGCTGGATCGTGGCGAGGTTGGCGGTGGCCCCCTGTTCCACCAACGTACCCTCGGTGAGAAGGGCGCGGCCGATCCGGCCGGAGATCGGGGCGCGGACGTCGGTATAGTTGAGGTTCAGCTTGGCCCGGTCGCGGGCGGCTTTGGCGCCGGCGACTTCGGCCTGGGCCTGTTTCAGGCCGGCATAGGCGCTATCGTACTGCGCCTGGCTCGCGGTCTGGCGGGACAGGAGCTGCTCGAGTCGGTCGGCCTGCTGGCCGGCGAGAACCTGGGCGGCCTCCGTGCGGGCGAGCGCTGCCTCTGCGCTGGCGAGTTCCGCCTCGAACGGGGCGGGATCGATCTTGTAGAGGATGTCGCCTTCCTTGACCAAGCTGCCCTGTTCGAACGTGCGCTTGACCACGAGACCGGAGACGCGGGAACGCACTTCGGCGATGCGCAGGGGCGCGACGCGGCCGGGGAGGTCGCGGAGATAAGGGATCGGCTGCTCGCGGACGGTGACGATGCTCACTTCGGCGGGTGGGCTCGGAACCGGAGCCGCGGCCTGCTGCTTCTGATTGCAGGCGGACAGGGCGACCATGACGGAGGCAGCAGCCAGGGAGGCCGGCCAGACACGTCGGGTACGGAGGGCAGTAGACGTCACGATGATTTCGCTCCTGTGCGATACGCGGTCGATCGCAACCCGCCCGGCGGATTGGCAGCTCTGACACTCAAGTCCCGGGCGAAGATCCGCGAAGCGACTTCGGCACCGTGGCAATCGCTGGGCCACGCGAGGCGGCCATGGCGTCATTGGGCATGCGTCGGCCGACTAGGGGCCGACCACACACATCACGGCTTCAGAAATCGTTCACAATCTTGGCGATCGCGCGACGCGAGCCGGTAAAAGGACGATCTACGCGGCCGGGTGGTCAAAACGCCGCGGCCAAGCTCTCACGCCGTCGTCCTGGGAGGGCGGTAGAGCGGTGCATCCGCGCTGATCCCGAGCGACAGGGCGGAACGACCTCGCAAGGCCGGCTCCAAGGCTTCACCGAGGAGCCGCGATCCAGATAGGGAGGACGGCGTCACAGCGTCGTCGATCTCCAGATGCGATGCGGAACCAGTCGAAGGCGCTTCGCCCTGGCTCGTGAAACCATCGGGCCACTGGCTCGAGACCGGCGCCCCGACGCCACCGGCCCACAACCCTTGCGGGAGGCTCGACAGCACCATCACGAGCAGGGAGAGCAACACCAGCATGGTCGACAGCGCCGAGCGCAGACGGACGACCGCCTGCCCTTTCGGGGCGGTCGAAGCGAAGCATCCTGCCTCCAGAGGGGCAGCGGCGGAACTGGTCGGCGATGAGGTCACGAAACTGAGGGTGGTGCGAAAGTTCCCGCAACGCAATAACCTGCGACATTCTGTCAAACAGTCGAATGGCAGTTCGAATCACAGCCGTTGCTCCAATCCCACAGCATATTCCGTTCGCATCGCAGCGGGTTGACCGTCCTTAACCATCCGGCCAAGTCTGCCGGCCCGATCATCTGAAGTCCGGCTCATCGAGGCTGGACCTCGCCGGAATGGGAGACGGGGTGCAACGCGCCGCCTGTCCAGGTCCGGACGGAGACGATTACAATGGGCACGCGCTCCCTTTTCGCCGCCACGGTTCTCGCGATGGGCATGGGCTTCGCCACGTGCGGCGGCGCCAGCGCCGGCAACCCGTTCGACAGCGGGCCGATCGCCGACTTCATGAACATTTTCAAGGAGCAGGCGATCCCGCGCGAGACGATTGCGTGGAAGGGGGCGGAGAAGCCCGGCACCATCGTGGTTTCGACGAGTCAGCGGCGGCTCTACTATGTGCTCGGCGGTGGCCAGGCTGTGCGCTACGGGGTCGGGGTGGGCCGTCAGGGCTTCTCCTGGTCCGGCCAGAAGTCGGTGACGATGAAGAAGGAATGGCCGGCTTGGCGCCCTCCGGCGCAGATGCTGGCGCGGCGGCCCGACCTGCCTCGCTTCATGGCCGGCGGCCAGGACAACCCCCTTGGCGCACGGGCGATGTATCTCGGCTCCTCGCTCTACCGTATCCACGGCTCCAACGAGCCGGAGACCATGGGCGCCGCCGTCTCGTCGGGCTGCATCCGCATGACCAACAAGGATGTGGTCGACCTCTACGACCGGGTGAAGGTCGGCACGAAGGTGATCGTGCGCAACTAAAAGAACCATCCGCCTCCCGCCGGCATTCGGTCGGTCGCGACCGGACGGAGGAGAGAACGGAATGATCTTGGGTGTCGACATCAGCCTCGTCGCGAGCCTGTTCGCGGTGGCCGTGGCGGCCGGGTGTGTCGATGCCATCGCGGGCGGCGGCGGCCTCATCACGGTGCCGGCCCTGCTCCTCTCCGGACTCGATCCGGTGAGCGCCATCGCCACCAACAAGCTTCAGGGCAGTGCGGGGGCCGTCTCATCGACCATCGCTTTCGCGCGGCGGGGCCACATCCATTGGCCGGCGGCCTGGAAGATCGCGCTTGCCGCCGGTCTTGCCTCGATCGGCGGTGCGCTCTGCGTTAGCTTACTGCCGCGCCCCGTCCTCGACGCGGCCGTTCCTGTGCTGCTGATCGGGATCGCGTTCTATTTCGCTTTCGCCCGGCGGATGAGCAGCGAGGACGCGGCGGCGCGGATGCGGCCCGGCCTGTTCGCGCTCACTTGGGCGCCCGCCGTCGGCTTCTACGACGGTGTGTTCGGCCCGGGCGCCGGCGCGTTCTACATGATCGGGTTCGTGACGCTCCTCGGCCTCGGCGTGGTGCGCGCCACCGCCCATACCAAGCTCGCCAATGCCGCCAGCAACCTCGGCAGCCTCGCTCTGTTCGCGGCCTCGGGCCATGTGGTCTGGACCATCGGCATCGCCATGGCCTTCGGAGCCTTCATCGGGGCCCAGATCGGCTCGATCCTGGCGATCCGCCTCGGTGCGAAGCTGATCCGGCCGCTGCTGGTCACCATCGCCTGCGCGATGGCGATCCGGTTGCTGTCGAACCCCGAGAACCCGCTGCGGCAAACCGTGATGGGCCTGTTCGCCGGGAGTTGAGCACGCGTCAGCGCGGCATGAAGGCCCAGTAATCCAAGTCGAGGATCACGGCGGGGTCGTAGCCGTCGCCGGTCTTGTCCGGATGGGCGCCGCAGGGCTGGTTCTTGGTAGCCACGGTACGCAGGCGCAGGGCGCCGATATCGGAACGGCCGGGAAGCTCTGCGGCTTCAAGCACTTCACTCCAGGCATAGACCGTATCACCGGCAAAGAGCGGCGCCACGTGGCGACCGGCATTGATGCCGGCCAGCGCGAAGGCGTTGCCGAGGCCGTTGAAGCTCAGCGCGCGGGCCAGCGAGATCACCACGCCGCCATAGATCAGGCGACGGCCGAACCGGGTATCCTTGGCGGCGAAGCCGTCGAAATGCACCTTGGCGGTGTTCTGGTAGAGGCGCGTGGCGATCTGGTGCTCGGCCTCCTCGACGGTCATGCCATCGACATGGTCGATCTTCTCGCCGACCACGTAGTCGCCGAACCGGTGCGGAGAGCCGGCAAGGTCGAGATCGTAGGCGCCGACGTTCAGCGGCGGCAGGGCGCCGGCGAGATCGGCCGGGTCGACAACCTTGGCGAAGGTCGGGACGTGCTCCTGCTCGATCTTCGCTTCCGGATCGCGCTTCTTGACCAGCACCCAGCGGCAATAGCTCAGAACCGTCTCGCCGTTGGCGTCGGACCCGGTGGAGCGGACGTAGACCACGCCGGTCTGGCGGTTCGAGCTTTCCTTGAGGCCGATCACCTCGGAGACCGTGGACAGGGTCTCGCCGGGATAGACCGGCCGGCGGAAGCCGCCCTCGGCGTAGCCGAGATTGGCGAGTGCGTTCAAGGAGATGTCCGGCACCGTCTTGCCGAACACGACGTGGAAGGTGAGGAGGTCGTCGAGCGGGCTCTGCGGGTAGCCGATCGCCTTGGCGAAAGCATCCGAGGACTGCACCGCGAAGCGTGGCCCGTAGAGCGAGGTATAGAGCGCGACGTCACCGCTCGTCACCGTGCGCGGCGTGGCATGGCGGATGGTCTCGCCGAGTCGGTAATCCTCGAAGAATCGGCCGGGATTGGTCTTCATCTCTTGGTCGTCCCTCGGAGTGTTTCTTGTGCCTTCAGCGCGGCGCGGCCTCAGCCGCCATAGACGACGGTCTGGGGCGGAATGACCTCGTGCAGGAGGCGGCTCACGAAGAGCAGCAGGAGCACGAGGACGATCGGCGACAGGTCGATGCCGCCGAGATTGGGCAGGATGCTGCGGATCGGGCGAAGGACCGGCTCGGTCAGCCGATACAGCACCTCGCCGATCTGGGAGACGATCGGGTTGCGCACGTTGACCACGTTGAAGGCCACGAGCCAGCTCAGCACGGCGCTGGCGATGAGCACATAGATGAAGAGCTGCACGACGGTGTCGAAGAGCCAGAGAAGAGCATACATGCGCGGTCTGATGTCCTCGTTCGCCCCGCCTTGTCAGGCTCGGGTCTAACGTCGGGAATTCCGGAATTGACAGGTCGAGGTACGCGCGCCTACAAGGCCGGCACCTCGGAACGGGGCTGTAGCTCAGATGGGAGAGCGCCGCAATCGCACTGCGGAGGTCAGCGGTTCGATCCCGCTCAGCTCCACCAGGTTTCTTTCAAGTCCCTGGTGAACAACGATCTTGTGACGATCGTGGCGCGCGTCATCGCCACCGCCACGAGACGGTGCTTTCGAGCGCCATCGGACGTCGCTTCGAGCGCCATCCGACCCCCTTTCCCTGAAAGCGTCCCCTGCCGGATGGCGGTGGTCCGTACCGGTGCGAGACCTGCTCAGGACGCCGCGGATCGGCACAGGGCCGTGCCGTCGCGGATCATGAAATTCACCAGCGTCGGGGAGACGCCGTTCTCGCGGGCGAGGACGGTCTGCGGCACGCCGTCGATCCTGTGGGCGAGGAAGACCCGGCGGGTGCGCTCCGACGTCGTCTCCAGTGCGGCCAGGGCGGCCTTCAGGGCCTGGCATTGTTCGAGACGATCCTGAGGGCAGGCGCAGGGAGCGGCGACGGCCTCGGCCAGTTCGTCCGGCACGAAGCGGCAGCGCTCGCGCAAGGTCCGGCGCGCCCAGTCGATGGCGGCGTTCCGCACCATCCGCCGCAGGTAAGGCACCGGCGCCTCGATGCGGCGGCCCTGCCGCAGGTCGGCGGCCGGCTCCTCGCAAAGCTTGAGCACCACCTCCTGCACCACGTCCTCGGCCGCCGAGCGATCGTGCAGGATCTGCGTCGCGTAGGCGACCAGGCCCGATTGTTCGGCGACGAGAACGGCCAGGAGCGGAGCGTCGATGTCGCGGCGCGTCTCGTGCGTATGACGTTGTCCCATGGACGACCTTCTTCGAATGTGCAGGCCAGGACGAAACCGGGCGAAGCCACCCCGCCGCGCCAAACAGCCGGGCAAGTGCCACCCCCACCTCAGATAACGAGGCTAAAGTGGGAAATTTCGCAGACTTACAAGGGCGCTTTTGTCAGAAAATATTTGAATTAGAAGTCTTCTAAACTCGTATCGGATAGTCGAGAATCATGGTTTGGTGGAGATTTAGGCTCGCTGGGAAGGACTTATGCTGCCGGAAGACACCGCACCCGCCCGAATCGCGGCTTTGCATGGCCGCGGATCATCCATTGCATGAGCGGCGACATCTTCGGATCGTGATCGGTTGTATCGAGAATACCTTACCCGCAACGCGTTAGATAGGCCGTGTGAGGTGAGGACGCGGACCGGACGGTGCCGGGTCGTCCGGCCGCGCCGCGCGCGATCAGCGGGAGTTTCGTGCGCGCCACTAAATTTACCGCGCCGCCGGTCGTCCTCTCCCAAAAGGGCGTCCCGCTTCGCGGATGCCTGTTCCAGCCAACGACGAGACGCGATGCTTCGGACGACAGCACCCTTTCGATGCGGCGAAGCGACGGGCCGTCCCCTGGACGTCTATCGCGACGGCGACCGGCTCAGCGTCGTGGCGGAGGGCCGGGTGGGTCTGCGCCTGCGCCTGCAGGGGGGAACCGGCCCGCATCTCTCCATCGAGGAGCCGGTGAGACCCGATCCGCAAGACGTCCTCGCCGGTGTCACGGCGGCCTTCGAGACGGTCTCGGCGACCCATCCCGAGGCCGGGTGGATCGGGCTCGATCCCGCGAGTTTCGCCAGCCTCGCCGATCCCCTGATGGAACGCGGCCTCGCCGTGCGGGAGGGAGACGGCCTCGGCGTCGATCCGACGATGCTGTGGCAGCGGCCCGAGCCCTGGCTCGCCAACCTGGCAGCGCGCGATTTTCCGGCGCGGCCGGTGATGAGCGGCGGCAAGCGCCATCCGCAACGGCCGCCGAAGCCCAAGGGCGTGATCTATTCCCGCTTCACCCCCTGGCTCGGACAGGCCGTGGCGTTCCGCGCCGCCACAATCGACGACGTCGATACCCTGCATCGCTGGTTCAACGATCCGGTGGTCGATGCCGCCTGGGGCGAGGCCGGCGGGCGCGACAAGCACGAGGCCTATCTCGCGGGCCTCATCGCCGACCCGCACATGATCCCGCTGATCGGAACGATCGGCGGAGAGGCCTTCGGCTATTTCGAGATCTACTGGGCCAAGGAGAACCGCCTCGCCCCGTTCTACGACGTGCAGGATTACGATCGCGGCTGGCATGTCCTGATCGGCGAGAGCCGGTTTCGCGGCAAGGCCTACATCTCGGCCTGGCTACCCTCGCTGATGCACGCGCTCTTCCTCGACGACCCGCGCACGGAGCGGATCGTCGGCGAGCCCAAGGCGGACCATGTCCAGCAATTGCGCAACCTGGAGCGGTCGGGCTTCGCGCGGATCAAGACCTTCGATTTCCCGCACAAGCGCGCGGCCCTGGTGATGCTCCTGCGCGAGCGCTTCTTTGGCGAGCGGCTGTGGTCGCCGGGGGGCGGGATTCCCGCTTCGCCGGAGGCCGGATCGCAGCCCGCGCCCTGACGGGACGCTTCAGCGGGAGGCGAGATAGGCGCGCCAGCCGCCGTGGATTGTGATGTCCTCGGCGCCCGCCACCGCATGGGCCTCGCACAGGAACCCGGAGACGTCCGAGCCGTCCTCCAGGGTGAGCTTGCCGATGCCGAGGGGGGCGGGGATCGCGGCGGTGAAGCGGCCGAAGCCCGCCGGGGGCAGTGCCCAGATCTCGACCTCCAGCCCGCCGCCGGCAAAGCCCGGCTCGTGGACCAGGCCGGGCTTGGCCGGCCGGGTGCCGGGCAGGGCGTAGAGGCGGTACGCGCCCGAGGTCCGCGCCGCCCGCACCTTCCTGCCGCCGAGATCGGTGAGCTGGTGGTTGAGAGGCAGGCCCGTGAGATGGGCGCCCACCACCGCGATGGCGATCTCGTCCGCCTCCGGGGCCGGCACCCGGCTCGCCTCGGGCGGAACCGCGTCGCGCGCGATCCCCATTCCGCACTCCGCCGCGCGGTGGAGCGCGTCGGCCCAGTGGCCCAAAGCCTCGTCGCTGAAGCCGGGGCCGACGAGCGTCACGCCGCCGGGCAATCCATCGGCGCCGAAGCCTCCGGGCACCGCGATCGCGGCGAGGCCGAGAAGGTTGGCGAAGTTGGTGTAATGCCCGAAATGGCTGTTGAGGCGGATCGGGTCGGCCAGCATCTCTTCCACCGTGTAGGTGGTGGGCGAGGTCGGCAGGAGCAGGATGTCGACCTCCGCCCAGGTCGCCTCGGTGCGCCGCCGCAGGGCCTCGAACGCGTAGCGGCCCTCGAACGCATCGACGGCGCTGTAGTCCTTGGCGGACTCGACGATGCTCCTCACGCTCGGGTCGAGGGCGTCGGCGTTCCCGGCGAAGAACCCGGCGATGGCGGCCAGGCGCTCGGCGACCCACGGCCCGTTATAGAGCAGGGTCGCGATCTCGCGGAACGGCGCGTAATCGAACGGCACCGCCACGGCGCCCAGCGCTTCGAGGCGGGCGATGGCCGCATCGTAGAGCGCCTCGCGCTCGGCATCGCCGTAGAACTCGCGCTCGGCCGGGGTCGGGACGCCGAAGCGCAGGCCCCGGGCGGGGAGGGAATGCGGCACCGCCCGCCGCGAGAACGGATCGGCGGCGTCGAGCCCCTCCGCAACGCGGCGGATCGCGAGACCGTCGCCCACGGTCGCCGCGAAGATGCTGATGCAGTCGAGGCTGCGGCAGGCGGGGACGAGACCCGTCGTGCTGAACAGGCCCGGCGTCGGCTTGATCCCCACGAGGTTGTTGAACATCGCCGGCACGCGGCCGGAGCCGGCCGTGTCGGTGCCCAACGAAAAGCTCGCGAGCCCCGCCGCCACGGCGACGGCAGAGCCGGAGCTCGACCCGCCCGAGACATGGGCGGCACTGAACACGCTGCGCGGCGCGCCGTAGGGCGAGCGGGTGCCGTTGAGGCCGGTGGCGAACTGGTCGAGATTGGTCTTGCCCGTGCAGAACGCACCCGCCGCCTTGAGGCGCGCCACCACCTCGGCATCCGCTTTCGCATCGTAGGCGAAGGCCGGGCAGGCCGCCGTCGTCGGCAGGCCGGCGACGTCGATATTGTCCTTCACCGCGAAGGGCACGCCCCAGAGCGGCAACGAGTTCGGCTCGGGGTGGCGCGCCATCAGGTCCCGCGCCGCGCTCACCAACGCTTCCCGGTCGAGGGCGGTGATGAAGATGGCGGGGTCCGTCGACGCCTCCATCCTTTCGGCGACGGCCTCAGCAACGGTGACGGGGGTGGCACGGCCCGACGCGTAAAGGGCGCGCAGGGTCGACAGGTCGAGGATGGTCGGCAGCATGTCGGTCGGCTCTCTCACCTGCTCAGATCTCTTGGAGGATGGCGACGAGATCGCCGCCGCGCAGGGTGCGGCCCGGCTTCACCCGGACCTCACGCACGATTCCCGCCACCGGGGCGGACACGGCGATCTCCATCTTCATCGATTCGAGGATCGCCACCGTCTCGCCGGCCGCGACGCTCTGGCCTTCCTCGACCAGCACCTTCCAGACATTGCCCGGCACGGTGGTCGGCACACCAACAAGACCGGCCGGCACCGCGTCCTCCTCGCCCACGGGCGCACCCTCGTCGGCGACGAAACTGTCGAGCCCCTCATCCTGCCAGCGCTGCCGCTCGGTCTCGAAGGCGGTCTGCTGGCGCAGCTTGGCCTGCGTGATCTCGACGGCGTTGCGGGCGAGCTCGGCCCGGTGCTCGGCATAGGAGAACGTGCCCTCCTCAATGGTCAGCGGGTAGGCCCCGTGCGGGAAGGCGGCGCGCGCCTCCATCAGCTCGTCGTGGCTCACGGGGAAGAAGCGGATGCGGTCGAACGGGCGCAGCAGCCAGGGATGACCGGGGACGAATTCCTTCGTCATCCGCCAGGTGTTCCAGATCTGGATGGTGCGGCCGAAGAGCTGGTACCCGCCCGGCCCCTCCATGCCGTAGATGCACATATAGGCGCCGCCGATGCCCACCGCGTTCTCCGGCGTCCAGGTACGGGCGGGGTTGTACTTGGTGGTGACGAGGCGGTGGCGCGGGTCCACTGGTGTCGCCACCGGCGCGCCGAGATAGACGTCCCCCAGTCCCATCACGAGATAGCTCGCATCGAAGATGATGCGTTTTACGTCAGCTTCCGACTCCAACCCGTTGATGCGGCGGATGAACTCGATGTTCGAGGGGCACCAGGGCGCGTTGGGGCGCACAAGCTCCTGGTACTTGCGCATGGCGAGTTCGGCCTGGGGGTCGTTCCAGGACAGGGGCAGATGGACCACGCGGCTCGGCACCGTCACGTCCTCGACGGCGGGCAGGGCGGCCTCGATCTCGCGCAACTGCCCGAGGAGACGGGATCGCGGCAGCGTGGTGCCGTCGTAATGGATCTGGAGCGAGCGGATACCCGGCGTCAGGTCGATGAGACCGGGCAACCGCGCCTCGGCCACCGCTTCGGCCAGGAGGTGGACCCGCAGGCGGATGCCGATATCGAGGGCCATCGGCCCGTATTCGACCAGCAGGTTGTCGTCGCCCTGGCGGCGGTAGACCACCGGCACGGGGCCGGAGGAGTCGGTGGCGAGGATAGGCGAGCCGGCGCGATCTTTCCCTCCCCCCAATCCAACGACCTCATCCTGAGGTGCCGCGCAAGCGGCCTCGAAGGAGGCCTCCAGGGGGCGCGGCGTTCTCTGGAGCCCTCCTTCGAGGCCTCCGCTACGCTCCGGCGCCTCAGGATGAGG
>NZ_NKUG01000005.1 GCF_014845095.1 Methylobacterium bullatum | reverse complement strand
CTCCCGGTACCGCCTGGGGCTACGTCAAGCATTGCTCCAAGATCGGCGAGTTCGCCCACGCCATCGGGGCCGTGCGGATCGAGCCCCATGCCGGACGCGGCCGCGTGGTGATCGGCGCCATCGAGCGTACGCCCCTCGTGCTGCCGGACGCCTCCGAGCTGTTCGGCGGCCGGATCGGCCCCGACTTCGCCGAACGCTTCGATGCACGGGCCGCCGATGCGCGCCTGCGCGGGGCCGGGATGATCGACGCCGTCGACCGCCACGTCCACGTCACCGTTCTGGCGCGCGCCATCGCGCAGGCGGCTGCCGCGCCGCCCTCCCTCACACGCACAGTCGGCGAGGCCGCATGAGCACCGCATCGTTCGCCCTCCGCGACGAGAGCCCGCCCCTCGCTCTCACCGTCAACGGCCGGGCGCGGAGCCTTCGGGCCGAGCCGCGCACCCATCTCGCCGACGTCCTGCGCGACACCCTCGACCTCACTGGAACCCATCTCGGCTGCGAGCACGGAATCTGCGGCGCCTGCACGGTGCTCCTCGACGGCGAGCCGGCGCGGGCCTGCCTGACCTTCTCCGGCGCCTGCGCGGGCGCCGAGGTGACCACCATCGAAGGGCTCGACGACGACCCGGTCGCCGGAGAACTGCGCGCCGCCTTCAACCGCGAGCACGCCCTTCAGTGCGGCTACTGCACGCCCGGCATGCTCATCGCCGCCCGCGACCTCGTCCTGCGCCTGCCGGACGCCGACGAGCGCCGCATCCGTGCCGGCCTCTCGGGCAATCTATGCCGCTGCACCGGTTATGTCGGCATCGTCCGGGCGGTGCGCGGCGTCATCGCCGAGCGTCGCGCCCGCGGCATCGGGCCGACGACCGGCGGACAGCGCGGCCTCGGCCCCGTCGGCGCGCGCCTCGGCACATCGTCCGGCCCGGCATCGGATGCGGCCCGCACGCCCCTACGGCCCGTCGCGCAGGCCGAGACCGCACCGTCGATTGCCGATCTCGACGGCGATTTCGTGCCCGCGCACCGGTTCGACCAGGCCTTCACCGTGGCGCACCCGCCCGACACCGTTTTCGCCTTGTTCGGCGACGTCGAGGCCGTGGCCGCCTGCCTGCCCGGCGCCATGCTGACGGGCCAGCCGACTCCGGACGCCGTCGAGGGCGCGCTTCAAGTGCGGATCGGGCCGATCGCCGCGCGCTTTCGCGGTCGCGCCCGGATCTTTCGCGATGAGGCGGTTCGCACGGGACGCATCCTCGGGGCCGGCAGCGACGCGGGCGGACGCTCCGCCACGCAGGGCGAGATCCGCTACCGCGTCGGACCGGGCGAGATCCCCGGTACCGCCCGGATCGATCTCGCCGTCGGCTACACCCTCCAGGGGCCGTTGGCGCAGTTCGGGCGGCCGGGGCTCGTGCGCGACCTCGCCGGACGCCTCGGGGCCGACTTCGCCGCGAACCTCGAAGCCCGGCTCTCCGGTGCGCCGGTCCCGGCCGCCACGGGCCTCAACCCCCTGCGCCTGCTCCTCACGATGTTGACGACCTCCCTGCGCCGGCGCCTCGCCGCATGGGGCCGCCGTCCCTGACCGTCGCCTCCTCCCCGCGATCCTGCCCGCGATCCTGCCAAAGACCGGAGACCACCATGACGCGCAGCCACACGATCCCCGCTCTGACCCTCGCCTTCGTCCTGTCGGCGGGGGTGGCCCACGCGCAGGCCATCCGGATCGGCGTCAACGAGCCCCTGACCGGACCCTTTGCGGCGTCGGGCACCTACGTGGTCAATGGCGCCAGGATCGCCGCCGACGAGATCAACGCCAAGGGCGGTGTCTTGGGACGTAAGCTCGAACTCGTCGTCGAGGACAACAAGAGCAACCCCACAGAAGCGGCGGCGGTGGCCGAAAAACTCATCACCAGCGACAAGACCCCGGTGCTGATGGGCGCCTGGGGGTCCAGCCTGACGCTCGCGGTGATGCCCAAGCTCGCCGATTACGAGACCGCGATGCTGGTGGAGACCTCGTCGTCGGGCAAGATCACCACCTCGGGCAACCCCTACGTCTTCCGCATCTCCCCGCCCTCGGCCCTCGAAGCCGAGGCCTTCGCGCCGATGGTCGAAAAGCTCGGCCTGAAGAAGGTCGATTTCCTGGCCATCAACAACGACTGGGGCCGGGGGGCGGCGGCCGATTTCGGCAAGATGCTCAAGGGCAAGGGTGTCACGGTCGGCCTCGTGGAGACCATGGACCAGGGCGCGCAGGACATGAGCGCCCAACTCTCCAAGCTGAAGGGCTCGGATGCCGACACGCTTCTGATCACGGCCGCCGTCGATCAACTGACGCTCCTGTTCAAGCAGATGGCGGCGCTCGGCCTCAAAAAGCGGATCATCACCACCGGCGGCTCCCAGAATCCGGACCAGATCATCGCCCAGGCGGGTGCTGCCGCCGAGGGGACGATGCATCTCACCACCTTCCTGCCCTGGTACCCGGAGAAGACCCCGAACCCGACGGCCACCGCCTACTTCATCGGCGAGTGGAAGAAGCGCGGCTTCGAGTTCGCCGGCGTCACCGAGAGCTTTCGCGGCTACGACGGCATCCGCGCCATCGCGGCGGCCATCGAGAAGGGCGGCGCCGCCGATGCGGCCTCGATCAAGAAGGGCTTCTGGTCGGTCGATTTTACCGGCCTCAACGGCCCGATCCGCTTCGCCAAGTCCGGCCCCGTCGGGTCCGAGAGCGGCCAGAGCAAGCCCGACGTCTACCTCGTCAAGATCGACGGCGGAAAAGTCGTGGTGCCGACGCTCTAGCCGCGCGCATGCCTCCCGGCTCGCACCCCTCGGGTATCACATGCGGAACAGGCTCTCCTCCTTAGGGCTACTGGATTCCCCATCTGTTTTTGCAGGCAGAGCGCGTCCCTCTCCCCCTTGTGGGGAGAGGTTAGGAGTGGGGGTGGCTCCGCTAGCCCCCGCAAGCTGAGGGTCGCTCAACCACCC
>NZ_NKUG01000049.1 GCF_014845095.1 Methylobacterium bullatum | reverse complement strand
TCGACGTGGCTGGCACCGCCGAGGTTGAGGAAGCCCGCGAGCATGCCCGCCGTGGCGGATTGCCGGTGCAGCCGGGGCAACGGCAGCACCTCGCTCACGCAGGTCCGGGCCAGGGCGCAGGCGGTGCCAGCCACGTCGAGGATCAGGAAGGCCGTCGTCGCGGTCGGGGGCATCGGTCCCGGAAGGCATGATGGGAGGTTCGCCCCAGATAGGACG
Source organism: Methylobacterium bullatum (assembly GCF_014845095.1). Taxonomy (GTDB): domain Bacteria; phylum Pseudomonadota; class Alphaproteobacteria; order Rhizobiales; family Beijerinckiaceae; genus Methylobacterium; species Methylobacterium bullatum. The sequence continues at coordinate 14,586 of NZ_NKUG01000049.1, read as the reverse complement.
ATGCCGGAGAACCACGCAAACGGATTCGGTTTTCAGGGACCGGAGTTTTCGCTCCGCCACCGGTCGTGCCGAGCCGGATCAGTCCGCGACGCCGTGTGGCGCGGCCGGGGGATGCGCGGCACCTTCCGGGGCGGCGCAGCAGGTCCGGTTCCGGCCGGCGGCCTTGGCCGCATAGAGGGCGGCATCGGCTCGCCGGTAGAGGTCGAACGGGTCCGTGGAGCCGCCCGCAGAGGGCAGGGCGCTGGCCACGCCGACGCTGACGGTGATCGCGCCCGCTTCGATCTCCGCCGACGGAACCGACAGGGTCGACATCCGCGCATGAACGCGCTCGGCCGCGCCGAGGGCGGCGGCCCCATCGGCATTCGGCAGCAGCAGGACGAACTCTTCGCCACCGACCCGGCAGACGATGTCCCCGGCACGACGCAGGCTGGCGGACAGGCAGCGGCCGATGCCCTGGAGCACCCTGTCGCCGACGGCGTGACCATGGCGGTCGTTGTAGCGCTTGAAATGGTCCGCATCGACCACGAGGAGCGAGAACGGCGTTCCCTGAAGGCGGGCGCTCGTCCACAACCGGGCGACCATCTCCTCGAACGCGCGGCGGTTGGGCAATCCGGTGAGCATGTCGGTTCGAGACAGGCGCTCCAGTTCCGCCTGGATCGCGGCGCGGCGGCGCAGCTCTCGCCAGAACAGGAGGGAGAGGCCGATGGTCAGGCCGCACAGCAGAACCACGATGAGGCTGATGACGAGGGCCTTCCCGCGCCACTCCGCCTCGATCTCGTAAGCCGACAGGGTGACGTTGAGGATGAAGGGCAGGTCGCCGATGCGGGTGAAGGCGAAGTGCCGCTCGCTGCCGTCGCGGGGCGATGTCCCCACGAAGCTGCCGCTGCCCTCCCGCCGGAACCGTTCGAATGTCGGGGTCCCGGCGATGGAGCTGCCAATATCACTCTCCAGATAAGGATGGCGGACGATGCGCATGCCGTCGGAGCGATACAGGTTGATCGCACCATACGGGCCGAGACCGATCCGATCGAACAGCCTGTGGAAGTAGGACAGGCTCAGCGAGCCCAGCACGATGCCGCCGAAGGATCCGTCCGGCTTGTTGATGCGGCGGCTCAGGACCAGCACCGGCGTCCCCAATAGGCGCGAGACGACGGGAGCGCTGATGTAGAGGCCGAGATCGGCCCGGGCCTTCTGCGCCTTGAAGTAGTCGCGATCGGAATTGTTGAGCTTGCGCGGCGTCACCGACGCGGCGTCGATGACGGTGTCTCCGTTCTCGTCGAGGACGAGCATCACCCCCATGTCCCGGGCGCTGGCGGCACGGTCGAAGAGGATCAGCTGCCGCAATTCGGGGCTGACGTCTCGTACGCCCGGCACGTTCAGGCCGTCGACGACGCCCTGAATCGACAGGTCGATGATCTCGAAATTGCGGGCGATGTCGCGCTCGATGACCCGAAGCAGGTTTCGCGAGGTCTGCTCGGCCTTGTCCCAGGCGTCGCGCCGCATGTCGAGCAGCATCACCCCGGAGGTGATCAGCATGCCGATCGGCGCGAGAACACCGAGCACGATCCAGGTCCGGGCGGACCATGTGAACCGGCCGAGGCGAAGCTTGAGGCCCATGGACAGCCTGCGGCACGAACGTCTTCAGGTAGTCCGGGGTCTCGTGCGCTAGCCCCCGACCCTCAGTGCCTCAGCACCTAGTGCGCGATCCATAGGCAAGCAAACACTCAGGGTTTGAATCCGGGTGGACTGTCATCACGAGGACCGACGGCCTGACCTCACGGTGGCCGTGCGAGGCATTATCTTGCCTCGAACGGCGTTGACCGGACCCTCGGACCTGTTTAAACCGGCTGGCACGAGTTTACGATTCGTCAGACCGACGAACGGCGAGGTTTCGGTTTTCCCATGCGGGTCATCCTTATCGTAACGGAAGCGCCACCGACCGGGCGGCCCTGATACAGGGGCCGTGATCCGGATGGTGGCGCATGCAGGGTCCTTCGGGACCCTTTTTTGTTGCCGCGACGAGACGTTTGACACTGGGTTCAATCAGGTTTTGAGGAGCAGGACGATGAGCGGCGAGGTCATGACCGGGGCCGAAATGGTCATCCGGGCGTTCCGGGATCAGGGTGTCGATACGCTGTTCGGGTATCCGGGCGGTGCGGTGCTGCCGATCTACGATGCCCTCTTCCACCAGGAAGAACTGAAGCACGTCCTCGTCCGGCACGAGCAGGGCGCGGTCCATGCGGCCGAGGGCTATGCCCGCTCGTCGGGCAAGGTCGGTTGCGTCCTCGTCACGTCCGGCCCCGGCGCCACCAACATCGTCACCGGGCTCACCGACGCGATGCTGGATTCGATCCCCCTCGTCTGCATCACCGGCCAGGTTCCGACGCACCTGATCGGCACCGATGCGTTCCAGGAATGCGACACGGTCGGCATCACCCGCCACTGCACGAAGCACAATTACCTGGTCAAATCGATCGACGACCTGCCGCGCATCCTGCACGAGGCCTTCTTCGTCGCCTCGAACGGACGGCCGGGCCCCGTCGTGGTCGATCTGCCGAAAGACATCCAGTTCGCGAGCGGGATCTACGAGCGCCCCACCCATAACGGCCACAAGACCTACCGCCCCGCCTTCAAGGGCGACGCGCAGGCGATCCAGTCGGCCGTCGAGCTGATGGCGAATGCCCGCCGTCCGGTCCTCTATACCGGCGGCGGCGTCATCAATTCCGGCCCGCACGCCTCGGCGCTCCTGCGCCAGCTGGCGGAGGTCACCGGCTTTCCCGTCACCTCGACCCTGATGGGTCTGGGCGCCTTCCCGGCCTCGAACCCGCAGTTCCTGGGCATGCTGGGCATGCACGGGACCTACGAGGCCAACCTCGCCATGCATGAATGCGACGTGATGGTCTGTATCGGTGCCCGGTTCGACGACCGCATCACCGGCCGTCTCGACGCGTTCTCGCCCTTCTCCAAGAAGATCCACATCGACGTCGACGCCTCCTCGATCAACAAGGTGGTCAAGGTCGATATCGGCATCGTCGGCGATTGCGGCTCGGTGCTCGAAGACATGCTCGCGGCCTGGAAGGCCCTGCCCAAGCGCCCCGACCAGGGCCGCTTCGACGAGTGGATGGCCAAGATCCGCACGTGGAAGGCGCGGGACTGCCTCGCCTATTGGCCGTCGGGCACGATCATCAAGCCGCAATACGCGGTGCAGCGCCTCTATGAGGCCTGCAAGGACCGGAAGACCTTCATCACCACGGAGGTCGGCCAGCATCAGATGTGGGCGGCGCAGTACTTCAAGTTCGACGAGCCGAACCGCTGGATGACCTCGGGCGGCCTCGGCACCATGGGCTACGGCCTGCCCGCGGCCATCGGCACCCAGCTCGCCAATCCGGACGGTCTCGTCATCGACATCGCCGGCGAGGCCTCGATCCTGATGAACATCCAGGAGATGTCGACCGCCGTGCAGTATCGCCTGCCGGTCAAGATCTTCATCCTGAACAACGAGTATATGGGCATGGTGCGGCAGTGGCAGGAGTTGCTGCACGGCTCGCGCTATTCGCAGAGCTATTCGGAAAGCCTGCCGGACTTCGTCAAGCTGGCGGAGGCCTACGGCGCCAAGGGAATGCGCTGCGACAAGCCGGGCGAGCTCGACGGGGCGATCGCCGAGATGCTGGCCCATGACGGCCCGGTCATCTTCGATTGCATCGTCGACAAGAAAGAGAACTGCTTCCCGATGATCCCGTCGGGCAAGGCGCACAACGAGATGCTGCTCTCCGACTACCTCGGCGAGACCGGAATGGACCTCGGCGACGTGATCTCCGAGGAAGGCAAGATGCTGGTCTGACCGACGGCACGGAGGAGAGACGTCATGAACGCCATGAACACGCACTACCCCGATGCCGGTCGGGTCGAGCCGATCAACCGGCACACCCTCGCGGTCATCGTCGACAACGAGCCGGGCGTCCTCGCGCGGATCGCGGGGATGTTCTCGGGACGCGGCTACAACATCGAGAGCCTGACGGTGTCGGAGACCGAGGTGGCGCGCCACATCTCGCGCATCACCATCGTCACCGCCGGCACCGATGCGGTGATCCAGCAGATCAAGGCTCAGCTCGACCGGCTCGTGCCCGTGCACCGGGTCGTCGACCTCACGCTCCAGGGCAAGGCCCTCGAGCGTGAGCTCTGCCTCGTCAAGGTGGCGGGTACCGGTGAGCACCGCACCGAATCGCTCACCCTCGCCGCCGCCTTCGGCGCCAAGACCCTGGACGCAACCCTGAACTCCTTCGTGTTCGAGGTCACCGGCACCACCGAGGAGATCGACCGCTTCATCGGCCTGATGACGGTGATCGGCCTCGTGGAGATCTCCCGCACCGGCATCGCGGCCATGGGGCGTGGCTCCGAGGCGATGTGAGGCTTTTTCGCCGACGGTGATAACGTGCCGGAGATGTGCCGGGGATGATGCGATGAGAGCGAGGCTGGAACGGAGTGGGGACGATTTCGTCCTCTCAGTGACCCGAGAGGACGTGCGGAAGCTCGGTCTCGTCGAGGGGCAGGAAGTGGACATCGATCCGGTGCCTGCCCCCCTCGCGCCTCCGCCCGCCCGCCGTTACGTCAACGGGTTCCCCGTCTTCACGATGGCGGAAATGGCTGCGGAGATGAGGAGACTCGGGCCTGATTTCGAGCCTCCGACCGTCGATTGGGGACCGGATGTCGGTTCCGAGATCATCAATGATGACGATCCCCGCTGATCGGCCGCATGAGCCGGGTGACCTGATCCTCGTCGATCTCGACCCCGTTCTCGGAACCGAGCAACGCGGAAAGCGACCGGTCCTCATTGTCTCGACCCTGGAGATGAACACGCTGACCCGGCGGATCATCATCTGCCCGGTCACCCGCAATCGCGATCCCTGGCCGACGAAAGTCTTTTTGCCGGAGGGGTTAGGCGCTGACGGCGCAGTCCTCGCCGATCAGGTGCGTTCTATCGACCGCAGAGCGCGCATCCTCCGCTCCCTCGGGACAGTCCCCGATCCCATACTCGCGGAAGTCCGCGCCAAGGTGGCAGCGTTGATCGGCTTGCAATTCGATAGTGAGACCGAGGAAAGCTCAGCTCCATGACCACCCTCTACTACGCCCCCGGCGCCTGCTCGCTCGCCTCCCACATCGCCCTCGAGGAAACGGGAGCGCCCTACGAAACCGTGCGGCTCGACCTCGCAAAGGGCGACCAGCGGGCGGCCGAATACCTCGCCGTCAACGAGCGCGGCCGCGTGCCGGCGCTGGTCGAGGAGGATTGGGTGCTCACCGAGAACACCGCCATCCTGCGCCACATCGCGCGCAGTCATCCGCAGGCCGGCCTGTGGCCGCAGGCGCCCCGCGATCAGGCGCGGGTCGACGAATGGCTGGGCTGGCTCTCCACCGGCCATCATATCGCCTACGCGCATATCCGCCGGGCCGAGCGCTACACGAGCGATGAGACGGCCTTCCCGGGCATCCAGGCCAAGGGCGTCGAGACCTGCGGCGACCTCTTCACTATGACCGAGGTCAAGCTCTCCAACGGCGGCTGGGCCGTCGGCGAAGCCTACAGCGTCGCCGATCCCTACCTGCTGCTGTTCTGGACCTGGGGCCGCGGCCCGGCGCTCGGCTTCGACATGGCGGAGCGCTTTCCCCATTGGACCGCGCATGCCCGCGCCATGGCGGCGCGGCCCGCCGTGCAGGCCGTGTTCGCCCGCGAAGGCCTCAAACTGCCTGAATAAGGTTCGACCGGGGGCACACCGCCTCTTGTTCGGGACGCAAAACCGGATTATGCCGCTGCGTACCGTACGGTACGGTACTGGTTGTCTGGAAGCATGAGCGCGACGGTCGCACGCGACGAGACGGGGCAGGAGGTCCCCTCGGCCCGCCAACAGGCGGTGCTCGATGCCGTGCTCGCTCTCCTCGTCGAGGAGGGCGACCAGCTCACCATGGACGCGGTCGCCCGCCGGGCGAGTTGCTCGAAGGAAACCCTGTACAAATGGTTCGGGGACCGGGACGGTCTCCTCACCGCTACGGTGCGCTGGCAGGCCTCGCGCGTCCATGCGGGGCGCGACGCGGCGGGCGTGCTCGATGCGGCGACCCTGCGGGAGCGCCTGCTCGATTTCGCCGTGACCTGGCTCGATGTGATCGCGGGCCGTACCTCGGTGGTGCTGAACCGCATCGCCATCGCGCATGCCGGCTCGCGCAAGGGCAACCTCGGCGCCATCGTGCTGGCGAACGGGCGGCTGGCCATTGGCGGGCGGGTCAAGCCCGTGCTGGAAGCGGGCCGTGCGGCCGGGCTCCTCGCCTATGAGGACGGCGAGACCGCCTTCCGGACCTTCTTCGGTCTGGTCGGGCGCGACATCCAGATCCGACTTCTCCTCGGCGACGCGCTCGACCTCGACGCCGCCGAGATCCGACGCGACGCGGCCCGCGCCGTCGACCAGTTCCTGGCCCTCTACGGCCAGGCCCGACCCTGACACCCCACGCGAAGAGGACATTCAACCATGCGGGTCTATTACGATCGTGACGCCGACCTCAACCTGATCAAGGGCAAGAAGGTCGTCATCGTCGGCTACGGCAGCCAGGGCCATGCCCACGCCCTCAACCTGCGCGATTCCGGCGTGAAGGGCATCGTCATCGCACTCCGCGAAGGCTCGGCCACCGCCAAGAAGGCGGAGCACGAGGGCTTCACGGTGATGAACGTCGCCGACGCCGCCCGCCAAGCCGACGTCGTCATGATGCTGACCCCGGACGAGTTGCAGGGCGACATCTACAAGGAGTCGCTCGAGCCGAACATGAAGCAGGGCGCCGCCCTCCTGTTCGCCCACGGCCTCAACGTCCACTTCAACCTCATCGAGCCCCGCAAGGATCTCGACGTGCTCATGGTCGCCCCCAAGGGCCCCGGCCACACCGTGCGCGGCGAGTACCTCAAGGGCGGCGGCGTGCCGACCCTGATCGCCATCGCGCAGGACGCTTCCGGCAACGCGCACGATCTCGGCCTGTCCTACGCTTCGGCCAATGGCGGCGGCCGCGCCGGCATCATCGAGACCACCTTCAAGGAAGAGTGCGAGACCGACCTGTTCGGCGAGCAGGCCGTGCTGTGCGGCGGCCTCGTCGAGCTCATCAAGGCCGGCTTCGAGACCCTGGTCGAGGGCGGCTACGCTCCCGAGATGGCCTATTTCGAGTGCCTCCACGAAGTGAAGCTCATCGTCGACCTCATCTACGAGGGCGGCATCGCCAACATGAACTACTCGATCTCCAACACCGCCGAGTACGGCGAGTACGTCACCGGCCCGCGCATCGTCACGAGCGAGACCAAGGCCGAAATGAAGCGCGTGCTGGACGACATCCAGTCGGGCAAGTTCACCCGCGACTGGATGCTGGAGAACAAGGTCGGCCAGACCTCGTTCAAGGCCACCCGCGCCAAGCTCGCCCGTCACCCGATCGAGGAAGTCGGCTCGAAGCTCCGTGGCATGATGCCGTGGATCTCCGAGAAGGCCCTGGTCGACAAGTCCAAGAACTGATTTTTGTGATGGGCGGCCGGGCTTCGCTCGGTCGCCCCCTCGCGGAGAAAGCCGGCCTCGTGCGAGCGGGGCCGGCTTTTTGTTTGGGTCGACCCTCCCCCATTGCGGGGGAGGGTGGTCGCGGAGCGACCGGGAGAGGGGACGACGCTTCCGGAAATGGCGCTCCCCTCATCCGACTTGGCTCGCGGGCCATCGTCTCCCGCAAAGGGAAGAAGGACGAGCTGCCCCCGTTGTACTCTCAGGAAAATCCGGCGATCATGCTCCGTAACGGCTGCCCATCTGAGAGCGGCCGAAGGTTGGAGGACACCCATGGCTTCGCTCTATTACGACGAGCACCGCGCGCTTCAGGAAGAGTACAACACCGTCAAGCTCGCCGAGCGTCTCGACACCGGCTGGGTGCATGACGAGATCGGCCCCGACGAGGCCGCCTTCATCGGCAGCCGCGACATGTTCTTCCTGTCCACGGTCGATCCCGACGGCATGCCCACCGTCTCGTACAAGGGCGGCAGCACCGGCTTCGTGAAGGTGCTCGACGCCAACACGCTGGTCTTCCCCGGGCTGGACGGGAACGGCATGTGGTACTCGATGGGCAACATCGAGGGTCAGTCCAAGGTCGGGCTGCTGTTCATCGATTTCGAGACCCCGCACCGTGTCCGCGTCCAGGGCCACGCCCGGATGCTGCGCGACGATCCGCTGATGGCCGAGTACACCGAGGCCAAGTACCTCGTGAAGATCGAGGTGACGAAGGCCTGGGTCAACTGCCCGCGCTACATCCACAAGTATCAGAAGGTGTCCCAGAACAAATACGTGCCGCGCCCCGACAAGGAGACGCCGCTCGCCCTGTGGAAGCGTCTCGACATGGTCGGTGACGTGATCTCGGACGAGGACAAGGCGCGGGTCGAGAAGGAAGGCCAGCTCGCCCTGCCGGAATACGAGGCACGGGTGGCGCGCGGCGAAAGCTGAAGCCCGGCCGAGCACCGTCCCGGCCATCGTATCCGGGGCGGTGCGCCAAGCAGGTTCGCGTTGGCAAGCCAACGCTTCACCTCGCTTAGGCCCTTGAAGTATCGCAGGTTTTAGGACGCAAAACCGGCGACCACTTTTGCGAACCTGCTTAGTCCTCCCGGCGGGCGACGATGAAGACCCGCGGGAAGGCGAGCAGGCGTCGCCCGTCGCTGCGCGGCGGATAAGCCTCATCGATCGCCGTCGCATAGGCGGCGAGGAACCCGGCCGTGTCCTCGGGGTCCAGCGGGTCCAGGAAGGGCCGGAGCCCGGTCGCCCTGACCCATTCGACGATGGCGGCGGCATCCGCCATCGGGTGGTGATAGGCGGTGCGCCACACATCGACCCCGGCCGCGAGCGGCGCCAGCAGGTCGTAATAGCCGGCCGGCTCCAGCATCCGCCCGAGCCGCCCGGCCACGGCCGGATCGCCGATGGCCCCGGCCCAGGGACCGGCACCCGCTACCTCGCGCATCAGGCGGTGCGAGGGCTCGGCGAGGTTGTCGGGCATCTGCACGGCGAGCACGCCGCCGGGTGCCACGAGGCCGAGGAGCCGGGGCAGGAGCACCGGGTGGTCGGGCAGCCATTGCAGCACGGCGTTGGCGTAGATCAGGTCCGGCGCCCGCTCGGGGATCCAGGTCGCCGCATCGGCCAGTACGAAGGCGAGGCCGGGCAGGCGGCTCCTCGCCCGCTCCAGCATCGCCGGTGAGGTATCGAGGCCGATCACCTCCGCTTCGGGAAAGCGTGCGGTGATGAGCGCGGTGGAATTGCCGGGGCCGCAGCCGAGATCGTAGACGAGGCGGGGGGCTTCGAGCGGCACGCGGGCCAGGAGCTCGGCCGCCGGACGGGTGCGCTGGTCCTCGAAGCGGGTGTAGAGGGCGGGGTTCCAATCGGCCATCGTGCTCACCCTTCCGCTCCGTCGTCGTCAGCAGCCGAGCTGGTCGGCCAGATCCGTGAGGTCCCGGGCCGCGTAGGTGACCGGAACATTGGGCGCCGTTTCGCCACCGCCCGGCCCGTTCTCGCGCGGGCGGGCGATATGGGCGGTGGACAGGCCGTGGCTCGCCGCGGCCGCGAGGTCGCCCGAATGGGCGGCGACCATCAAGGTCTCCGCCGGAGCGAAGCCGAAGGCCGCCACCGCATCGCGATAGAGGGCCGGTTTCGGCTTGTAATCGCGGGAATGGCCGGCACCCAGGATCGCATCGAAAATCAGCCCGTTGCGGCGGGCGAGGTCGGCCATCAGCCGGATATGACCGTTCGAGTTTGGCGCCAGGAGGTGGCGCGTCCGAAGACGCCGCAGGGCATGCGGTACGTCGGGCCAGGCATCGAGCCGGTGCCAGGCCTGGACCAGTTCCCGCTGTGTGGCATCCGACACGCCGACGATGCCGAACTCGGCCAGGACGAGGGGCAGGGAGTCCGCATGGAGGGTATCGAGGTCCACGAAGGGTCGGGCCCCCGAACGCACGGTCTCCAACGAAGGCCCGTAGCGCCGGCGCCACGCATCCGCGAAAGCGCCGGCATCGAGGGTGGGCACCTCCGCGCCGAGCAGGCGTGCGGCCTCGCGGGCCACTCCGGAGCGCCAGTCGACGAGCGTCCCGAAGACGTCGAAGACGAGCGCCCGGATCATTACCGGACGGTCCGCAACCGCGGCCCGCGGCGGACGAAGCCGACGATGTCCTTCACCGCATCCAGCGTCGGGGCCGCGATGGCCTCGGCGCGCTCGGAGCCGTCGGCGAGGACGGAGTCGATATAGTCGGTATCGGCCACGAGGCGCTTCATCTCGGAGGCGATCGGTGCCAGCGTCTCCACCGCGAGCTCCACCAGCGCCCCCTTGAAGGCCGAGAACTGGGCGCCGCCGTAATCGGCCAGCACCTCGTCGCGGGCGACGCCCTTCAGCGCCGCGAAGATGCCCACGAGGTTGTCGGCCTCTGGCCGCGCGGCGAGACCCGCCGTCTCGGAGGGCAGGGGCTCGGGATCGGTCTTGGCCTTGCGCACCTTGTTGGCGATGGTATCCGCCTCGTCGGTGAGGTTGATGCGCGAATTGTCGGAGGGGTCCGACTTCGACATCTTCTTGGTACCGTCCCGCAGGGACATGACGCGGGCGGCCGGGCCGCCGATCAGCGGCTCGGTGATCGGGAAGAAGCCCGCGCCCGCATCGTGCCCGTGGGCGGAGATCGACTCGGAAAAGTCGTTGTTGAACTTCTGCGCGATGTCGCGGGTCAGTTCGAGATGCTGCTTCTGGTCCTCGCCCACCGGCACGTGGGTGGCGCGGTAGGCCAGGATGTCGGCGGCCATCAGCACCGGATAGGCGTAGAGCCCGACGCTCGCGTTCTCCCGGTCCTTGCCGGCCTTGTCCTTGAACTGGGTCATGCGGTTCAGCCAGCCGAGGCGGGCGACGCAGTTGAAGATCCAGGCGAGCTCGGCATGGGCCGGCACCTGGCTCTGGTTGAAGACGATGCTGCGCTTCGGATCGATGCCGGCGGCGAGGAAGGCGGCGGTGACTTCGCGGATCTGGCCCTTCAGCGCGGCCGGATCCTGCCACAGGGTGATCGCGTGCATGTCGACGACGCAGTAGAGGCATTGCGCCTCGCGCTCCTGCATCTCCACGAAGCGCTTGATGGCGCCGAGGTAATTGCCGAGATGCAGGTTGCCCGTGGGCTGTACGCCCGAGAACACGAGCTCTGTGAACGCGGTCATCGCGCGTGGTTCCTATGGCGTGATGGCGAGGGAGAAGCCCGACGCTCGGATCAGGGCACCGACGTTTGCGTTCTGAACGGCTCACCATGGGTGGTCAAGGTGCACGGTTTGGCGGCACTCGGCGCACCGAACCAAAAAATGGTCGAACTTTCGTACGCAATTTGGTATCGAAGCTAGATCGCCTTGGCCATTCCAGCGAGGCGGCAGGCGGTGAGGTGGCGAATGGAAGCTCGGCTGCAGAGTATCATGGCCGATGTGGCGGTGAGTGTGTCGGAGCTGAAGAAGAGTCCGACATCGGTGATGAACCGTGCCGACGGAGCACCGGTGGCGATCCTGAACCACAACCGCGTCATGGGCTACATGGTCCCGCCGGAGACCTTCGAGGCCATGATGGACGCCATCGACGACGACGTGCTGGCAGCCATCGTGAAAGCCCGCTCCGGCGAAGTGCCTTGTACGGAGCCGCCAAGCGGTAGCCCCGCCGCTACCGCCTAACCCCGCTCCCGTGCCTGCCCGGTCGGGCAGATGTCCAGCAGCACGCACTTCCCGCACGCCGGATTGCGGTGGTGGCACACGGCCTGGCCGTGGAGCATCAGGATCTCGTGGTTGTCGTAGAGATCCTGCGCGCTCCACTCCGCCGGAAGTTGCGCCCGCAGGATCGGATGAGACGGGCCGACATCGACCTTCGGGCCGATGAGGCCGGTGCGTTGCGCCACCCGGTGGTGGTGGCTGTCCACCGGCAGCGCCGGCATCCGCAGCAGGCTGAACGAGAGCACGGCCGCACTGGTCTTCGGCCCCACTCCGGGGATCGCTTCGAGCCACGAGCGCGCCGCGTCGACCTCCATCTCCTTCAGGAAATCGAGGGAGAGGGCGCCGTGACGCTCGGCCACCGCCGCCAGGACGGCGCGGATGCGGGGCGCCTTCAGTTCCGGCCATGTCACGCCGGAGATGGTGGCCTCGATCTCCTCCACGGGCGCGCCCACGAGGTCGGCCCAATCCGGGTAGCGTGCCCGCAACGCCTTGAAGGCGCGACCGGACTCGGCGTTCCGGGTGCGGTGCGACAGGAGCGAGGAGACGAGTTCGCTCAAGGGATCGAGGCTGTGGAAATACGGAATCGGGCAGCCGTAGACCGGGCAGAGCCGGCGATGGATCTCCAGCGCCTTGTCCGTCAGGCTCGCATCCGCGAGGGGGACGGATCGCTTGGTCTGCCGGGGGCGGGGGCCGGCGAGGTCGTGCCCGGAGGTGATGGCCATGACGACGGAATCCGCGCCGAGTCCCGCCGGTTCCGATCCGGCGCGAGAGGACGTGCCGCAGGGCGGCAGTATCGTGCAATGGACTGACAGTTGCGCCAAGGTGAAAGCCCGAACCTTGCGCCCCGGCGAAGGTCATGCGAGGCTTTGTCCGTCAGCGAATGACGAAGCGGGAGAGCCCAGGCCGGTACCAACCGGTCATGGCGCCGACGGAGCAACCACCCCCGGAAACTCTCAGGCACAATCACCGCTTCGTTTTGACAATCTGGAGAGAGGCGCCTTCGCGGGCGTCCACCGAAGGAGAAATCCCACCCTTCCCGGGGCGGGAGAAGCTCTCAGGTAACCGTGACAGATGGGGGTAGCCGGATCGCTCGATCGAGCATCCGGAGCCGTTCTGTCATGGGATGACCAGATGCCGCTCGACGCTTCCAGCACACCGCTTCACGCGCTCCATCTGCGCCACGGCGCCCGCATGGTGCCCTTCGCGGGTTATGCGCTGCCGCTCCATTATCCGGCGGGCCTGATCGCCGAACACCTGCACACCCGCAAGGCGGCCGGTCTGTTCGACGTGTCGCATATGGGCCAGATCCGGCTGAAGCCGGGTCCGGGCGGCATGGCGGACCTCGCCCGCGCCCTCGAAACCCTCCTGCCCATCGACGTGCTGGGGCTGGCGCCCGGCCGGCAGCGCTACGGTTTCCTCACCGATGACACCGGCGGCATCCTCGACGACCTCATGGTCGCGCGCCTCGACGACAGCCTGATCCTGGTCGTCAACGCAGCCAACAAGGTGGCGGACGAGGCCCATCTTCGCGCTCATCTCACCGGCCTGTGCGAGATCACGGTGCTGCCCCGGGCGCTCCTCGCCCTCCAGGGGCCGCTGGCGGAGAGCGCCCTGGCACGGCTCGCCCCCGAGACCGCCGCCATGCGCTTCCTTGACGTGACCTGGGTGGAGCTCCTCGGCGCGTCCGCCCTCGTCAGCCGCTCCGGCTATACCGGGGAGGACGGGTTCGAGATTTCTCTCCCCGAGGATGCCGCGGATGCGGTCGCCGAGGCATTGCTGCAGGACGAGGACGTGGAGCCGGTGGGCCTCGGCGCACGCGATTCCCTGCGGCTGGAAGCCGGCCTGTGCCTGCACGGAGCCGATATCGATGCCGGGACGAGCCCGGTCGAGGCCGGCCTGACCTGGGCGATCCAGCCGGTCCGCCGCCACGGCGGCGCGCGGGCGGGCGGCTTTCCGGGCGCTGAGCGCATCCTCGATGAGATCGGTGACGGTCCCGCGTCGCGGCGCGTCGGCCTGCTGCCGGAGGGCCCGACCCCGGTGCGGGGAGGGGCCGCGCTCGTCGCAGAGGAGGCCGGCGAGGCCATCGGCCGGGTCACCTCCGGCGGGTTCAGCCCCAGCCTCAAGGCGCCCATCGCCATGGGCTACGTCCCCGCCGCCCTGTCGACGCCCGGCACCCGCCTCTTCGCGGAAGTGCGCGGCCGGCGCCTGCCGGTCTCGGTCGTGGCGCTTCCCTTCGTGCCGGCGCGCTTCAAGCGCAGCTGAATCCCGGCCCCCGGCCGACTTCCCCCACCACCTGTTCACGGAGCGCATCATGCTGAAATACACGGACGAGCACGAGTGGCTGGCCATCGAGGGCGATGTCGCCACCATCGGCATCACCACCCATGCGGCTGAGCAGCTCGGAGACCTCGTCTTCGTCGAGCTTCCCAAGGTCGGCGCCAAGCTCGTCAAGGGCGAGGCCGCGGCGGTGGTGGAATCGGTGAAGGCCGCCTCCGACGTGTTCGCCCCGGTCTCGGGCGAGGTGACGGAGGTCAACGAGGCCGCCGTGTCGGACCCGGCCAGCATCGGCACCGACCCGCAGGGCGCGGGCTGGCTCTACCGCCTCCGCCTCGACGACGTCGCCTCCCTCGACGGATTGATGGACGAGGCCGCCTACGCCGCGTTCGCGAAGTAGCGCTCGGAACGACCCAGAACGCGCCCTCCTCCCCCTTGTGGGGAGGAGTTGGAGGTGGGGGTGATTGGGTGACCCTCAAGCTGCGGAGGCAAGCGGCGCCACCCCCCCTCTTGACCTTTCCACCAAGGGGTGAAGGGACGCGCCTGGCCTGAGTCACAG
>NZ_NKUG01000048.1 GCF_014845095.1 Methylobacterium bullatum | reverse complement strand
CCCTCGATCCCTCCCCACAAGGGGGAGGGAAGCGCGTCATCCTGCAGCCGAGATGGGCCATACAACGCGGCTGATTTAAGGAGATGCTTGACGTCCCGTGCCTTTGGAACCCCACCGGGAAGGTCCGTGTTCCGGGGTGAAATCCGTCGAGCCTAAGGCGCCGCCCCTCCGTGCAAAGGCAAAATCGTAGGAGATCGGATTTGTCTCGCATTCGCACACATCCGGGTGAAGTCCTGGCCGAAGACTACCTCGGCCCACTCGGGCTTTCCGCCCGGCAGGTCGCGGCCGAGATCGGTGTTCCCCCCAACCGCCTGTCCGAGATCATCCGCGAGCGGCGTGGCGTGAGTGCCGACACGGCGATCCGGCTCGGTGTCCGCTTCGGCACATCGCCCCGGTTCTGGCTCAACCTCCAGAACGCGCACGATCTATCCAAGGCTCGCGCGACGATGGACTACTCCGCCATCCTCTACTGCGGACCCCAGACCGTTCCGGCGCCGTAGAGCGAAGCCGAGGCTCCGCCTACTTGTTTCGCCCCAGCAGCACGAGCCAGCCGATTCCGATCACGCAGACCATCGCGCCCACCGTCACGAAAGCCGGGGTGCCGAGGTCCATGAAGCGGGGAGCGAGCTGCGTCGCGAAGGCGGCGACGATGAGGGCCACGGCGATGCGGGCGGCGGCGCGCTCGATGCCGCGGGTGAGCTTTTCGATGCCCTTCAGCTCGATCTCGACGGTGACGCGGCCCTGCTTCAGGCGCACCAGCATGAGATGGATCAGGGTCGGCAGTTCGGAGGCCGCGCCGAACAATCCGGCGCCCACGGCCTCGACCTTGCGGGTGATGCCCTTGATCGAGAATTGCGAGGCGAGCTTGCTCTTCACCGTGGGGCCGGCGGCGGTGAAGAGGTCGAATTTCGGATCGAGATGGCGCATCACCCCGTCCGCCGTCACCAGGCCCTTGAACAGGATGGCGAGGTCGGTGGGCATGGCGAGGTCGTTCTCGCGGGCCATGGTCATGAAGTCGGTGAGCAGGTCGCCGAAGTTCAGCACCGAGCCGGCATGGCGGTTGATGAAGGCCTGCGACGAGGATTCGAGCTTGGTGAGGTCGGGATTGCTCGATCCGGTCCAGTCCAGAAGCACGGCCATGAGCCCGTCGGAATCCTCCTTCAGCATGGCGCCGATGAGCATCAGCAACTGCGTGCGGCGGCGCTCGGAGAGGCGGCCGATGATGCCGAAATCGATGAAGCCGATGCGGTCGCCGGGCATCACCAGCATGTTGCCGGGATGCGGGTCGGCGTGGAACACGCCCTCGATCAGCGCCATGTTGAGGAAGGCGTCGGTGCCCTTCTGGGCGACCTTGACCTTGTCGACCCCGGCCGCGTCCAGGCGGGCATGGTCGTTGGGCGGGATGCCGTGGATGAATTCCTGGACGAGGACGCGCTCGGAGGTGAACTCCCAGTGGATCTTGGGGATGACGATGTCGTCCCGGTCGGCGAAGATCGCCGCGATGGTCTCGCAGTTGCGCGCCTCGTTGATGAGGTCGAGCTCGCCGTAGAGGCCGCTGGCGAGATGGCGCATCTGCTCGTGGGGCTGGTAGCGCCCGAATTCCGGCCATTCCTGAACCACGATCCGGGTCGCATGCGCCAGGAGGCGCAGATCCGCCTCGATGATCTTGCGCAGGCCCGGACGCAGGACCTTCACCACCACCTCCTCGCCGGACATCAGCCGCGCCCGGTAGACCTGGGCGATGGAGGCCGCGGCCAGGGGAACGGTGTCGAACTCGGCGAAGATTTCGGAGGGCGGCGCGCCGAGATCGGCCTCCAGCTGCGGGCGGATCTTGTCCCAGGCGATGGGCCGGACCTGGCTGTGGAGCTTCTCCAGTTCCTCGGTCCATTCCGGCGTCAGCAGGTCCGGCCGGCTCGCCAGGATCTGGCCGAGCTTGATGAAGGTCGGCCCGAGGGCCTCGATCGCCCGGCGCACGCGCTGCGGCTGGGACAGGCGCGCCACGTCCACCTGCGGCCGGCGGCGCTTGGCGAACCGCGCCAGATGGCCGAGGCCGAGGCGCTCCACCACCTTGGTGACGCCGTAGCCGATGAGGACGGCGGCGATCTCGCTCAGGCGCTGCCTGTCGCGAGCGGCGACGAAGGCGGTTTTCAGCATGTGCTCAAGGGACTGCCCCGGCTGGCGTGAGGATGGCCGTGTCGTCGTCTCAGGCCGGCGGGCCTGTCCTGGACGGTGCCGGTGTCCAGATAGGCCACGTCTAGGAAGCCGGCGAGGCCGAATTTTGGCGGCGCAGCGGCAATCGTCGGCGCGCGGCACCGCGGACGGCTCGACGAGCCGGAACCCGCGACGCGTCAGAAGCCCGAGGGAGCGGAAGCGTTGGCGTGCCGGCGCGAACCCGCTTAGACAGGCGGCTCCCGCGCGATCCTCGCGCCCAATCGACGGAGAGACGGTCCCGATGGCAGGTACGCCCCGCGCCGGCATCATCCCGGTGACGCCCTTCCAGCAGAACTGCACCCTGATCTGGTCCGACGAGACCAAGATCGGCGCCGTCGTCGATCCCGGCGGCGACCTCGACCGGATCGAGGCCGCGATCCGCGACCAGGGCATCACCATCGAGAAGATCCTGCTCACCCACGGCCATATCGACCATGCGGGCGGCGCGGACGAGCTGCGCGAGCGGCTCGGCGTCCCCATCGAAGGCCCGCACGAGGCCGACCGCTACCTCCTCGACAGCCTGCCCGAGACGGGGGCGAATTACGGCATCGACGGGGCTCGCGCGGTGATTCCGGATCGCTGGCTCGCCGAAGGCGATGCGGTGAGCGTGGGCGATCTCGCCTTCGACATCCTGCACGCGCCCGGCCACTCGCCCGGCAGCGTCGTCTTCGTCAGCCGCGACGCGCGCTTCGCCCTGGTGGGAGACGTGGTGTTCAAGGGCTCGGTCGGCCGCACCGACCTGCCCGGCGGCAACCACGACCAGCTCATCCGCGCCATCAAGGAGAAGGTCCTGCCGCTGGGCGACGACATCGCCTTCATCCCAGGCCACGGCCCGACGAGCACGCTGGGCGAGGAGCGGATGACCAATCCGTTCCTGCAGGAGTGAGACCGAAGACCGGTCGGTGATGTCATTCGGCGGTCTTGGTCTTCCGGGCCGGATTTCTGCGGGCACGAGGAACGGCCGCGCCGATGTCTTTCAGACGGACGGCGCGGCCTTCCGGAAACGTCACCAGGAGTTGGAGATCGCCGCCGATCGCCCGCACATAGGCACGCAAGGTCGATAGCTTCATGTCCGCGCGCTTCTCGAGGCGCGAGACATAGACCTGGCGGCCCCCTAGCCGTTCGGCGACTGTTGCCTGGGTGATCTCCTCGGCACGTCGCAGGTCCCTCAACGCGAACTCTTCGGCGATCAGTTCGGCGCCGCGCGCTCTGATCCGTGCCTGTCGCTCCGGCGTGAGCGACGCGAGGATGTCGTCCGCCGAAACAGGGCGATGGTCATCGGTCACCGGGAGCTCCCATCCCTGCGCAAGGCCTTGAGATGCTGGTCGAAACGGGCATCGGCCCGCTTGATCAACGCGGTATAGAAACGTTTCCCCGAAACACCGGACTTGTCATCGGCGACGAGGAGAATGCCCGTTCGAACAGGATCGAAGGCGAAGGCCACCCGTCAGACACCATCGTCCGCCTCGAAGCGAAGCTCTTTCATGTTGGCATGCTTCGAACCATTGAGCGTATCCGCCCCGGGCCGTCTCAATCCAGGGCCCGCGACCTTCAGAAGCTCGATCATGGCCAGCAACTCGTCCTGAACCGCCTCCTGCAGCTCATCGAACTCGCGCCGGAATTCATGGTGAAGCTCGACCCGCCAGCCCATTCTTCATACCCTGCACGGTATGTTTTCGAAAGGGTCGGCGCGACCCTCGACGCAGAGTGAGATTGGGGCGATCTCAAGCTTGGCGGCAAGCCTCCGAGTGGGCGGGAAGACACGGGGACCGCGTGTGCTCATGCGGTGCATTTTCAAGACGCACCGCTTATATATAGCCCACTGAACGAATCGCAGGCGTACCCGGGGACCGAGCCGGGGCACGAAAATCAAGCAAAGACCCGCCTGCCTGGGGAACTTGATGTCCGACATGACCGACGACGACACCTCCCGCAACCTGGCGGCCACGGCCTATGGCGCGGAATCGATCCGCGTGCTCAAGGGCCTGGATGCCGTGCGCAAGCGGCCCGGCATGTATATCGGCGACACCGACGACGGGTCGGGCCTGCATCACATGGTCTACGAGGTGGTGGACAACGCCATCGACGAGGCGCTGGCGGGCCATGCCGACGTCGTCACCTGCACCCTCAATGCCGACGGCTCGGTGACGGTGTCCGATAACGGCCGCGGCATCCCCACCGACATCCACAAGGAGGAGGGGGTCTCGGCCGCCGAGGTCATCATGACCCAGCTCCATGCCGGCGGTAAGTTCGACCAGAATTCCTACAAGGTCTCCGGCGGCCTGCACGGCGTCGGCGTCTCCGTGGTCAACGCCCTGTCGCAATGGCTCCGCCTGCGCATCTGGCGCAACGGCAAGGAGCACGCGATGGAGTTCCGCCACGGCGACGCGGTCTCCCCGCTGGTGGTCGTGGGCGACGGCAACGGACGGCGCGGCACGGAAGTGTCGTTCCTGCCCTCCACCGACACGTTCACGATGATCGAATTCGACTACGCGACGCTGGAGAAGCGCCTGCGCGAACTCGCCTTCCTCAATTCCGGCGTGCGCATCGTCCTCACCGACGCGCGCCATGCCGAGCACAAGCGCGAGGAGCTGTTCTACGAGGGCGGGATCGAGGCTTTCGTGCGCTATCTCGACCGCTCGCGCAAACCGATCGAGGGCATGACGAAGCCGGTCTTCGTCCGGGCCGAGCGCGACAACATCCGCGTCGAGGTGGCGTTGTGGTGGAACGACTCGTTCAACGAGACCGTGCTGCCCTTCACCAACAACATCCCACAGCGTGACGGCGGCACCCACATGGCGGGCTTCCGCGCCGCCATGACCCGGCAGATCACCGGCTATGCCGAATCCACCGGCATCACCAAGCGCGAGAAGATCACCCTCACCGGGGAGGATTGCCGCGAGGGCCTCACCGCCGTGATCTCGGTGCAGGTGCCCGACCCGAAATTCTCGTCCCAGACCAAGGACAAGCTGGTCTCGTCGGAAGTCCGCCCGGCCGTGGAGAACGTCCTCAACGAGGGCCTCTCCAACTGGCTCGAGGAGAACCCGGCCCAGGCGAAATCCGTGATGGGCAAGGTCATCCTCGCGGCCTCCGCCCGCGAGGCGGCGCGCAAGGCCCGCGAGACCGTGACCCGCAAGGGCGTGCTCGACATCGCCTCCCTGCCCGGCAAGCTCGCCGATTGCCAGGAGCGCGACCCGTCGAAATGCGAGATCCTCCTGGTGGAGGGCGATTCCGCCGGCGGTTCGGCCAAGCAGGGCCGCGACCGCCACTTCCAGGCCGTGCTCCCCCTGCGCGGCAAGATCCTGAACGTCGAGCGCGTGCGGGCGGACCGGATGCTCTCCTCGGCCGAGATCGGCACGCTGATCACGGCGCTCGGCGCCGGAATCGGCCGCTCCTCCACCGACCGGGAGGGCTTCAACCCGGATAAGCTGCGCTATCACCGCATCATCATCATGACCGATGCGGACGTGGACGGCTCCCACATCCGCACCCTGCTGCTGACCTTCTTCTTCCGGCAGATGCCGGAGCTGATCGAGCGCGGCTACGTCTACATCGCCCAGCCGCCGCTCTATAAGGCCGCCAAGGGCAAGACCGCGATCTACCTCAAGGACGAGCGGGCGCTGGAGGATTACCTCATCGATGCCGGCGTCGACGGGGCCGTGCTGCGCCTCGCCTCCGGCGCCGAGTTCGGCGGGCCGCAATTGAAGGTCCTTGTGGAGGAGGCGCGCCAGTTCCGCGGCCTGATGCAGGCGCTGCACACCCGCTACGACCGCGCCACAGTGGAACAGGCGATGATCGCCGGGGCCTTCCGCACCAACGTGGACGAGAACCCCGACGAGGCGACGAAGCGCGCCGCCGAGATCGCCCGGCGCATGGACGTCATCGCCGACGATATCGAGCAGGGCTGGGAAGGCTCCGTCAGCGAAGGCGGCTACGTCCTCAGCCGGACCCTGCGCGGGGTGCGCCAGGTGGTGACCCTCGACGCCTCGCTCATCGCCTCGCAGGAGGCGCGCCGCCTGTCCGACCGGGCCGAGGCCCTGCGCGAGATCTACGGCGAGCCGGTGACCTATGCCCGCAAGGGCGAGGAGACCGTGCTGCACGGGCCGGTCGGCCTGTTCGAGGCGGTGATGGCCTTCGGGCGCAAGGGGCTGCAGCTCCAGCGCTACAAGGGGCTCGGCGAGATGAACCCGCAGCAGCTCTGGGAGACCACCCTCGACAGCGAGGTCCGCTCGCTCCTCCAGGTTCGGATCAAGGACACCCAGGATGCCGACGATCTGTTCGTGAAGCTGATGGGCGACGTGGTGGAGCCGCGCCGCGAGTTCATCCAGGAAAACGCCCTCAGCGTCGCCAATCTCGACGTCTGAATGAATGCGGCCGGGAGGGTCGACATGAGCAACATCATCCGTCCGACCTTCGGTCAGCCGCGTCGGCCCGAGCCCGTCAGTGACGACGACCGTGTCGAGGTGACGACGCAGCGCGTCTACGGGGAGGCCGGCGATCACCGCGTCTGCCTCGTGCGCGACGACGACGCGCCCGGCGGGGAGGTCTACAAGGTCGTCGTCGGGCGTCTTGCCGGACAAGAGGTCAGCACCGTGGCGATCCTGCCGGCCACGGCCGAGGGCGAGGTGGATGCCGAGATGGTCGCCCTCGCGATCCTGCGCACGCTGAGCCTCATCGACGAGGACGACGAAACTCCGGGCATCGCCTGACGCCGACGCGGGTTCGCATCGACAAGTCGGCGATCGACTTTGCTCGGGTCGTTCGTGTGTCGCCGGTTTCAGAATGCAGGACCGGTGACGACGTTTGCGAAACCGGCTCGGGGACGCGGCTTTCCCTCCCCGGTGACACGCCGAACGAGAGCGATCCGATGGCCGATGCAGGGCCGATACCCCTGCCGGAACCGGCCGGTCGCCCACCGCGACATCGAGACGACCCCATCGCGCCCTTGTATACATGGTCGACATCGCGCTGTTCGGCAGGGCCGAAACCGCGGTCTTCGACCTGCCGCCGGAGGACAGAGCCATGAGTCGCAACCCCGTCGTCGTCGCCGTGGCGATCACCGGTTCGGTGCCGCGCAAGAAAGACAACCCGGCCGTGCCGGTGACGATCGCAGAGCAGATCGAATCCACGCAACGGGCCTTCGAGGCCGGCGCGACGCTCGCCCATATCCACGTCCGCAACGACGACGAGAGCCCGTCTTCCGACCCGGACAAGTTCGCCGCCGTGCAGGAGGGCCTGCGCAGGCACTGCCCCGGGATGATCGTGCAGTTCTCCACCGGAGGACGCGGGCGCGACCCGGCCGGGCGCGGCCTGTCGCTGAAGCATCGGCCCGACATGGCGTCGCTGTCCACCGGCTCGGTGAACTTCCCCACCATCGTCTACGAGAACCCCGCGAGCCTCGTGACCGCTCTCGCCAGCCAGATGCAAGAATACGGCGTCCGGCCGGAGATCGAGATCTTCGACCTCTCGCATCTGCACGGCGCCAGGCGCCTCGTGGAGGCGGGCCTCATGGACGCGCGCCCGCATGTGCAGTTCGTCATGGGCGTGCAGAACGCCATGCCGGCGGACGAGCGCCTGCTCGACATCCTGCTCGGCGAGATGCGGCGCATCCTGCCCGAGGCGACCTGGACGGCGGCCGGGATCGGCCGCAATCAGGCGGTCGTGATGGAATGGGCCCTGGCGCGCGGGGCCGACGCGGTGCGCACCGGCCTGGAGGACAACATCCGCATCACGAAGGACCGCCTGGCGACCAGCAACGCCGAACTCGTCGGCCGCGCCGTGGACACGGTGATCCGTCATGGCAGGCGGGTCGCCAGCCCGGCCGAGGCTCGCACCGCCCTCGGGCTGGCGACCTGACGGATGAGCGGCCCGGCTTTTCATCCGGCTGGATGAAGCCGGGGGTCACGTCGGAGGCCGTCGCGTGGTCAGTGCCTCCGGCTGGCGAGCACCTTGTCGATGCGACGCCCGTCCATGTCGACCACCTCGAAGCGCCATCCTCCCGCATCGAAGGCATCGCCGACGCCGGGGATCCGTCCGAGTTGGAAGATGACGTAGCCGGCCAGGGTGGTGAAGTCGTCGCTGTCGGGCGTCTCGGAGAAGGCGAGGCGTTCGAAGGCCTGCCGGGCCGGCATCATGCCGTCGATGAGGAGCGATCCGTCTGCGCGTTCGACGACGTCGGGCTCCTCGCCCACCTCCGGAATGTCGCCCGCAATCGCTTCCAGGAGGTCCGTCTGCGTGACGATGCCCTCCAACGTCCCGTATTCGTCCACCACCACGGCCATGCGCATGGGCTGGCTCTGGAAGGTCTCGAGGACGGCCAGGATGGTCATGCTCTCGTGCACGACGATGGGCGGCTGCGTGGCCACGGCGAGGTCGATCTCCTTGCCGTCGAGGACCTGGTCGAGCAGGTCCTGCTTGCGCACGATGCCGACGAGTTCGTCGACCTCTCCGCGGCTGATGACCACCTGAGCGTGGTCGCATTCGCGGATCGCCTTGAGAACCACGTCTCGCGGGTCGTCGAGATCGACCCAGAACACCTCGTGGCGTGGGGTCATGATGTCCCGCACCTTTCGCTCCCCGATGGCGAAGATGCGCTCGACGGCCTCCTGCTGAACCTCCCGGATGAGGCCCGCTTCCTGGCTCGCCTGGATCAGCAGGTTGAGTTCGGCCGTCGAGTGAAGGGAGCCCTCGCCATGTCCCGGCTGGAGGCCGCAGAGGCGCAGTACCCCGTTGCCGAGGGCGTTGAGGAAGAGGATCGCAGGGCGGAAGACGAGGAGGAACAGGCTGAGGGGGCGGACCACGGCCAGCGCCGTGCGCTCGCTGCGCTGGAGGGCGAGGCTCTTCGGGGCGAGCTCGCCGAGCACGATGTGCAGGGACGTGATGATGGAAAACGCGACGACGACCGCGACGGTGTGCGAGGCCACCGAGCTGAGCCCGATCGGCAGCCATGTCAGCGCAGGCTCGACGAGGTGAGCGAGGGCGGGTTCGCCGACCCAGCCCAACGCGAGGGACGACAAGGTGATGCCGAACTGCGTCGCGGCGAGATGGGCATCGAGCCGGTCGGTCGCCCGCTGCAGGGCGCTCGCATGCGCGCGACGTTCTGTGACGAGTTCCGCGACCCGGGAGCGGCGCACGGAGACGAGGGCAAATTCAGCGGCAACGAAGAACCCGTTCGCGAACACCAGCACCAGGACCGCCACCAGCCCCAGCACGGTCGACCATGCATCTTCGGAAATCGCCGTGACCCTTTTCGAATGAACGGCTTCACTTACCAGCCAAGGGGCGATCGATCCAAATGGCCGGGGAGGCGGATGCCCAGATTTACGCACACAGGATCGATGGCCCGACACCATAGCCGGCACTCAAATCGAACGACTCGCTATGTCGTAATGCTCAGTCTTTCCCGACGGATTGCGGCTGATTGTCGGTCGCGCAATGAGGCGTGCATGACGCCGCTCGATATCTGTGTTCGACAGATCGATCAGGCCTGCGCCTCCACGCAATCGACGGCAATCGATGACGTTGCGAAAGCTTGGGATACCCTCGCGTCCTCAGCTCCAGTCGACATCGAGATCCATGGCGCGTTCGAAGGCGGCCGCTTTCATTTCGCGGCCTTTCGGATCGGCCACGCAGATATCCTTGAAGCCCCGGCCTGCCAGCTCCCAGGTTTTCTCCAGAGCCTGATCAGCGGTGCCGCACGCGAAAACCAGCGCGCGTCCGGCGTGATCGTTTGCCTTAACTTTGTACAAGATCGGTCTCCGAGCCGTTCGCTGCCCGTTATACGCGAGCGAGGGGCATCGGGCGAGAGAGCCGGACGACGTTCTAGGGTCCACGGGCCGGCACGAACCGGCCGGGCCGGAGCCGCTTTGGCCTGAACGGCCTGTCGGTCCACGCATGTCTCGTTTGACGAGAGCCGTTGGTCGACATCCCCAAACGCGAGTGCTCACGACACGCCTCGCGGTCCTGTCCCACGCGCCGAGCCGCCGGATCGAGCCGCATGACACCCTTGACCTCAGTCTGGAGTTATTCTAATTAAGAACCACGCGGATGGCGGGGCTTGGTAGGCCTCCTGCCCCTGAACCGGATCATTGGGAGAGACACATGGCACACATCACCAGCGCGGCCTGCGAGAGCTGCCGCTTCTTCGACGATCACAAGATCAATGGCGGTCAGTCGGCCGGCGACGAAGGTCTCTGCCGCTATAACCCGCCGGTGAGCCAGCCCGAGCCGAAGTCGCCGGGCCTGTGGCCGGTGGTGGCGTCCAAGGATTGGTGCGGTCACTTCACCTCCGACATGACGGCGGCCGAGTAAGCCAGCCTTCCTCGTCGGTGGCGGGATCGGGGCCGGTGCGTGAGCACCGGCCCTTTTTCATGCGGCATCTTCTTCGGCGAGACACGCCGACCCTCACGAAGAATTCTCTCGCGGCTTGCGCGAAATCCGTTAGGACGCCGTGAGCCGGTCATGATCCGGTCACGTTCGCATCCGAAGCCGGGGCCTTCAGACGAGGGGCGGCTCCCGCCACCGCGCGCTCGACCACGCGCCCCGGACGGGCGGACGGCATGGGCGCGGACAGCGGCGTTTCGGGGCGGGTTAAGGATGTTCTTGATGACGTATCGACCCATTTCGGCCGTGGCCGGGCGCCTCCTGGCGCCGGTGGCCGGTCTTGCGCTCAGCGCGATGTCCGGCCTCGCCATGGCTGCTCCGAACGATCCGAGCGGAACCTGGCTCACCGAGGACGGTCGGGCTCGCGTCCGTCTCGAGAAATGCGGCGCGAAGAACGATCACCTGTGCGGCTACGTCGTCTGGCTGAAGGTGCCGCTGAACGACAAGGGGCAGCCCCGGATCGACTTCAAGAACCCCGACCCGAAGAAGCAGGCCCGCCCATCGCTCGGCCACCAGCTCGTCATGGGCATCAAGCCCAACGCCGAGAACCATTACGAAGGCAAGATCTACAACGCCGAGGACGGGTCGTTCTACGACGTGACGATCTGGAGCGAGAAGCCCGGCGAACTCACCGTGCGCGGCTGCATGCTGCGCTTCATGTGCATGTCGCAGGCCTGGACCAAGGTCACAGATACGGCGCCGGGACAGATCACCGGACCGACCAACGGCCCGGGCGGTCCCCGCTCCGATCCGGAATGGGCGCCCAAGCCCACGCCGGCCGCCACGGGGACCGGTGCCCCTGCCGCGCCCTCCACGAAACCGGCCGCGCCGGCACCGAAGCCGGCGGCCAAGCCCGCCGAGTAGGGTACCGGACCGCCCCGTTCGATCCGGGGCGGAGCTCGTCGGACCTCCCGGCGACCGCTTCGATCCCATCCCGCCTTGCCGGACCGGACGCGCGGTCTTCGACGACGACGCCAGCCATAAGTCCGCGACGATGCGCGCGTGGCGGGCGCGTCCCCCGCATTGAACCATCCCATTCCCATTCGGCCTCGGCCATCCGGTTCGACGTCGCCGAGGGCGTCTTCTCCGCGCCCGGTTCGACCGCTTCCACCGCCTGACCGTCCGCCACGACCGCCCGCCGAACCGGAGATCATCCGGATCGGACGGCTCCGTCAGCCGGTTCGAACGCCTCGCGTCCGCGCCACGTCCAGGGACACGACCCGTCCAGTGGGGAACGACCGTACCGAGCCGGCTCATTCCGGTCGGCCGCTGTCGCAGACGGACAAACGTTGAGTGCGCCGCAGGCTCGACATAAACTCTGCTTGTCAAAGGCACCGTTCGACCCCTGAAGATGGGGGAATGGATGCACGATCATTGCGGAGACCCAGGTCGATCCATGAATTTTAGCCTAAAAGCCCTCGTCGTCCTCGCAATGTCCGCAGTGGCATCGGGGGAGGCCACAGCATTCGATGCCGGCTTCTTCAAGGGGAGCCACGTTTGCGGCGGCGTGTCGACGCTGGACGATTGGGAATTCAGACCCGAAGGCTCGGCTTTCGACGTGTTCTTTCGCAAGACGAACGCGTCTTCTTTTCAAAAGCTGGAATTGCTCGCTCAGGACACGGAGGGTGGTCTCATCCTGGTGGACAGACGCGGCCGCCCTTGGGTCGCGGTGCGATTCGGGCAGAACGGCGACAGCCTCCAGGGTCGCTGGCTCACCGGCCAGGGCAAGCCGCAGGCCGATTGCGAGCCGTTCACGCTCTCTCGGAGCGAGAGCGTGAAGGCACGGATCGATCGCCTCTTCGGCCTGCTGGGCGAGGCCCGTCCCTCCGTCGAAACGGCCCGGACCGTCGCCGGGGAGCAGCAGACGCTTCCCCCCTTCGACCTGCTGCCGGATCTCGACCAGCAAGCCTATCGTCAGCGCTACGCCGAGGCTGCGCCGACCTTCTGGAGGCGCTTCTACGATGCCGAGCGCAAGCGGCTCGCGGAGCTTCCCGTCGATCCGCCGGCCGCCCGCGCTCAGGTCGTCGAAGAGATGCGCGCGGCGACGAGCCCCGCTCTGGCGCCCGATGGGTCGCTCGACCGCAACGGGGCAGCCCGCCAGGCTGCCCTGGAGTTCCTGCGCATCGTCGCCGACCGCCTCGCGGCGAGCGGGCAACCGCTCGAGGCCCTGCCGGGGGATACCGTGTGCGAGCGAATCGCGACGTTCGGCTATCTCGACATCGAGCGGCTGGAATGGGCGGTCGGTCTGCCGGTCGAATACTGGGACCGTCCCTTCACGGAGGACCTCCTCCGGAAAGCCCAGTCCTGCAAGGACGGCAGGACCGTCGTCCGGCTGCTGTCTCAATCCTATCCCGACATCGAGAAGCGCCGGAAGGCCGCCCTCTGGCTGCGCGAGGAGCGGGAGCGCTTCCTCGCCCTTCCCCTGACTCTGACGTCGTTCCGTGAGACGAACGGGTTGCAGCTCGGCGGGGAGGAGCTCCGCCGAAACGGCGTGACGCGGATGGCCCATGACCGCTTCCTCGGAGCCCCGCTCGACCCCCGTCGCACCGAGATGGAGCAGGCCGCCGCTCGGGAGCTTCAGGAGGTGTTCGGCGGCGACAGCCTCAAGAGCCTCCCCCTCAACGAGGCTCGCTCGCAATGCGACCGGCTCGTCGGCACGCAATGGGGCAACGAGGCCCTGTCGCGCCTCTACAAGACCTGCACCGGAATGGCGGAAGACTACGTGGCGAAAAGCGTCCGGCAGGTCTTCCAGGAGCAGGCCGGGCGGATCGAGGCCGCACCGAAGACGTTCGCAGGGCTGGAGGCCAACAACTGGTTTCTGATGGGCACGGGCGATGTGCGCGGGATCTATCCGCCGACGGCCCTCGTGACGGAGTTCAACGGCAAGGTCGCCGACGCCCGAGCCGAGGCCGTCCGCATTGCGACGGGCGAAGTCGACAAGGCCTTCGCGGCCGCCGATCCTTCGTCGGACGCCCCGGCGTCGGGCATCCTGCAATGCGGGCGCGGCACGATTCCGTTGCATGAGAGTCTCAGGCCCCTCGTCCAGGCCTGCCAGGAGGGAAGCCGCGCCTTGGCCGCCCGGCGCGACGAGCTCCGGTGCCAGGAAGCCCTCAAGGCGTCCGGCGGCGGCTCCGGCCTGCTGGAGGCCGCGCTCAGGCCGAAGGCCGCAGCGGGCAACAGCTTCCGGGTCCGTCAGCTCGTCTGCGAGGCGGCCAGGCAGAAGGTCACGGTCACCTTCCCCACCTCCGGCATGCTGTGGTGGTCCAAGCAATATGTCGAGGCGCGGCTCCCGGCCGAGAGAGGCCGCGACCAGGTCCGCGCCCTCCGCTGGCTCATCGAGCCGGTGGCCGATGCGAAGGGCGAATGGGCGATCTCCAGGCTCGAATCCAAGACGGGGGAGGTGGCGCTGCCCTTCCCCGAAGACAGCCTGCTGCCCTGCCTCGCGCGGCAAAGCCTCTGCCGCTGACGTCTCCGCGCGACCTCGACATCGGGGTGGCCGTCCGCGGATCGAGGCCGGGAGGGTTCCATCCGGTATTAGGGCGCAAACGCCACAAGCGGGCCGAGATCGCCGGCCAGATCGAACACACTCAGGGCGAGCTTCTGAAGCTTGTCAGGTCACTGGACGCTGTAGACAGCGCCATCCGCATCTTCGATCCCATGGCAGACGTGGGAGAGATCGGGAACCGCCAGTACCCGCCGCTTCACGCCGCCTTCCATGGCGAGATGATGCGGTTCGTCCTGGGGGCACTCCGCGTCGGTGACGGGCCGCTCACGTCACGGGAGATCGCGGACCATGTCATGGTTGGGCGTGGCCTCGACAAGGACGAACCCAAGGTCGCGCAGATGATTCGTAAGCGCGTCGGGGCCTGCCTGTGGAAGAGCAAACAGGCGGGGAACGTTAGGGAGATGAGGGTCGAGGGAGATCTGAAGGGGTGGGTGCGTAATTAGGACTCGTCCAAACTGCTTTCATCTTCGGGCATGTGGATAACCCGCAAGACGCCTGCCTTAATACGCGTGTCATTTATATGAACTCTTACCTTAATAAAACCCTCTTGAGATATTTCTATTGGGGACATAAAAATATTCTGTAACAACTTCATATGAGGCGGGACATCTGGATCAGGAGATTTTTTGTTCGTAACAGCATCTTTAGTGCTAACTTCTCGATTAATATCTATTGATGGCCTTTCGCCATCTCCGGGGAAAAACACTTCTAGCTTGATTCGCTGAATATCGCCGGGGAGTGGATTGGTAACAACCGTTATTGCTATGGCAAATTTCGGCAATATCATCGGGAGGGCAGGCACTACAAGATCAGATTGGTATACACCAATAAGACTTATAGAACCGCCCACTTCGTTGCGAATGTCCTCACAGAACAATGCGATGCCATGCGGCTCAAACGGACGTCGATTAATAGGCATGGTCTACAACTAACTCAGATGATTTGACAGTTTTTGTTGCATTTTTCCATAGCCTGGCGCTGTCCACCCCCTTTGCAACGAGATTTTCTGCCTGTGATGCCTGCTTTGTATTCGCATCAGAATAAAAATTACCACCTTCCATACCATCATCTTCAAATGTAATGACCGCGCGTCTATTTAAAGCCCAGGCAACTTCACCAATTGTCCTTAGACTGATGTTTTCTCTTCCAAGAAGCCACTTGTTAACGGTCGACCTGTTTTTGATGCCAAGTCTATTCGCAAGCGCCTGCTGGGTAAGGCCAGTAGTTTTTTTCTCCCGGAGAAATGCGGACTGCATTTCTCGGATTGCCTGCATGATCAAACTTGACCCTGCGAATGATTTTTCGTCAGTTTCAAAATGAAATGACATCTTTTGGGTCCACCGAATCTATAAAACTGGGCTCATCAAGACCGAGCTCTTCTCGATCATTCCTAGTTTCATCTATCAGAGAAGCATATCTCCGATTAGGATCTTCTTTGATGAAGTTTGCATCGCCTCCAACATTCGCAATGTAGCAGTCGAAGTGAACAAACCAGCCAAAAATTCTTACGTCTCCAGTTTTTAACTCCCATACGCCGTATGACCCAGGCGACAGTACGTTAAACTGACGACTAAAATCCAATGGCTGACCAGAGATGTACTGCTGTAAAAGATCTTTTACCTGATCTTTTACGGGAATGTCTCCGCCCCAATGGGTACTGGGGATCGCTCCAAGATCATTGTGACACCACGACTCAAATTTTGGCGTGACATACATCCTCCTCATCGGTTGCTGACGACCAACGAGCGCGACGGTCATAGGCCTGAGAAGCCTACGCCCCTCCAACTCCTGGAGTGTTGCCATATAGGTCTACATCCCACAAGGGCAACATGCTCCCGAATGCATCGCCCATAAGAGTTGCAACCCTAGATCCAGTTCGCTATCGGGCCAATAGCAGGACGATGGAGTGATAGACGCATAAGGATCTTAGGCCGCTTTCAAATGCCGCTGCCAGTACCCGCAGAAATCCCCGGACGGGCCGCGCTTCATCGCCAGACCGGCAATCCGCTCGTACTGAGCGCCGTTGGCCTCGCGGCGGTGATCCTCGCGCCATGAAGCCTCCTGCGCGTAGCGGAGGAGGTAGACGCCAGCGATGTGGTGGTGGTGGCCCTGCTCGGCGCGACGGAGGCGGGAGAAGTACTCCTCGGCCATGTTCGTGCAGGCACCATCCTCGCTGTAAGCGTCGCGGTGATTGATGCGCTTGACCTCGTACTGAGCGTGCAGCGCGTCCCAGGAAGCCGCTTCGTCGGCCTGAATGACGGTGCCCTTGGCAACGCGGGCCTTGATGAAGCTGAAAGCAGCCCCTTTGGTGCGGAACACGGCGGGGACCGAATCACCGCCGCGCTCGCGGACGATCACGACGCAGTCGCGCTAGCGGTTCTGGTTCTTGGCAAGGCGTCGGTCGACGCGGCTCGCCCTGTGATTGGCGGGCTTGATGTACCCGCCGAAGTAGCCGCCATCAACCTCAACGGTCCTACCCTCGCCGCCGACGAAGCGGCCCTTCAACTCCACAGCCATGGCCTCACGGAGTTTATGAAGAAAGACGAAGACGCACTTGTAGGAGACGCCAAGTGGCCTGCTGCCGGCTCCATCGTCACGCCGGTCGATGCCAACTCGCGCCGTCCCGGTTCTCAAATCCGGGGCGATGCCTCGCCCGAAGCCCCGTCACTCCACCAGGGCGGCGTAGGTCAGCACCCGCAATTCCCGCCTGATCGGCAGGGCCGAGGAGGGGATGAGCTGGGCCAGCATCACCACGGCGAGGTCTTCGGCCGGGTCGATCCAGAACGAGGTGCTCGCCAAGCCTCCCCAGGCGACCTCGCCGGGGGTGCCGACGATCTGTGCCCGCGCCGGGTCGAGCATGACCGAGAAGCCGAGCCCGAAGCCGATTCCCGTATAGGACGATTCCGAGAAGCGCGGCTGGCCCATCGAGGCGAGGTCGCCACCCAGATGGTTCATCAGCATCAGCTCCACCGTCTTGCGGCCGAGGAGCCGCACGCCGTCGAGGGCGCCGCGCCCGAGGATGAAGCGGCAGAAGCGCATGTAGTCCGACGCTGTCGAGACGAGGCCGCCCCCGCCGGAGGCGATCGCGGGCTTGGCGGCGAAGCGGCTTCCCACCGCGTCGTCGTAGAGCTTGAGGCTGCGATCGCGGAACAGGCTGTAATTGGCCGCCAGCCGGGACACCTTGTCGGCGGGCACGTGGAAATCCGTGTCGACCATGCCGAGCGGGTCGATCACCCTCGTTTTCAGGAAATCGCCGAACTCCTGGCCCGACACCACCGCGACGAGGTGGCCGAGGAGGTCGGTGGCGACGCTGTAGTTCCATTCCGCGCCGGGCTGGGCGAGGAGGGGCTGACGCGCCAGCCGGGCGACCACCTCGGCGAGGCTCGCATCCTGGTTCTCGCCGAAATCGACGCCGTTCTGCCGGTAGAGCGCATCGACGAGGGTCGCTTCCATGAAGCCGTAGGTGAAGCCCGCCGTATGGGTGAGGCAGTCGCGGATGGTGATCGGGAGCTGGGCCGGCACGGTCTCGGCCTTCACCCGGTTGCCGCCGGTGAAGACCCGCATGTCGGTAAATTCGGGCAGGAAGCGGGTGATCGGGTCGTCGAGCTGGAAGCGCCCTTCCTCGTAGAGCATCATCACCGCCACCGAGGTCAGCGGCTTCGTCATCGAGTAGATGCGGGTGATCGTATCGGCGGCAAACGGCGTCGCGCGGGCGATGTCGGCGAGACCATGGGCGCGGAAGAAGGCGGTCTCCCCCCGCCGCGACAGCATCACCGAGAGGCCGGCGAGCTTGCCCTCGGCCACCAGCCTGCGCATCCAGCCATCGACCCGCTCGAGCCGCTCGGGGCAGAGGCCGAGGGTTTTGGGGTCGGTGACGGGCAAGTCCTGAACCGGGGTGTCCTGCATGCGCGCCTCTCCGTCTTCACCACCCTCGGGCGGCCGTCTCGTCGAACCTGACCCCGGCCTTTAGAGCATCGTTCGGCGCCATGGGTACCGGTATTTGCCGGCTGTCGGTCAAACGCCGAAGAGCCGTCGCATGGCGCGTCGAAGGGCCGTCGCGTGGCGCATGAAAGCGCGGGACGTGGCGCTCACCAGCCCATGCTGCCCGGCCCGCCCTTGAACGGGCCGACGATCTCCGGCGTGATCCAGCCGCCATAAAATCCGCCGGGCTGCGGCTCGACTCTCACGTCATCGACGAAACAGGCCTCCATCGCCCCGGCATAAAAGGCGACGAAGCCGGCAATGGCCATAAAATCCGGCGTCGGCGTCGGGTAGGCCCAGGCCGCGCCCGGCGCCCGATGGCCGCCGGCCACGACATCGAAGAGGACGGCGCGGCCCTTCCATTCGCAGATCCCCGCCATGGTGGGCGGCCCGAGCACGCCGTCGGCCACATCGCCGGGGGGCAGGTAATAGGTCGGCGGGTGGCTGGTCTCCAGCACGCGGTACCCGGCCACCGTGTCGGCGACGGTGGCACCGGCGAAGACCACGCGCAGGCGCCGGGCCACGCGCTCCAACCGAGGCGGCCGGGGATAATCCCACACGCTTTCCTGGCCGGGACCGAAGGGCAGGGGGGTCGGGTGCATCGGAATCATCCAATTTCTAATTTTTATCAAGGGTTTGCCGGGAGAACACCCTCCCGGAAACGGGAGACCGTTTTCGCGGCGGGGGCCGGCACGGAGGCGATATTCGAGACGCGGCGTTTGCGCGTGGCGCGGGCCATGCTAGCCCGGCTCGCGACGCGGACGATAGACATTCGGCCGCTCCGGTGGATCGGCCGTCTCGGTGAGCCGGCCATCCCGAACCAGATGCCCTGGGACACTGCCTGTGACGGATTTCGCCCTCTTTCTCGATTTCGACGGCACCCTGGTGGAGATCGCTCCGCGACCCGACCAGGTGGTGGTGCCCCAAGAGCTCGCGCCCGCGCTCCTGCGCTTGCGGGACCGGCTCGGCGGGGCGCTCGCCATCGTCACCGGCCGCCCCATCGCGGTGATCGACGACTTCCTCTCGCCCGCCAGGTTCGATGTCGCCGGACTTCACGGGGTCGAGCGGCGGGTCGACGGGGTGGTGTCGGGAGGCAGCGCCGAGGATCATCCCGCCCTGCGCGCCCGCATCGCGGGGTTGAAGGACGCCGTGCGCGACCTCGAATCCGTGCTGATCGAGGACAAGGGGGCCTCCGTCGCGGTGCATTGGCGCCTCGCCACGCCCACCGACGCCGCGAAGGCCGAGGAGGCCGTGAAGGCGGCCGCTTCCGATCTCGGCGCCGATTACCGGCTGCAGCTGGGCAAGGCGGTCGGCGAGATCGTCCCGGCCTCGGCTACCAAGGGCCATGCCATCCGCGCCCTGTCCGAGGCGCCGCCCTATGCCGGCCGCCGCGCGATGTTCCTGGGCGACGACCTCACCGACGAGAAGGCCTTCGCCGTGGTGAACGAGGAGGGCGGGGTCAGCGTCCGGATCGGCGGCAGCGACACCATCGCCACGCGGCGTCTCACCGATCCCGATGCCGTGCGCGCGCTGATCTATGCCTGGGCCGATGGCGCACCGATGGACCCCGACGCCCTGCCGCCCGCCTGAGGGCGCGAGCGGCGGCCGCGATCCCGCATCGGGACCGGTGCCGCAGACCTGACCGTGACGCCCCGCACCCGCATTGAGGGCGGGCGAGATATGAAACCCCGGATTCCAGCGCGAAGGACAACCGCACGCATGTTCGAGTTCCCGGTCCTCGTCGGCGATATCGGCGGCACCAATGCCCGCTTCGCACTCGTGCCGGAGGCGGGCGCCGGGGCGGAGATCGTCGGCCATGTCCCGACCAACGCCTTCCCCGACCCGAGCGCCGCGATCAGCTCCGTTCTCGAAAAGTATGACGGACCGGCCCCGCGCTCGACGATCCTGGCGGTCGCCGCCCGGATCGATGGCCCCGCCGTCCGTCTCACCAATGCGAACTGGATCATCGAAGGCGCGCGGATCGGCGGGGATTTCGGCCTCTCGCGGGCGGTGGTCGTCAACGATTACGTCCCCGTCGCCGCCGGCGCCGTGGATATCGCCCCCACCGACCTGACGCCGATCGGCCCTTATCGCGATGGCGGGCTGAAGGGCGACCAGGGGACGAGGCTCGTCCTCGGCCCCGGAACCGGGTTCGGCGCAGCGGCCGTGATCGCTTACGCGGATCATCTCGCCATCGTCTCCACGGAGGCCGGCCATGTGGATTTCGGCCCCGCCGATGCGGCCGAGGAGGAGATCTGGCGGCATGTGGAGCGTATCGAAGGGCGGGTGACGGTGGAGGCGCTGCTCTCGGGACCCGGCCTCGCGCGGCTCTACAAGGCGATCCATCTCGCGCGAACCGGGCGGGAGGCGGCGGATGCCGAGCCCGCCAAGGTGACCGATACGGGTATCGACGGCAGCGACCCGGTTGCGGCCGAAGCCGTCACCCTGTTCGCCAAGCTGCTCGGACGGGTCTGCGGCGACCTCGCCCTGACCTTCCTCGCCACGGGCGGCGTCTATATCGGCGGCGGCATCGCCCCGCGGATCCTGCCCATCCTGAAGAAGGGCGATTTCCGGCGGTCCTTCGAGCACAAGCCGCCTTTCGTCACGCAGATGGAGGCGATCCCCACCAGCGTGATCTCGGTTCAGGACCCGGCCTTTTCCGGTCTCGCCGCCCTGGCCAACCGGCCAGAGGTGTTCGTCTATCACGGGCAGGTCTGGACCAAGGACTGAACCGGGCGGCTACTCGTCCGAGTCGTTGTCGACGTTCTGCTCGGCCTCGTCGTAGGTGTAGCCTTCGAGCCAGTCGGCGCTGTTCTGCGATCCGGCGGGGTAGGGGTTGGACCCATCCGGCTGGCCCGCGATCTTGGCGGCCTTGCCCTCTTCCATCACGGTCTTCGAGACGTAGCCCATCGGTCGATTCCTCCGCGCCGGCGCAATACCGGCCGTCACCGAGCAAGATGAGCGGGCGCCCGCAATTTCAAGGGCGCGGCGTCGTCAGATGCCGTCCCCCGCCACTTCGCGGGCCACGGCCCGCCGACCGATGTCCCGGCGGCAGAAGCCCTCGGGCCAGTCGATCCGCGACACCGCCGCGTAGGCGCGGGCCTGGGCCTCCATCATGCTGTCGCCAATGGCCGTCACCGCCAGCACGCGGCCGCCATCGGCGACGATACGGCCATTCTCCGCCCGCGTGCCAGCCTGGAACACGATGACCGCGTTGCTGGCGCCGGCTTCGGCGATCCCCCGGATCGTCGAACCGCGCATCACCGCGCCGGGGTAACCGGCCGCCGCCATCACCACGGTCAGGGCCGCACGATGGGCGTCGAATTGCAGCGCGATGCCAGTGACGTCGCCCTCGCAGGCGGCGAGCAGGGCCGGCACCAGATCGGAGGCGAGACGGGGCATCAGCACCTGCGCCTCGGGATCGCCGAAGCGGGTGTTGTACTCGATGAGCTTCGGGCCATCGGCCGTCAGCATCAGGCCGGCATAGAGGATGCCGGTGAAGGGCGTCCCGCGCTCCCGCATCCCGGCGAGCGTCGGGGCGATGATCGTGTCCATCACCTCCCGTTCGAGGGCGGGCGTCAGGATGGTGGCCGGGGAATAGGCGCCCATGCCACCGGTATTCGGGCCGCGATCCCCGTCGAACACGCGCTTATGGTCCTGCGCCGTCCCGATCGGCACCGCGTTCGTGCCGTCGCAGAGGGCGAAGAAGCTCGCCTCCTCCCCGAACAGGCATTCCTCGATGACGATCTCGGCGCCCGGCTCGCCGAGCATGGAGCGGACCGCGCTCTCGGCCTGCTCCAGGGTCTCCGCCACCACGACGCCCTTGCCGGCGGCGAGCCCATCGGCCTTCACCACGATGGGTGCACCCGATTGCGCCAGGTAGGCGAGGGCGGCGTCCCGCTCGGTGAAGCGGGCGAAGGCGGCGGTCGGGATGCCGCGCTCGGCACAGAGATCCTTGGTGAAGCCCTTCGAGCCTTCGAGCTGCGCCGCCGCCCTGGTCGGCCCGAAGGCGCGGATGCCCGCCGCCTGGAGATCGTCCACGAGGCCCGCCACGAGGGGCGCCTCGGGCCCGACCACCACGAGGCCGATCTCGGCGGTCTCACAGAACCGCCTCACCGCCTCATGGTCGGTGAGCGCGAGATCGGGACGGTTCTCGCCGTATTCGGCCGTACCCGGATTGCCCGGGGCCGTGAACAGGCGGGAGCAGAGCGGGCTCTTGGCGATGGCGTAAGCCAGGGCATGTTCGCGTCCGCCGGAGCCGATGAGGAGGATGTTCATAAGTCACGCTTCGAAAGACGCAGAAGGCATGCCGGGATGCCGGAGCCGGCGCGAGTGGCCAGGTAGCGAACGGTCGGTCCGAAACATAGCATCCTCGAAGGCCCGCAGCGCAGGGCGGCGGGCCTTCCCGCACAGGGTTTCCCCCGA
Organism: Methylobacterium bullatum; assembly: GCF_014845095.1. Lineage (GTDB taxonomy): Bacteria > Pseudomonadota > Alphaproteobacteria > Rhizobiales > Beijerinckiaceae > Methylobacterium > Methylobacterium bullatum. The sequence continues at coordinate 19,953 of NZ_NKUG01000048.1, read as the reverse complement.
AAAGCGAGAGATGGACAGTCTTCCCGCGAGGCAGGCGCTCACGGAGGCCCTGGCGCGCCGTTCGCATCGATGCTCTAATTACCGCTTCCGACCTCACGCAATCGATGGCCGTCGCAGGAACGATACGGGCCGTCTGCGGGTTGAACACCGTCATGCCAGGATGTCGCCACTCCACTGCTCTCCCGATCGTCCCGCAAACCGGGTCGGGCCTGCGTTTGTCGCAGTTCCTCGTGAGTGGCCGTCCCTCGGTGAGACCTGTCAACGACAACCGTCCCCCGCACATCCCGGGCTTTTGGCCCTGGGCGCTCGCCATCGGCGTCGCCCCCGTCCTGTCGGGCATCCTCCTGCTGGCTCTGATGTTCTGACCGACCGCGCCGGGGTTTACCCGCGTGCCGACCCGGCCTAGCGTCCCCGCGCCATGGCCCTCGTTCCTCCCCCTGTTCCAAATCCTGCCGCCCCGACACCGGCCGTCTCCAACGCGCCGGAATGGTCGGTGGGGGACCTCGCCTCGGCCCTGAAGCGGACGCTGGAAGACGCGTTCGGCCATGTCCGGCTGCGCGGCGAGATCTCCGGCTATCGCGGCCAGCACGGTTCCGGACACGCGTATTTCTCGCTTAAAGACGGCACCGCCCGCATCGACGCTGTGGTGTGGAAGGGAACCTTCAACCGCCTGCGCCAGCGCCCCCAGGAGGGGCTGGAGGTCGTCGCCACCGGGCGCATCACGACTTTTGCCGGCAAGTCGTCCTACCAGATCGTCGTCGAGACCCTCGAACCGGCCGGGATCGGTGCCTGGATGGCCTTGCTGGAGGAGCGCAAGCGCGTCCTCTCGGCGGAAGGCCTGTTTGCCGCGGATCGCAAGCGCGCCATTCCCTATCTCCCGCGGGTCGTCGGAGTGGTGACCTCGCCCACCGGCGCCGTCATCCGGGACATCCTTCACCGGCTGGAAGACCGCTTCCCCCGGCCGGTCCTGGTCTGGCCCGTGCGCGTCCAGGGGGAGGGGGCGGCCGAAGAGATCGCCGCCGCCATCCGCGGCTTCAACGCGCTCCCGCCGGACGGCGCGATCCCACGGCCGGACGTGCTCATCGTCGCGCGGGGCGGCGGCTCGATCGAGGATCTATGGGCGTTCAACGAGGAGATCGTGGTCCGCGCCGCCTCGGAGAGCACCATCCCCCTGATCTCGGCGGTGGGCCACGAGACCGACACCACCCTCATCGATTTCGTCTCGGATCGCCGCGCACCGACGCCGACGGGCGCCGCCGAGATGGCCGTGCCGGTCCGCGCCGATCTCGTCGCCGAGATCCGCGACCTCGGCCACCGCCAGGGCGAAGCCGTCCGGCGCAAGCTCGACCGCGAAGGCTCCGACCTGCGCGCGCTCCTGCGTGCCATGCCGGGAGCGGATGCCTTCCTCGCGGGAAAACGCCAACGCCTCGACCTCGCCGAGGCCCGGCTCATGCCCGCGCTGGCCGGCAATGCGCGCGATCACCGGGCGCGGTTCGGCCGCCTGCTCGATCGGCTCGGGCGGCACCCGCCGGGATTGCGGCTGGCTCAGGCGCGCGGCCGCCTCGCCCTCGTCGCGGACCGCCCTCGTTCCGCCTTGCAGAACTATGCGACACGTAAAAGCGAGGCGCTAGGCTATCTCGGCCGGCGCCTCGTCGTCGCCCGCGAACAGACCCTCGTCCGTGCCCGCACGGAGACCGCCCGTCGCTTCGAGCGCCTGGGCGCCCTCGATACCCGGCTCGACCAGGCAATCCGCCGCCTGATCGAGCGGCGGAGCGACAGGCTCGGCAATTTCGCGGCACTCCTCGGCACGCTGAGCTACCGCGCCGTCCTCGCGCGCGGCTTCGCCCTGGTCCGCGACGAGGACGGAGCCCCGATCCGCGCCGCCGCCTCGGTGACGCCGGGCCAGCGGCTGGGCCTCGAATTCGCGGACGGCACGCGGTTCGCCCGGTCCGAGGCCGCAGACGATACGGCGCCCGGCGGGGAGGGGCCGCCGAAGCGCAAGCGGCAGCCGCGAAAGCCGGCGGAGGCCCCGCCTCAGCAATCCCTGTTCGAACTGTGAGTCCCGTGGCCGGCGCATGGCGGGGCCGTGACTCTTGGCCCGGCGGATGCTTGCCGACATGCGGCATCTCGCTTCGCGTCGCGAACACCGCTAAAGCGCGGCGCCGAATGTCGGCCCGCACCCTCGATCCCACCCCGTGCCAGCGGCCCCACGGCCTGCCAAGGAGAGACGATGACCACCACGATCGATAGCGGACAGAAGCTGCATCTCGTCTTCGGCGGCGAGCTCGAGAACCTCGAAGGCATCAACTTCCGCGATGTGAAGGGGCTCGACATCGTCGGAATCTTTCCAGACTATGCCTCCGCGCAGAGCGCCTGGAAATCCAAGGCGCAGGCCACCGTCGACAGCGCTCAGACGCGCTATTTCATCGTCCACCTCCATCGCCTGTTGGAGCCGTGATCTGTGCAGGGCAGCCCTCAATGATCGGTGAAGGCATTGTGACACCGGGTCGGGGGCTGTAAGGGGTGCCGCGCCGAGGGGCCGGTATCCGGCGCGGCGCAGGAATCGAGAGATGAAGACGGCGGCATGAAGTCCTCGATCAAGATCATCGCTGGAAATTCCAGCCGTCCGCTGGCGGAGGCGATCTCCGCCTATCTCGAGCTTCCCCTGGCCAAGTGCATGGTCCGCCGCTTCGCGGACATGGAGATCTTCGTCGAACTCCAGGAGAACGTCCGCGGCGAGGACGTCTTCATCGTGCAGTCGACCTCCTTCCCCGCCAACGATCACCTGATGGAACTGCTCATCATGATCGACGCGGCGCGGCGCTCTTCGGCGCGGCGCATTACGGCGGTGATCCCCTATTTCGGCTATGCCCGGCAGGACCGGCGCACCTCCGGCCGCACCCCGATCTCGGCCAAGCTCGTGGCCAACCTCATCACCGAGGCCGGCGCCGACCGGGTGATGACCCTCGATCTCCATGCGGGGCAGATCCAGGGCTTCTTCGACATTCCCACCGACAACCTCTTCGCCGCCCCGGTGATCGTGCGCGACATCAAGGAACGACTAGACCCGAAGGAATGGATGGTGGTCTCCCCCGATGTGGGCGGCGTGGTCCGCGCCCGCGCCATCGCCAAGCGCATCGACGCGACGTTGGCCATCGTCGACAAGCGCCGCGAGCGCCCGGGTGAATCGGAGGTCATGAACATCATCGGCGAGGTCGAGGGTCGGTCCTGCATCCTCGTCGACGACATCGTCGATTCCGGCGGCACCCTGGTGAACGCGGCCGAGGCCCTGCTCAACGCCGGCGCCAAGGACGTGTCGGCCTACATCACCCACGGCGTGCTTTCGGGCGGCGCGGTCTCCCGCATCGCCGCCTCGCGGATGAAGGAATTGGTGATCACCGATTCGATCCAGCCGACGCAGGCGGTCAAGCTCGCCCGCAATATCCGCGTTGCCACCATCGCTCCGCTCCTCGGCGAGGCCATCGGCCGGACCGCGACGGAATCGAGCGTCTCGAGCCTGTTCGTCTGACGGTCGACGCCGCACGGCTGCCAATCGACGGGGGAGAGCGGGCGTATCCGGCCGTCCATCGTCGACGACCGGACGTGAAGGCAATTGCGCGCCCTCCGGCAGCCGCCTATATACGCTGATCCCCTTTTGAGAGCGTGAGACGGGACTTCCGGATCGACTGATCCGGAGCCTGCGGACCGATGCCCGGCGCCGCCCGTTCCCCCGCTAACGTCGGAGCCACAGAGCATGTCCCAAGGTCCGCTGATGCCGAAGGCGACCGCCGTCTGGCTGGTCGAGAACACGTCCCTCGCCTTCGAGCAGATCGCCGATTTCTGCAAGCTGCACCCCCTCGAAGTGAAGGGCATCGCCGATGGCGAAGTCGCGGCGGGGATCAAGGGCCTCGACCCGATCACCACCGGGCAGCTCACCCGCGACGAGATCGAGAAGGCGCAGAAGGCGCCCAACTACAAGCTCAAGGTGGCCGTTTCGAAGGTGAAGCTGCCCGAGGTCAAGCGCACCACCAAGGGTCCGCGCTACACCCCGCTGTCGCGCCGTCAGGATCGGCCGAACGCCATCCTCTGGCTGCTGCGCAATCATCCCGAGCTCAAGGACGCGCAGGTCATCCGCCTCGTCGGCACCACCAAGTCGACGATCCAGCAGATCCGTGAGCGGACCCACTGGAATTCCGGCTCGCTGCAGCCGATGGACCCGGTGACCCTCGGCCTCTGCACGCAGATCGACCTCGATTTCGAAGTCCAGCGCGCCGCCAAGGACCGCCCGGCGGTCTTGCCGACCGATGCCGGCGCGACCCTGCTGCCCACCGAAGTCTCCACGGCCGGCAATTTCGAGGAAGCCGACGAGCATCACCGCAACGAGCGCGACGAGAAGCTCAACGCGGATTCGGTCTTCGCAAAGCTCAAGGGCATGCGCAGCACCGAGGACGAAGACGAGGAATAATCGTCGCGTCGAGCGTCCGCCAACCGACAGACATACTACCGGAGGCGCCGCTGTTGCGGCGCCTTTGTCGTGTTGGTGCGCTGCATGATCGCCAAGCATGAGAAAATGCGCAATATTGATCGCCCTCGATTGCCGGGGACACTTTTACGGGGCGAATGATGGCCTCTCACGAGACGGCGCACGACGTGGCGGAATACGAGCCGGGCGGCCACACGATCGGGTCCGACATCCTGGCCACGGGAACCGGCCCCGATACGGCGGCTCGCGACGCCGATCCGCGACTGGGAGCATCGGAACCGGTGACGCTGGCCGAATCACTGATGAATGAGGAAGGCTGGAGCCTGCTCAACTTCAGCGAGGCCGGGCCGAATCCGCCCTATCTGCGCATCGGAGGCAAGCTCCGGATGACGCTGACGGAATACGAGCCGTGTTTCTCGTCCCATATCCGCGACCGCATCCTGTTCCGATCCAAGGTCTCGATGGTTGAGCACCTCCGGAAATACGATCAGATGATGATCGATCCCCTGGCCTTCGAGGAATGTTTCGGCCCCGGCCAGGGTACCGACGCGACATTCCCCTTCGGCGCGTGGCTGACGATCCGCAAGGTCGGCTTTTCCGGTATCGAACTTTGGGACAAGGGCCGCGGCGACGTGGAGATGCCGATCGAGGCGCTCTCGGTCGCCTCCGCGATCTGGCTGCGCCACGCCGATACGCCGCGCTGGATGCTTACGTGAACGCATCCTCCCGCGCGGATCGCAAGCGTTCTGTTGCCGAAACGGACGCGATCGGTTATGGCAGCGCCGTCCTCCCTTCGGATTCGACTGTGCGCGGGCTTTTCGTCCCGCCATCGACCCGTTGGGGAATGGCCCTCGACCATTGTTCCAGATTGCGTCGGCCCTCCTGCGGGGGGTGAGCCTGTCGAGTCCTCCAGGGGGCGCGCGGGCGGCGATCGCCGAGGGTGCCCCGTCACACGAACCGCCGACGCCGGCCTCGATCATGAGGCCTGTCAGGAGACAGAATGACCGCTGGTAGCGCCCTGCAGCGTAACCCGAGCCGCGACGACTTCGCGGCTCTCCTCGAGGAGAGCTTCCTCGAGCACGAGATCACCGAAGGTTCCGTCGTCAAGGGTCGCGTCGTCGCGATCGAGAAGGACGTGGCCGTCATCGACATCGGCGCCAAGACGGAAGGCCGTGTCGCCCTCAAGGAATTCAACGGCCCCGGCCGCGAAGGCGAACTCGCCGTCGGCGACGAGGTCGAGGTCTATGTCGACCGCATCGAGAACGCGCTCGGCGAAGCCGTCATCTCGCGCGACAAGGCGCGCCGCGAGGAGAGCTGGGTCAAGCTCGAGAAGGCCTTCGAGGCCAACGAGCGCGTCACCGGCGCGATCTTCAACCAGGTCAAGGGCGGCTACACCGTCGATCTCGACGGCGCCGTGGCGTTCCTGCCGCGCTCGCAGGTGGACATCCGTCCCGTCCGCGACGTCACCCCGCTGCTGGGCACCCCGCAGCCGTTCCAGATCCTCAAGATGGATCGCCGCCGCGGCAACATCGTCGTGTCGCGCCGCACCGTCCTCGAAGAGAGCCGCGCCGAGCAGCGCTCCGAGCTCGTGGCCAACCTCGAAGAGGGTCAGGTCATCGACGGCGTCGTCAAGAACATCACCGAGTACGGCGCTTTCGTCGATCTCGGCGGCATCGACGGCCTGCTCCACGTCACCGACATGGCGTGGCGCCGCGTGAACCATCCGTCCGAGGTCGTGACCATCGGCCAGACGGTCAAGGTCAAGATCATCAAGATCAACCACGAGACCCACCGCATCTCGCTCGGCATCAAGCAGCTGCTCGCCGATCCGTGGGAGGGCATCGCCCAGCGCTACCCGGTCGACGCCAAGCTCAAGGGCCGTGTCACCAACATCACCGATTACGGCGCCTTTGTGGAGCTGGAGCCGGGCATCGAAGGCCTGATCCACGTCTCCGAGATGTCCTGGACGAAGAAGAACGTTCATCCGGGCAAGATCGTCTCCACCTCGCAGGAAGTGGAAGTGCAGATCCTCGAAGTCGATCCCGTCAAGCGCCGCATCTCGCTCGGCCTCAAGCAGACCCTCCAGAACCCCTGGGAGGCCTTCGCCGAGCAGCATCCGGTCGGCTCCGAGGTCGAGGGTGAGGTCAAGAACAAGACCGAGTTCGGTCTGTTCATCGGTCTCGACGGCGACGTCGACGGCATGGTCCACCTGTCGGATCTCGACTGGAACCGTCCCGGCGAGCAGGTCATCGAGGAGTTCAAGAAGGGCGACATGCTGCGCGCCCAGGTTCTCGACGTCGACGTCGAGAAGGAGCGCATCTCGCTCGGCGTGAAGCAGCTCGGCGGCGACCCCTTCACGGAGGCCGGTGAGTTCAAGAAGGGTCAGATCGTGACCTGCGAAGTGCTGGAAGTGAAGGATTCGGGCGTCGAGGTGAAGATCGTCGACACCGACCTCTCCACCTTCATCCGCCGGGCCGAGCTGGCTCGTGACCGTGGCGATCAGCGCCCCGAGCGCTTCGCCGCCGGCGAGAAGTTCGATGCCCGCGTGATCCAGTTCGATCGCAAGGCGCGTCGGGTCCAGCTCTCGATCAAGGCCCTGGAAATGGCCGAGGAGAAGGAGGCGATGGCCCAGTTCGGCTCCGCCGATTCCGGCGCCTCCCTCGGCGAGATCCTCGGTGCCGCCTTCAAGAAGGCCCGCACCAGCGACGACAAGGACGACGCGCAGGACTAAATCCGGCGCCGACATCAACGGTCGCCGACTCCCTGGAGTCGGTGATCGCATCCTGAACGCCCGCGTGGGATCGCCTCCCGCGCGGGCGTTTCTTTGTCTCGACACGCTCTCTCTAGAGCGGACTCGCCCTGACATGCCGGTTTCAAAACCCGGCATTTGAACGGATTGCGGCGAGCCACAGATTGTTGCCCTCCGGGCCATCGTCTAGGAGACGGGCACCGAGGGATCGGCTCGAACTGAAAACGCCACGGTTCGAGACATCGCCGGTACGGGACGGGATTCCGGAGCGGCAGCCCGGATGGGACATTCGGGCCGCACGACGATCAGCTGAAACAGCCCTGGCACTTCGCGGATGGCAGCCGCCGATGCCCTTCGCACCGGCTCGTCTCGTTCAGGGCCGAGTTGCCCATGCGGAATCCTCTCGGACATGGAAACATAGCCGAAGTCCCGAGGCGTCGTATCGACCTCTCATCTGTAAATGTTCCAGAGAGAAAGTCAGAACGTCCAATCGCACCACCGGACTGACAAATAATAGCTGGAAGACTACTGCCGACCCCTTTACCGACCGGGATCGGCGAGGCATCGATCCGGCAGACTGGTCAATCCAGCACACCGGGCAAGAATGCCCTCTGGGAAGAAGCGCTCCTCCGATCCTCTCGATCCGATGCCCTGGGCGGACAGCCGTCCGATGAGGGTCCTTCGGACGTGTTCCGCAGAACGAGGTATGGCGATGAGCGCCGACGACAACGATATGTGCCCGTCCAAGGGCGTTTCCTCCACGGCGCCTGCCCTGAACCGCAGGCAGATCCTCGGCACGGCCTTGACCGGGATGGCGGCCGTGGCCGTGCCCGGCACCCTGGTTCTCGCGGCCCCTCCGGCGAAGAAGGTCGATGTCCTTCTGATCGGCGGCGGCATCATGAGCGCCACGCTCGGTGTCTGGCTGCGCGAGCTCGAACCCAACTGGTCGATCCAGATGATCGAGCGGCTCGACGGCGTGGCGAAGGAGAGCTCCAACGGCTGGAACAATGCCGGCACGGGCCATTCCGCCCTCGCGGAGCTCAACTACACGCCCGAGAAGAAGGACGGCCAGATCGAGATCGCCAAGGCCGTCGAGATCAACGAGGCCTTCCAGGTCACGCGCCAGTTCCTGGCGTGGCAGGTTCGCAACGGCGTCCTCAAGAACCCCCGCTCGTTCATCAACTACACCCCTCACATGAGCTTCGTGTGGGGCGACGAGAACATCGCCTTTCTCAAGAAGCGCCATGCCGCGCTCAAGGCGAGCCCGCTCTTCGCCGGCATGGACTATTCGACCGATCCCGAGCAGATCCGGAAATGGGTCCCCCTCATGATGGAGGGCCGCGATCCCAAGCAGAAGATCGCAGCCACCTGGACCTCTCTGGGCACCGACGTGGAGTTCGGCGAGATCACCCGCCAGTTCGTCGGGCATCTGCAGAGCCAGCCGAACTTCGACCTGAAGGCCTCGTCCGAGGTCCGGACCATCGACAAGAATCCCGACGGCTCCTGGCGCGTGGTCTCCCGGAACCTCAAGGACGGATCCGAGCAGAGTTTCGACGCCAAGTTCGTGTTCATCGGCGCGGGCGGCGGATCCCTGCATCTCCTGCAGAAATCCGGCATCCCCGAAGGCGAGGACTACGCCGGCTTTCCCGTCGGCGGCTCGTTCCTCGTCAACGAGAATCCCGATGTGACGACGCAGCATCTGGCGAAGGCCTACGGCAAGGCCTCGGTCGGCTCGCCGCCGATGTCCGTTCCGCATCTGGACACGCGCGTCCTCGACGGCAAGCGCGTCCTGCTGTTCGGTCCCTTCGCGACCTTCTCCACCAAGTTCCTGAAGGAGGGCTCCTATTTCGACCTCCTGTCCTCGACGACCACCAGCAACGTCTGGCCGATGGTTCGCGTGGGTGTGGATGAATATCCCCTGGTGGAATATCTGGCCGGTCAGCTGATGCTCTCGGACGATGACCGCATCGCCGCCCTGCGTGAGTATTTCCCCAAGGCGAAGAAGGAGGACTGGCGCCTGTGGCAGGCGGGCCAGCGCGTGCAGATCATCAAGCGCGACAAGGACAAGGGCGGCGTTCTGAAGCTCGGCACGGAGATCGTCAGCGCGAAGGACGGCAGCATCGCGGCGCTGCTCGGCGCCTCGCCGGGCGCGTCCACCGCGGCTCCGATCATGCTGAAGGTGCTGGAGAAGGTCTTCGCTTCCAAGGTGTCGTCCCCTGAATGGCAGGCGAAGCTCCGGCAGATCGTCCCCAGCTACGGATTGAAGCTGAACGACGATCCGGAGCGGGTCGCGCAGGCCTGGGCCTATACGAGCGAGCAATTGCAGCTGCCGGCTCCCCCGCAGATCGACCTGGAGGCACTGAAGCAGACACAGGTCAGCAACACCGTCCTCAACAGCAACCGCACCACCACGACGAAGCCGGTCCACGACCTCGCTCCCTGAGCGAGTGAATTTGGCCGCCAAAAGCCTCCGATGTCACCGGTTCGACATCGGAGGATTCTGTTTCGGCCGAGCGACCGAACCACCCGCCGAGCCCCCATCCCCACGGCTTCGCGCCCAAGCTTCGCTTCCCGTCGACGAGTCCTCTTGCCGGTCCACCGGAGGGGGCGCTAGAACACGGCCCTGCTTTCGCGTACCCCGGACTCCATCGGTCGTCCGGCGGAAGGACGCGAGAGCTGCCAACGGCTTGGTGCAATCCGGCGGCGGGTGTGGAACACATCTCGAGGGGACGTTTGGAGGCACCTTTACCGGTACATCCTTACGTGTCGTGAGCGAACAGCCGGCCGCAGCGGTCGGACGAGTCAAGGGAGCGGGACGATCGCATGGCCGCAGACGCCGAACTTCTGATCGATCGCCGGCGCCTGCGCCGCAAGCTCTCCCTGTGGCGCGTCGTGGGGATCGGCGGGCTGATCGTCGCCGTCGGGACATTGGGCTACCGGGTCCGGGGCAATGACGGCTTCGGTTTCCCGGCCGTGAAACCGCAGATCGCCCGCATCTCCATCGGCGGCTTCATCGCCGGCAGCGAATCGACGACGAAACTCATCGAGCGGGTCCGCGACGCCGGCGCGGTGCAGGGCGTGATCGTGTCGATCTCGTCGCCTGGCGGCACCACCACCGGCTCAGAGGAACTCTACCGCAACCTGCGCGCGCTGGCCGAGAAGAAGCCCATGGTGGCCTTCGTCGACGGCACGGCGGCGTCGGGCGCCTATATCGCCGCCATCGCGGCCGATCATATCGTCGCGCGGGAAACCGCCCTCGTCGGGTCCATCGGCGTGCTGTTCCAGTATCCCGACCTGTCCGGCCTCCTCGACAAGGTCGGGGTCAAGGTCGAGTCGGTGAAGTCGTCGCCGCTGAAGGCAGAGCCGTCGGGCTTCACCCCGACCTCGCCCGAGGCCCGCGCCGCCCTGGCCTCCGTGGTCGGCGATACCTACGCCTGGTTCAAGAGCCTCGTCTCCGAGCGGCGCAAGCTCTCCGAGAAGGAACTCGCGACCGTCTCGGACGGGCGCGTGTTCAGCGGCCGCCAGAGCGTTCCGCTGAAGCTGGTCGACGGTGTCGGCGGGGAGCGTCAGGCGATCGCCTGGCTCGAGACCGAGCGCAACGTCGCCAAGGGTCTGCCCGTGCGCGACTGGAAGCCGAAATCCGAGAGCGATTTCAAGCTCTGGTCGGCTCTCGGCATGGGGGCCGACTTGATGGGGCTGGGCGGCCTCGCCACGCGCCTGCGTCAGGCCGGCGACGAGACGGCAGGTCTCGCGCAAGGGGGCATGCTCGCCCTCTGGCGTCCGGGTTCCGCCGATGCGCCTTGAGGGCGACGCCGAATCACGCCTGCCCGGATCACGTCCGCAGGGGTGCCGGAACCGCATGAAGTCAGGGAAGACCGCCGCATGATCAAGTCGGAGCTCGTGCTCAGGATCGCAGAGCAGAACCCGCATCTCTACCAGCGCGACGTGGAAACCCTGGTGAAGGCGATCCTCGACACGATCGCCGAGGCGTTGGCGCGCGGCGACCGTGTCGAACTGCGCGGCTTCGGCGCCTTCTCGGTCAAGCGCCGCGATGCGCGACGGGGGCGCAACCCGCGCACCGGTGAGCCCGTTGCCGTCTCCGAGAAGGCCATCCCCGTGTTCAAGACGGGCAAGGAGATGCGCCAGCGACTCAATGAGGCCGGGATCGGCGCCGAGGAGCCCTCCGAAAGCGAGGAATCCTGAACGCCATGCACAGCCTCGTCCCATCGACCGGAGTGTCTCGATGATCCGCTTCCTCAAGGGTTTGATCCTGCTTCCCGTGGCGATCGTGGTCGTCGCCCTGGCCGTCGCCAATCGGGAGGTCGTCCGCCTGTCCTTCGATCCGTTCACGACGGACACGCCGGCCTTCAGCCTGCCGCTGCCGCTCTACGTCCTCATCTTCGCCTCCGTCGCCATCGGCATCCTCTGCGGCGGCATCGGCACGTGGCTGGGTCAGTCGAGCACACGGCGGACGAGCGCGGCCCGCCGCCGCGAGATCCGGCGCCTGGAGGGCGAGACCGAGCGTCTGAAGTCGCGTGTCGCGGCGAGCGAGCCCGCTCCGGCCGAGCGTTATCCCGGCCTCGACAGCCGCGTCGCGCTCCCCGCGCCGCGTTAGAGCCGTCATGCCGTCGATCCGGGTCAAGATCTGCGGGCTGAGCACGCCCGACACTCTCGACGCGGCGCTCTCGGCCGGGGCCGACCTCGTCGGCTTCGTGCATTTCCCCAAGAGCCCGCGCCATGTCCCACTGGAGACGGCGCGTTTGCTGTCGGACCGGGCGAAGGGCAGGGCGGAGCGGGTCGTCCTCCTCGTGGACCCCGACGATGCCCTGATCGATGCGGCCGTTGGCACCGTCGATCCGGACTGGATCCAGCTCCACGGACACGAGACGCCCGAGCGGGTCGCGGCGATCCGCGACCGCAGCGGTCGCCCCGTGATGAAGGCGCTCGGCGTCTCGACGCCCTCGGACCTCGCCGCCATCGCCGGGTACGAGGCAGCCGATCGCATCCTCCTCGACGCCAAGCCGCCGCCGGATGCGGCACTTCCCGGCGGCAACGGCCTCGCCTTCGATTGGGATCTTCTCGCAGGAAAAACCCTGCCGGCGGGGACGATGCTCTCGGGCGGTCTCACCCCTGAGAACCTCGCCGAAGCCCTCGCCCGCACGGGCCTGCGCGCCGTCGACGTCTCCTCGGGCGTCGAGACGCGGCCGGGAGAGAAGAGCCCGGAACGCATCGCCGCCTTCATCGCGGCGGTTCGCGCCTACGAATAGGGTCCGATTTCACAAATCGACGCGTTCGCCGCATTGTAGACGCCCCCCACGCGGGTCTAGGCATTGGCGCAACCCAATACCGAACGCACAGGCCCGGCGGAGACTCGCCGGCCGAAGACGCGAAGGACGACAACCGTGACCATCGCCCCCTCTCCGAACTCGTTCCGCAACGGACCGGACGAGCGCGGCCGCTTCGGCATCTTCGGCGGTCGCTTCGTCGCCGAGACGCTGATGCCGCTCATCCTCGATCTTGAGAAGGCCTATACGGAGGCCAAGGCCGATCCGTCCTATCAGGAGGAGATGAACGGCCACCTGACCCATTACGTCGGCCGCCCGAGCCCGCTCTACTACGCCGAGCGAATCACCGAGCACTTACGGACGAAGTCGGCTCCGGGCCATGGCGCCAAGGTCTTCTTCAAGCGCGAGGAACTGAACCACACCGGCTCGCACAAGGTGAACAACGTGCTGGGCCAGATCATGCTGGCCCGCCGCATGGGCAAGCCGCGGATCATCGCCGAGACCGGCGCCGGTCAGCACGGGGTCGCCACCGCCACCCTCTGCGCCCGATTCGGCCTGAAATGCGTCGTCTACATGGGCGCCGTCGACGTGGCGCGCCAAGCGCCCAACGTCTTCCGCATGAAGATGCTCGGCGCCGAGGTGATCCCGGTGGAATCCGGCACCAAGACCCTCAAGGACGCCATGAACGAGGCGCTGCGCGACTGGGTCACCAACGTCGCCGACACGTTCTACTGCATCGGCACGGTGGCCGGACCGCACCCGTATCCGGCCATGGTGCGCGATTTCCAATCGATCATCGGTCGCGAGACCAGGGAGCAGATGCTGGAGATGGAAGGGCGCCTGCCCGACTCGCTCATCGCCTGCATCGGCGGCGGCTCCAACGCCATGGGCCTGTTCCACCCGTTCCTCGACGACCGCGAGGTGGAGATCTACGGGGTCGAGGCCGCCGGCCATGGCATTGCCTCGGGCCTGCACGCCGCCTCCCTGTCCGGCGGAAAGCCGGGCGTGCTCCACGGCAACCGGACCTACCTGCTGCAGAACGAGGACGGCCAGATCGCCGACGCCCACTCGATCTCGGCCGGCCTCGACTATCCCGGCATCGGCCCCGAACACGCCTGGCTGCACGAGGCCAAGCGCGTCACCTACCTCTCGGCGACGGATTCCGAGACGCTGGAGGCGTTCAAGCTGTGCTCGATGCTGGAGGGGATCATCCCGGCCCTCGAGCCGGCCCACGCCCTCGCCAAGGTGTTCGAGATCGCGCCGACGAAGCCCGCCGAGCATCTGATGGTGCTCAATCTCTCGGGCCGTGGCGACAAGGACATCCCGCAGGTGGCCGAGATCCTGGGCACCCGCCTCTGACAAAACCGCGCCGGGGAGTGGCCAAGTCGCAAACTCCCCGTTGACACCCGAAGGCGGATTTCTTTATACCGCCGATCTCTTCAGGGGCGCCCGCACCGCGCGGGTTCCTTTGTTATGGCGGGGTAGCTCAGTTGGTTAGAGCAGAGGAATCATAATCCTTGTGTCGGGAGTTCAAATCTCTCCCTCGCTACCAAGAATTCGACCCGCTAAGTCCATGACTTGGCGGGTTTTTCTTTGCGCGCTCTCGATCCCTCGACACATCCCGGCGACACTTAGCCAATGGCGAGATTGAGCGTGCGATCCGCCGGCGAGAGCCTGACCTGGCGGCCCCATTCGAAGGCCAGGAAATCCTGCTCGATGCCGTCGGCGAAGACGACGCCGCCATCGTTCATGCGCGAGGTCACGAGAAGCCCGGCATCGGTCAGCTTGCCCGCGCGCAGCCGCGTGCCGCTGGCGACGCTCGGGAATGGCTCGCGCACCCAGTAGCCCACCGCCGCCTCCTCCGTGCCGAGGGGGAGGGCGAGATGCGTCGCCTCGGCGATGGACCGCGCCCAGCCGGTCACCCCCGTACCGGACGCGACGATGAGCCCGCTGGAGGATTGATCCTCGGCCTCGCCCGCCGCTTCGACCCGGTAGCGCGCGGATTGGTGGCTGCGGTGCCCGACGAAGATCTCGTTCAGTGCGAACAGCGTCTCGCCATGGTCGAGCACGGCCTTGACCATGGTGCGCCGCTCCACCTGCGCCGCGCCGTTGACGCTCGCGGTGAGCACCTGCCCGAGCCGCTCGACAGCGACCCGGACGAGGATCCCGTCATAGAGGTCGGGCGCCGGGTTGACGCCGATGACCGGCTGCGCGCCGAGATACTTCGCGACATTGGCGACGAGCCCGTCCTGGCCCACGGCGACGACGACGTCGTCCGCGGCGAACAGGAAGCGGTCGAGGTCAGCGCGCCGCACCAGGGCCTGGCGCCACTCCCCCGGCACCGAGGCCCGTGCCCGGGAGAGCACGGCGTGGAACCGTTCGTGCCGCTCGACCACATCCTCGAGTTTCTGCCCGCGGCTCTCGAGGAAGAAGCGCGCCTGCCCGCTCGTGGCGTGCCGGGCGATCAGGGCCTCGTAATCGGTCTCGCGGATGACGAAGACGGCGCGGTGGGTGAGGGCGGCCATGCTGAGCAGGTTTCACAAAAGTGGTCACCGGTTTTGTGTCTTAAAACCTGCGACATTTCAAAGATCTAAGCGAGGTGAAGCGTTGGCTTGCCGACGCGAACCTGCTTAGCGCGCCCCCACCATCGGACGGGCCTTGTGGAACTCGCCCATCACGGCGGCGAGGAGATCGGGCGTCACGCTGACATGCTCGATCGTGTCGAGCTTGCCCGCCAGTTCCTGCGCGGCGAGGCCGAGCAGGATCGCGGGCGGCAGGTCGCGGTAGATCGCGACGCGCTGCGCCTCTGCCAGGACCTTGGCTCCCTCGACGAGGCGGATGCGCTCGGCTTCCGCCGTCGCCTCGACGCCCTGCGCCTCGGCGAGGCCGGCCGCCCGGTTTCGCGCGTTCTCCGCCTCCTCGGCAATGAGGAGTTTCTCCCGGCGCGCCAGTTCCGTGCGCGTGGCGAGCTCGTTCTCTGCGATGGCACGCTCCTTCTCCACGGCGAGGGCGCGGCGGGAGAAAGTCGCCTCGTCGGCCTTCTGCTGCAGCGCCTCGAAGGTCGGGGTCTGCAAGGCGCGTTCGAGTTCGCTCGTGGGTGCGAGGTTGGTGAGTCGCACCGACACGGCGGCGACGCCGATCTCGGCCAGGGACTGGTCCGCCGCCAAGACGGCCTCCAGCCCCCCGCGCAGGGGTTCGGGGCCGGCATCGAGGATGGTGCGCACCGGCTTGCCGCCGAGATATTGCAGCACGGCCTGACTGGCGATGCCGGCCATGCGCGCCTCGATCTTCTCGATCGGCTCGCCCTGGAGCTTACCGGTGCGAAGATCGATGGAGAAATCGATACGGCTGGCCAGTCGTTCCGGATCGACCACGTGCCAGCCGATCGTCCCCTGCACGGCGACGGCCTGGAAATCCTGGCTGCGGCCACGGACGAACAGCGTCATCTCGCGGTCGTCCATCGGCATCTCGGCGATGCTCGATGTCTCCGGGCGGAACCAGAAGACGAGGCCCCGGCCGCTCTGGCGGATGCGGCCCCGGCGATAGCGGATGACGTGGCTGCTCGCCTCGCTCCGCAATTGCGCGACCAGACCGATGTTGCGGATCGATGCCATGGAAACCTCCTGTCGGGTCAGCGGGACGGTTGAAATCGGTAGAGTTCGGCGGGGCGGAACGACGTTCCGGCCTCGCGCGATCCGGTCGGCGCCAGCCAGCCCCGGTCGAGCATCCGGCGTCGGAAGGCCGGCTTGTTGAGCGTGGTGCCGAGAACCGCCTCGTGCACGTCCTGCAGCTGTCGCAGGGTGAAATGCTCGGGCAGGAGGGCAAAGCCCACATCCGAATAATCGAGCTTTCCGCGCAGGCGCAGCATGGCCATCGCCAGGATGTCGGCATGGTCGAAGGCGAGGGGCAGAACCTCACCCTTGGGCGACAGTGCCACCACGTCTCCGCCCGCCTCGCCCGACCAGGGCACCTCGATCCCGGCCGCCACGAGGGAGGGTGCGCGCTCCAAAGCCTCGGCGAGGGCCGCCTCCGGCAGGAGGGCGAGATAGGCCACGCTGACGATCCGCATGCGCGGATCGCGGGCGAGCGCGCCGAACGTGTAGAGCTGCTCCAGATGCACCCCGGTTATCCCCGCCTTCTCATGCAGGACATGGAGAGCGGCCGCATCGAGGGTCTGGTCGATCCCCACGAAACCGCCGGGCAGCGCCCAGCGACCGGCATGCGGATGCTGTTCGCGTTTCAGCAGCAGCGCCGCCGGGCGGCCCTCGCGCAGGCCCAGCAGGACGAGATCGACGGCGAGGGCAGGGCGCTCGTAGGCGGTGGGATCGTACTCGGCCAGGAATTCGGTTTCGATCACGGGGCGAGCCTTATATGCGTTCTGCATCTTAGTTAGATGCGTTTTGCACATAAGACAAGGGCAGAGTTCGACGTCATCCGGAACGATGGTGAGGATCGGATGCCGTCGGGTCCGACTGACCCGTTTCGCCCGCTCTCACGATCTCAGGACGGCGGATGGGGAAAGACGCTCAACCTCCTAAAGACGGCCATGACGCACAGGGTGCTTCCGTGAGATCGTCACATAGTCCGGCCCGACCCTTGCTCCCCGGGATGCGACGGTTCCGCCGGATCGGGGTTTGAGGAGGAAGCCATGGCCGAGATGCCGAAGACCGAGCCCGCATCGGGTGGGCTCGATGCCTATATCGACGCCGCCTCCGCCCTCCTCGGCATTCCCCTCGATCCCGCTTGGGTCGCGGCGGTGGGCGCGAACCTCACCGTGCTTCAGGGCGCCGCCGGCCTCGTCGCGGGGTTTCCCCTGCCAGACGAGGCGGAGCCGGCTCCGGTCTTCGCGGCGTGAGCGGGGGCATGACCGATCCGAGCACGATGCACGCGGCCGACATCGCCGGGTCCGTCAGGGATGGGGCGATCAGCGCCCGCCTGGTGGTCGAGGCCGTGCTGGCGCGCATCGCGCGGGTGGACACGGCGGTCAATGCCTTCACCGACGTGCTGCCCGAACGCGCTCTGACGAGAGCCGATGCCGTCGATGCGGCGCGAGCCCGTGGGGAGGCGTTGGGGCCGCTGGCGGGCGTGCCCTTCGCGGTGAAGAACCTCATCGACATCGCGGGCCTGCCGACGCGGGCGGGCTCGAAGATCAACCGCGATCTCGCCCCCGCCCGACGGGACGGCGCCCTGGTGCGACGGCTCGAAGCCGCCGGGGCCATCCTCGTGGGCGGCCTCAACATGGGCGAGTATGCCTATGATTTTACCGGGGAGAACGTCCATGACGGCGCGACCCGCAATCCGCACGACCTCGGGCGCATGTCGGGCGGCTCGTCCGGGGGCTCGGGGGGCGCCATCGGCGCGGGCCTCGTCCCCCTGGCCCTCGGCTCGGACACCAACGGCTCGATCCGCGTCCCGTCCGCCTTCTGCGGCTGCTTCGGCCTCAAGCCCACCTATGGAAGGCTGACGCGGGCGGGGAGCTTCCCCTTCGTCGGCAGCCTCGATCATCTCGGGCCCATGGCGCGCAGCGTCACCGACCTCGCCTTGTCCTACGATGCCATGCAGGGCCCCGATCCGGACGACCCGGTGGCGACCACCCGTGCCCCCGATCCCGCGATGCCGAGCCTCGATGACGGCATCGGCGACCTGCGGATCGCCATGGCGGGCGGATACTTCGCGCGTGGCGGTGACAACGAGGCCTTCATGGCGGTGGAAACCCTCGCCGCATCGCTCGGCTGCGGGCGGCGAGTGGAGATCCCCGAAGCCGCGCGGGCTCGGGCCGCCGCCTACCTCATCACCGCCGCCGAGGGCGCCGCCCTCCATCTCGACCGCTTGCGCACGCGTGCCGCCGATTTCGACCCGGCCGTGCGTGACCGGCTGATCGCGGGGGCGATGATCCCGGCCCCCTTCGTCGAGCGCGCGCAGCGTTTCCGCCGCTGGTACCGGGCGGCGATGCTCGACCTGTTCCGCGAGGTCGACATCATCCTGGCCCCCTCGACCCCGTGCCGGGCTCCGAAATCGGGGCAGGTCACCTTCGAGCTCGACGGGGTGACCCTGCCGGTGCGGGCGAATATCGGCGTCTTCACCCAGCCGATCTCGTTCATCGGCCTGCCCGTGGTGGCGGTGCCCGTGCGGGTCGATGACGGCCTGCCCCTCGGTGTCCAGGTCATCGCCGCTCCGTGGCGCGAGGATCTGGCGCTGCGGGTCGCGCGCCACCTAGAGAGGAACGGCGTCGTCTCCGCGCCGCATGCGATCCTGTGAGCGAGCCGATGGAGATCGATGCGCCAGACGTGATCGCCGAGGTCGAGGCCGCCTTCGCGGCCTATGAGGCGGCGCTCACCGGCAACGACGTGGCGACGCTGGAAGCCCTGTTCCACGACGATCCCCGCACCATCCGCTACGGCGGGGCTGAGAACCTCTACGGCATGGACGCGATCCGTGCCTTCCGCCGCGCCCGCTCACCGGCCGGGCTGGGGCGGACCCTGTCCGATACGGTGATCACGGCCTATGGGCGGGATACGGCCGTGGCGATGACCCTCTTCCACCGCGACGGATCGCCCGGCAAGGTCGGCCGGCAGAGCCAGACCTGGATCCGCTTCCCCGACGGCTGGAAGGTCGTGGCCGCGCATGTGAGCGTCATCGACGGTTGAGGCACGCCATTCCCCCGCCCCCGCGCGGGAGACGTGCACCTTCAGGGCGCGGGAGATCCGTGGCGTCCGCTCACGTCT
This sequence comes from Methylobacterium bullatum, assembly GCF_014845095.1. GTDB lineage: Bacteria > Pseudomonadota > Alphaproteobacteria > Rhizobiales > Beijerinckiaceae > Methylobacterium > Methylobacterium bullatum. Next base: position 711 of record NZ_NKUG01000048.1, on the reverse strand, counting down.
CCTGAGGCGTCGTCTCGGTGACGACGCGGCGCAGGCGTCCCTTGCGCTTCTCGTACTGGAACATCGAGGTCAGGGTCGGATCGCTCGGATTCGGTGTCGAGACGATCGGCTCCGGTGCCGGTGCCGGTTGGACCGCCGGGGCGGGGGCCACCCGCTCGAGCGCGAGGCGGACCACCTCGCGGTCGCGCCGGATCAGAGCCGCCACGGCGCCGTCGGCGGCCATCGTCGCGCTGGCGCCGTCGCTGAACGTGATCGGCAGGGTCGCGGCGGTATTGGCCGAGGATTCGAGCACGTCGAGCCCGAGTCCCACGAAGGACGCAGCAAAGCCGAAGGGCGACGGTAAGGCCTTTGTCGAGGTGGCCAGCGCACCCTGGAGACCGCGCACGATGTCACCGCTCCAATGCGCCTCCGGCGTCGACTCGGGCGCGAGCCCGAGATCGGTGAGATCCTCCACGCCGCGGGCCTCGCCGTTGGGAAAACGGAACACGCCGTTCTCGTAGGTGGCCACGCCCTCGCCGAAGGTGCCTGCCGTGATCCGAATGTCCGTCATCGTGCCGTCCAGGCGGACGTCGCCCGCCGCCGTTCCCCAGAACAACGCAGCCTTGTGTCCGAAACAGGGCGCCGTCTCAGGCGATCGCTGACGGCGCCGTGCCGTAGGCCTCCGCCATCTGGGGGATTGCCCAGAGCTGTGCGTGAGGTCGTGACCATACA
>NZ_NKUG01000047.1 GCF_014845095.1 Methylobacterium bullatum | reverse complement strand
CCCCCCTCCCCCTTGGGGGGAGGAGTTGGAGGTTGGGGTGGTTGGGTTACCCTCAGCCGTCGGAGGCTGGCGGAGCCACCCCCACCCCTGACCTCTCCCCACAAGGGGGAGAGGGACGCGCTCGTTTCCCGATGCAGCCGTTACTTGGCTGCCGTCTGGTACTCGCCGACGCTCGGATCGTCGTACGGACCCTTGCCGTTCAGCGAGAACACCATCACGCCGCCGCCCATCTGGGTGTAGTTGGCGAGCTTCTTGAAGGCGCCCACCGCGCCGAGACCGGCCGTCGGATCCTGAAGGTCGAACACGAGGCCGACACCCGGCCATCCGCCGACGCCGTAGTAGATGGCGACGTATTGATCACCCTTGTGGCTGTAGGTGATCGGGTAGCCGATGGCGCCGGACGGCATCTTGAACTTCCAGAGAAGGTCTCCGTTGTCCGAGTTGCGCGCCTTGATGTAGCCGTCCAGCGTTCCGTAGAACACGAGACCGCCGGCGGTCGCCGTCGTCCCGCCCCACACGGCGAAGCGCTCCATCTTCTCCCATTTGAACTCGCCGGTGATGGCGTTGTAGCCCTTGATCTGGCCCAGACCTTCGTAGTTCTGGCGATCGCCCTTCGGGCCGGGATACATGTTCAGAGTGGCGCCGACGAAGAACTGACCGGCACGGTAGGGAAGCATGAAGGGCTCCCAATCCATGCAGATGTGGTTGATGCCCATGAAGAAGAGCTTGCGCTCGGGATCGTAGGAATCGTGGCCCTGGTTGTGGTAGCCCATCGCCGAGGGACAGATGTCCTTCGCGAGGTGGTCCATGCGGGTGCCGTATTCGGGATCGCGCACCGGCTGGCCGGTCTTCAGGTCGACCGACTTGAACACGTTGACGGTGTCGTCGATCTTGTTGGCCGAGACGAGCGAGCCGTCCGTCCGGTCGAGCGTGTAGACGATGCCGTTCCGGTCCGGATGGGTCAGGAGCTTGCGGTCCTTGCCGTCCTTGTCCTTCTGGTTCGACAGCATCATCACGTTGACGCCGGCGTAATCCCACTCGTCGTGCGGGGTCTTCTGATAGCCGAACTTGGCCTCACCCGTATCGGCGTCGCGACCGAAGATGGTCATCGTCCACTTGTTGTCGCCGGGACGCATGGTCTCGTTCCACGGCGCCGGGTTGCCGGTGCCGAAGTAGATCAGGTTGGTGCCCGGATCGTAGGCGTACCAGCCCCAGTTGGTGCCGCCGCCGATCTTCCAGGCATCGCCCTCCCAGGTGGAGGTGCCGAGGTTCTTCTGGCCGTAATGGGGGTTCTTGATGTTGAAGTCCGCACCCAGCAGCAGGTCCTTGTCCGGGCCGGTGGCGTAGGCGCGCCAGACCTGGGAACCGGTCTTCACGTCGTAGGCGGTGAGGTAGCCGCGCACGCCGAGCTCGGCGCCCGAGGAGCCGATGATGACCTTGTCCTTCACCACGTAGGGGGCGATGGTCAGGGTGGAGCCGACCTTGATGTCGGAATTCTCGACCTTCCACACCGTCTCGCCGGTCTCGGCGTTGAGCGCCATGACGTTGCCGTCGAGCAGGGTCTTGAGGATCAGCGCCGGGGTCTTTCCGTCGCCGGGCCAGTAGGCCAGACCGCGGTTCACGAGATCGCAGCAGGCGACGGCGCGGGCGGCCGGGTTCTGCTTGGGCTTGTCCTGCCAGAGGATCTTGCCCGGATCGTCGAGGGCGAGGGCGAACGTGTTGTTCGGGAAGGAGGTGTGGATGTACATCTTGTTGTCGACGACGACGGGCGCGCCCTCGTGGCCGTTGAGCAGGCCGGTCGAGAACGTCCAGGAGACCTTGAGGTCCTTCACGTTCGTCGTGTTGATCTGCTTGAGCTTGCTGTAGTTGTCCGAGTCGTAGTTCTTGCCCGGCATCACCCAGTTTTCATCGCTGTTCGACAGATCGATGAGCTTGTCGTTGGCTGAGGCGATCCCTGACAGTCCGATCGGTGCCAGGGCCAAGACGGCCAGCACCGAGACTGAATTCAGTAACCTGTTCATTCTGCGTCTCCTGCCCTTCTGCCGCGTGCTCGACCCCAGGGGATCGGCCGCAGCCATTGCTTTCGCCGGTTCAGCAAACAGTCAGTCGATCAATGTTATGAACGTATTTATAAGAATAACCTAACGCTGGCCGCTCTTATAAAAGACTTATTACTGATCCATCGGCTAGCTATATAATCATTTGCTTTGCCTGATGTCTTTAGCCACTTCAACCTTTTTTTACAGGACGATTTGGCAACTTGAACCATACCTTTGTGCAGCTGTTCCGGGTCGATCCGGAAGGCATCCGTCGATGCGCCACATGCGGGCGGGGCCGGTCTTTCCCTGCGGGTCGAAGGGCTTAGCCGGCTCGGCGATGGCGATCCGCGCGATGGGGCGATCCGGCGTCCGGCAGGGCATCATGCCTGCGCGCAGAGGCCCGGCGGTCATAATGCGCAAGATTTTTGCACCGTTCCGCGTCAGGAAAAGCGTCCTGTGCCCTCGAACCCACGCTTTACTCAATGTGGACCGGCGCTAAACTAAGCCCGGGTAGGAAACAAAAACGAGACATGCCGATGATCAGAAGAACAACTGCGCTGGTGATTTGCCTGATTGTCCTGCCATCCATTGCCAATGCGGCACGGTTGACCATGGATGACAAGGTGTCGCGCTGGCCCCGTGCCTCCACGGACGAGAAGATCGATTTCGCCACGCGCATGGGCAAGGCCTTCTCCAGCCTCAACGCCGAGCTCGACAAGAACTACTTCATCCGCTGCCTGGAAGAGACCGCGAACATCGGCAATCCGGGCGAGATCAAGCTGGAATCGGCGGTGAAGATGTGCGTGTCCGTGAAGAAGGACCCGCCGGAATAGGCGGCCTTGGCGCAGGCCCGTGTTCAAGGCGCGAGGCCACGGATTCCGAACCGCCCTCCTCCCCGGATCGAGCGGCGATGGCGCAGCATCAGCATCGGTTCACATCGCAGATGACCCATGTCGCAGCCGACAGCTCGATCCGCCGGAGGCACCGTGCCCGGTTCCGCCTGACACCCGGAGCGGCCCTGGCCGGCCTCGCGCTCATGGTGGCGGGGGCGGCGTCGGCGGAGGAAGGGCGCATGGCCGCTCTCTATCCGCATGACGGGCGCCGCGACCTGACCGGCGCCGACATCACACGCTATCCCGGCGCGGGCGTCCTCTTCTGCCATCGCCGGCCGGACGGCATCCCCCAGAAGGCGGCGGCGGCCTGGCTCGTGGGGTCGCCGCGTCTCGTGGTGATGAACGCGCACAATTTCCGCAACCGCCGCATGGAGGTGACGCGGGAGGTGGAGGATTGCTTCTTCCAGATCGGCGGGCGGAATTACGGCTTCGTGCCGGCGAGCCTGCGCCTCGGTGCGGCGCCCGACGCCAAGGCCCTGCACATCACCGACGATTGGGCCCTGCTCGATCTCACCGAGGCGGTGGTCGGCGCGCCGCCGCAGCCGGTCCCCGACGCTCCGACCCTCGCCACCGGCATCGCGGAGATCCCGGTGGTGATGGTCTCACCCGGCGGGCACGAGAATTATCGTGGGCCGAGCAGCACCGAGACCTGCGCGATCCACCAGATCGATCCGCCGACGGAGGACGACATCCGCCGCGCCCGGCACAATTGCAACGACGGGTTCGGCGGCTCGGGCTCCGGCCTGTTCGACCTGTCGGGCCGTCTCGTGGCGATGCAGAGCGCCTCGCTCTCGATGAATTCGCGCCGCCCCTTCGACCTCGAGTTCCATTACGGCTCCGCCCTGCTGTTCGAAGGCGCCCTCCTGGCGGCGATCCGGCAGGCCGTGACGGCGGAGGGCGAGGCCGCGAAGACCCGGTGAGGCGCGGGGGCGTCTCACCGCCTGAGTCCGTCGTTTTTCCAGGGCTTTACCTCATCCTGAGGTGCCGCGAAGCGGCCTCGAAGGAGGCTTCCAGGGATCGCTGTGGCGTCTGGAGGGCTCCTTCGAGGCCCGCTGACGCGGGCACCTCAGGATGAGGTGGTCCGCTGGGATGATCGGCTCCGGCATGAGCATCCGATTAAACCGGCGCTCAGTGCACGGTCGGCGCCGGCTCCTCCGGCGCGAGGGTGACGACTTCGGAGAACGGGAATTCGAGAACCGTTTCCCCGGCTTCGTCGGTGACCACCAGGATGGCTCCCATCAGGCGGGCCTGGGCCTCCGATTCGGCCATCGTCGCCTGGATCGTGTCGCGGGCGACCTCCCAGGCATGGTCGGCATCCCGCAATTCGGTGCCGGTGGGATCGGCGATGACCTCCCGGCCGATATGGGTGTGAAAGAAAAATCGGGGCATCGGCGCGTTCGATCCGCTCGAGGAACAGCTGCCATCACCTGTAAGCTGCGGCGCGGCGGCGCAAGGCCTGACGGCCCAACCTATAGGGCGAAACAATCGTCCGCGCCTCCTCAGCCCCGAGCCAATCGCGAATGACGCTGGGAATAGGCGGCATAGATCACCAGGGCGGCGCCGATCCAGATCGCGAAGAGCAGGTAGGTGTCCCGTGGCAGCGCCGCGATGAGCGCGAGGCAGCAGGCGAGGCTCGCGAGGGGCACGAGGGGGTAGAACGGCACGCGAAATCCCCGCGGCAGGTCGGGCCGCGTTCGGCGCAGGATGACGACGCCGAGGGAGACCGCCGAAAAGGCCACGAGGGTGCCCATGCTGGTGAGGTTGGCGAGCACGTCGAGGGGGACGAGGGCCGCCAGCGCGGCGACGAAGAGCGCCACCACCAGCGTGTTGGCGTTCGGGCTTCGGGTCCGCCGGTCCACCCGCTGGAACAGCGTCGGCAGCAGCCCGTCCCGGCTCATGGCGAAGAGGATGCGGGTCTGGCCGTACATCGTCACCAGGGTCACGGAGAAGATGGAGGCCACCGCCCCGATCGACAGGACGAGGGCCGGCCAGGCCGTCCCGGTAACATTGCGCAGGATCACCGCCAGCCCGGCATCCTGCCCGGCAAAGTGCGTCCAGGGCTGGGCTCCGATCCCCGCGAGGGCGACGAGGAGGTAGATCGCGGTGACGATGACCAGGGAGAGGAGGATGCCCAGGGGCAGCGTGCGGGCCGGGTCGCGCACCTCCTCGCTCGCCGTGGAGATCGTATCGAGGCCGATATAGGAGAAGAAGATCGTCGAGGCGGCGGTGCCGATGCCGGCAAGCCCCAGCGGCGCGAAGGGCGTGAGGTTCGCAGGCCGGAACGCCGTGAGGGCGACGACGGCGAAGAACACCAGCACGGCGAGCTTCAGGACCACGAGAACCGCGTTGATCGCGGTGGATTCGGCGGCACCCCGCAGGAGCAGCAGGGTGCACAGGCTGATGAGGACGATGGCCGGCAGGTTGACGTAGCCGCCCCGGCCGGGGGGCTGGCTGATGGCATCCGGCATGGTCCAGCCGATGAGCGCACCGAAGACCTCGTTGAGATACTGGCCCCATCCGACGGCGATGGCGGAGGCGGCGACCGCGTATTCGAGGAGGAGGCAGGCCCCGACGAGGAAGGCCGCGAGTTCGCCCAGCGTCGCATAGGCATAGGAATAGGACGAGCCCGAGAGCGGAAGCGCCGAGGCCAGTTCCGCGTAGCAGAGCGCCGTGAGTCCCGCCGTGACGGCGGCCAGCACGAACGAGACCAGGATGCCGGGGCCGGCCTCGGGCACCGCCGCGCTCAGGATCACGAAGATGCCGGTGCCCACCGTGGCGCCGACCCCGAGCATGACGAGGCGGAACAGGCCGATGGAGCGTTCGAGGGGCCGGGCTCCCGCGTCGGTATCCTGTGCCGTGGGCGAGACGGGTTTCCGCCGCAGCACCGCCCGGCGCCAGTCGCTTCGTCCCTCGTCCGATCCGATCACCGACCCCATCGCTACACGACCTCACAGCGACCGGGACGAGGGGTGCCGATCTTGTTTCTTTGCTAACGGCAGCAAGCGCCATGCCGCCTCCCACGACTCCGAGGGCGTGATCGAACGGATGCCGAGACTGGTCCCGATCCTGCCACGCGACCGTGACCCCTCCTCACACGAGTGTCGTGCGCGGCCCCTATGCTGTCGGCGGACCGGAGAATGAACCCATGGACGAGAAACGCTGCATCCTCATCGGCGTGCCGGTCCAGGAGGGGACGAGCCGGCTGGGCTGCGACATGGGCCCGAGCGCCTACCGGGCCGCCGGTTTGTGCGGCGCCCTCACCGCCCTCGGCCTGGTGGTGGAGGATCGCGGGAACATCGCCCCTCCCCCCGGCGAGGCCGTCGCCCATCCCAATCCGAGCGTGACCAACCTCTCCGACTTCGCGCGCTGGACGTCGGCGCTCAGCGAGGCCGCCTATCGGGCCGGGGGCGAGGGCCTGCCGATCTTCCTCGGCGGCGATCACAGCCTCTCGGCCGGTACGATCTCGGGCATGAGCCGGCGGGCGGCCGAGGAGGGAAGCGAGTTGCACGTGCTCTGGCTCGACGCGCATCCCGATCTCCACACCCTGGAGACGACGACGAGCGGCAATCTCCACGGCGTGCCCATGGCCTATGCTCTCGGCCTCAAGGGGTTCGGCCCCTACCTGCCGCCGCCCGTGGCGCCGGTGAAACCGCGCAACGTCTGCACGATCGGCCTGCGCAGCGTCGATCCGGCGGAGCGGCGGACGATCCGCGAGGCCGGGATCACCGTGCACGACATGCGCGCCATCGACGAGTTCGGCATCGGCATCCTGCTCAAAGCCTTCCTCGAACGGGTGGCCGCCGCCGGCGGATGGCTGCATGTGAGCCTCGACGTGGATTTTCTCGATCCCGGCATCGCGCCGGGCGTCGGCACCACGGTTCCGGGCGGGGCGACCTTCCGCGAGGCGCATCTCGCCATGGAGATGCTGCACGACAGCGGCCTCGTCCGCAGCCTCGACCTCGTGGAGCTCAACCCCTTCCTCGACGAGCGCGGCCGCACCGCGATCCTGATGACGGATCTCGCCGCCAGCCTGATGGGACGCAGCGTCCTCGACCGGCCGACGCGGAGTTTTTGACCGACGGGGTTCACACCACTCCTCGGACAGGCGGAGCGCGTCCCTCTCCCCCTTGTGGGCTACTCGCTCTATCCAACCGGGGTTCGACATGAGGCGCGACGGGCTTCCTCTCCTTCCAGGAGAGGGGACCCGAGGTGCCCGCCAGATGGGTGAATATCGGCGGCCGATTTGGATCGGCGTCGCGCAGGGCGAACGAAACGGCGTTCAGAGCCGGTCGCGGGCGCTGGTCAGGAATGCGCGCAGGTCCTGCGCGGTGGGGAAGTAGATGTCGGCGTCCGTCTCCTTCCACAGCTGCTTCAGCGTCTCGTCGGAGGCTTCGAGGAGGGCGCGGTCGATGAATTGCCGCAGGCGGACGCGCTCCTCGCCGCGGAAGAGGTTGAGAACGAAATCGTACATCTCGTCGAGCGTCGGCGCGCCGCCACCGATGTCCAGCATGAACCAACGGCCGAAGGCCAGGAATTCCGGGGACGCCTGCATGTCAATCTCCGTCGTTGCGCCGGTGTGTCGGTGACATCGCTGCTCCCTGAGATCCTCCATCGCCCGTTTTGGCAATTGCACGACCGGGCGGGCTAGCGCCTCCGGTCTCGATCACGTCCGCGAAGCGCGAACAATGCGCTCAGAGCCGGTCGCGGGCGCCGGTCAGGAATGCGCGCAGATCCTGCGCGGTGGGGAAGTAGATGTCGGCTTCCGTCTTGTTCCAAAGTTGCTCCAACGTCGCGTCGGACGCCTCGCGGAGGGCACGGTCGATGAATTGCCGCAGCCGGACGCGCTCCTCGCCTTGAAAACGTCTGAGACCGAAGTCGTACATCTCCTCAAGCGTCGGCGCGATGCGATCGATGTCCTGTATGTACCAGCGTGCAAAGGTCAGAAATTCCGGGGAGGCCTGCATGTCAATCTCCGTCGTTTCGCGGATAAGCAGTATGGATGCGATATCCGCGGGGACTGCCCGGATCGTGAACGATATACATTCCGACACCGTAGGTCGTACGCAGATACGGCTCGAGCTGCCCCGCCGTATAGGCTTCCCGCCCGGTTCTGTATCCGAAGCGGGATTTTATGAATGCATCGTCCCTTTTACCGGTCGCGACGTCGTCAACCTCCGAAGCATTCTGTTCCAAGGTGCGATTGACGAGATCGTTCGCAGTCTCAATGGATTCGAAAGAACCATCTCGCCGCAAGCCGTAGGTTACAACGGGGAATGTTCGTTTGCTGGCCTGGATGCGAGCTAGCAGTTGTGCATCTGTTTTACCGACATGCTCGCGAAGCGTATGGCCGCCGCGCACCTCTTCTTCGGAGATCTCGACCGTGTACCGACGGTTGAGGTCATCCGAGACGTAGACGATCCGCGCATCGTCACCGGAATCATATCCGTCGCCCGCACCGCCGTCCGTCCATTGGCCGCCGTCCGGATGTCCGGCCGGCACGCGGGGTTGATCGGCGTGCTACGCACGGAGCGACAGACGCAACCGCTGAAACGCGACCTGAACACGGCACGACGTGATCAGCCATCTCGCCCGCAGAAGGGCCGTTGCGCTCGACGACATCGGATTCACCCCCTAGATCAAGCTATTATACCTATAAGGGAATAATAGCTTGATCTTGATCACGAAACAGGGGCGCTGAGACGCGAAACGCCGGAGCCCCTGTCGAGGCCCCGGCGTCGCGCATTGTCCGAAAGGCCGGGCGAGCGCGCCCGGCCGGCCTGCTCTCAGAGCGAGTAGTACATCGTGAATTCGACCGGATGCGGGGTCATCTCGTAGCGCATCACTTCCGTCATCTTCAGTTCGATGAAGGAGTCGATCTGGTCGTCCGAGAACACGCCGCCGGCCTTGAGGAAGGCGCGGTCGCGGTCGAGGTTGGTGAGCGCCTCACGCAGGCTGCCGCAGACGGTGGGGATCTTCTTCAGCTCGCGCGGGGGCAGGTCGTAGAGATCCTTGTCCATGGCCGGGCCCGGATCGATCTTGTTGATGATGCCGTCCAGGCCGGCCATCAGCAGGGCCGAGAAGGCGAGGTAGGGGTTCGCCATCGGGTCGGGGAAGCGGACCTCGACGCGCTTGGCCTTCGGGTTCGTCGTCCACGGAATACGACAGGAGGCCGAGCGGTTGCGGGCCGAGTAGGCCAGCAGCACGGGGGCCTCGTAGCCGGGCACCAGGCGCTTGTAGGAGTTGGTGGACGGGTTGGTGAAGGCGTTCAGCGCCTTGGCGTGCTTGATGATGCCGCCGATGTACCAGAGGCATTCCTGGCTGAGATCGGCATACTTGTCGCCGGCGAAGATCGGCTTGCCGTCCTTCCAGATCGACTGGTGCACGTGCATGCCCGAGCCGTTGTCGCCGAAGACGGGCTTGGGCATGAAGGTCGCGGTCTTGCCGTAGCTCTGGGCCACGTTGTGGATCGCGTATTTGTAGATCTGCATATGGTCGGCGAGCAGGGTCAGCGTGTCGAACTTCATGCCGAGCTCGTGCTGGGCGCTCGCCACCTCGTGGTGGTGCTTCTCGACCTTGACGCCCATGGACTGCATGGCGGCCAGCATCTCGCCGCGCATGTCCTGCGCCGAATCCTGCGGCGGCACCGGGAAATAGCCGCCCTTGGTGGCGACGCGGTGGCCGAGGTTGCCGCCCTCGTAATCGGTGAAGCCGTTGGTGGGCAGTTCCACCGAATCGAGCTGGAAGCCGGTATGGTACGGGTCGGAGCCGAACTTCACGTCGTCGAACACGAAGAACTCGGCCTCGGGGCCGACATAGATCGTGTCGCCGATGCCGGTGGACTTGAGGAACGCCTCGGCGAGCTTGGCGGTGCTGCGCGGATCGCGCGAATACGGCAGGCCGGACGAGGGCTCGAGCACGTCGCAGACGATCGACATGGTGGAGGCCGAGAAGAACGGGTCCATGCAGGCGGTCGCCGGGTCGGGCATCAGCAGCATGTCGGATTCGTTGATCGCCTTCCAGCCGGCGATCGACGAGCCGTCGAACATCGTGCCTTCGGCAAAGATTTCCTCATCGACGAGGGACACGTCGAACGTGACGTGCTGCCACTTGCCCCGGGGATCGGTGAAGCGGAAATCGACGTACTTGACGTCGTTGTCCTTGATGTCCTTGAGGACCTGATCGGCGGTCTTTGCCATCCCTGTGTCTCCTTCGAGGCTCGGCCTGTTTCGGCCGTGGTTTTGCCGCACCACGCGGTGGCGTGCCGCGGATTGGGAAGGGGCGTGCGCGAAGGGACTTAGCTTCTGGTGCGGCGCGAGGCTAGAGCCGTGCGCCACCGTATCGTGACAGGTCGACGCCTTCGCACCCCGTCATGCCGTCGGATCCTTGCCGTCAGATCCTTGCCGCCCGACCATCGCCGCCGGCCGGCCGATGCCGTGCCGGGAGGACGCGTCAGATGGCGTCGGTGCCGGTCTCGCCGGTGCGGATGCGGATCGCTTCCTCGATGGTCGAGACGAAGATCTTGCCGTCGCCGATGCGTCCGGTCTGGGCCGACTTGCGGATGGCTTCCACGGCACCCTCCACCAGGGCGTCGGAGAGGACGATCTCGAGCTTCACCTTGGGCAGGAAGTCGACCACGTATTCGGCGCCGCGATAGAGCTCGGTATGGCCCTTCTGCCGGCCGAACCCCTTGGCTTCGATCACGGTGATGCCCTGAAGGCCGACCTCTTGCAGGGCCTCCTTCACCTCGTCCAGCTTGAATGGCTTGATGATCGCTTCGATCTTCTTCATGCCGAACGGGCCTGACCTGAATGCTGCTCCGGGTCCTTTTCCTACCATCGCGGCTCGGCCTTCGCCACGCCGTTTTCCCGGAGACGGGTGTTAAATTGCCTATTCGGTAGGCATTGAATGCAAATCGTTTCAGCCACGACCGCTTTGCGCCTGAAATAGCGGCGCGGCATGAGCGGTGCGCAGGCATGGTCACACGAGACAAGGCGAAAGTTCGCAATGCCGTCACACCGTCTCATCACCGTCGACGCGATGCGCAGGATGGACGCCGCCGCCATAGCGGCGGGCGTTCCGGGAATCGAGCTGATGCGCCGGGCGGGCGCCGCCGTGGCCGCCAGGGCCGCCGCGATGGTGGCCGCGCCCTCCCGCATCCTCGTCCTCTGCGGACCCGGCAACAACGGTGGGGACGGTCTCGTCGCCGCCCGTCTCCTCGAACGGAACGGCTACGCGGTCGACCTCGTCTGCACCGTGCCGGTGGACAGCCTGACGGGTGATGCCGCCCTGGCGGCGGCGGAATGGCAGGGGGTGGTGCTCACCGAGGCCGATCCGGCGGGCGCCGCCCTCGTCATCGACGCCCTGTTCGGGGCGGGCCTGTCCCGCGACCTCGACGGCGCGGCGAAGGCCATGGTCGAGCGGGTCGCCGCCACAGACGTCCCGGTCCTCGCCGTCGATATTCCGAGCGGGATCGACGGCGATACGGGCGCTTTACGCGGGGTGGCGCTCAGGGCGCGCGAGACGGTCACCTTCGTCGCGCTCAAGCCGGGCCACCTGCTGCAGCCGGGCCGCGCCCATTGCGGCCAACTCCATGTGGCCGATATCGGCATCGGCGATTCCGCCCTCGAACAAGGGCTGGCCGGCATGCCGAGGGTCTGGCGCAACGAGCCGGATCTCTGGGGGCACGACTTCCCGAGGCTCGACGCCGTCAGCCACAAATACACCAGGGGGCATGTGCTGGCCCTGTCCGGTCCCGCCTTCAAGACCGGGGCGATCCGCCTCGCCGCGCGGGCGGCGTTGCGGGTCGGGGCCGGCCTCGTCACCATCGCCTCCCCCACCGCCGCGATGCCCGAGAACGCCGCGCATCTCACCGCGATCATGCTGACCCCGTGCGAGACCGCCGACGACCTCGACGATCTCCTCGTGGACGAGCGCCTCAACGTCATCCTCGCCGGCCCCGGCCTGGGGAGCGGCGAGGCGACCCGCGAGCGTGTCGCCGTGGCGGCCGGAATCGGGCGAAGCCTCGTCCTCGATGCCGACGCGCTCACGAGCTTCAAGGGCCAAGTCGACGAATTGGCGAGCCTCATCGCGGATGGCGGGGGCCAAGCGGTGCTGACCCCGCATTCCGGTGAGTTCGGCCGCCTCTTCGCCGATACGGCCGCTATCGACCCGACGGCGAGCAAACTCGAACGTGCCCTGAGGGCGGCCTCCCTCGCCGGGGCGGTGGTGGTGCTGAAGGGCGCCGACACCATCGTCGCCGCGCCCGACGGACGCGCCGCCATCAACGATCACGCCACCCCCTATCTCGGCACCGCCGGCTCGGGCGACGTCCTCGCCGGCCTCGTCGCCGGCCTGCTGGCGCAGGGCATGCCGCCCTTCGAGGCCGCCTGCGCGGCGGTTTGGCTCCATGGCGATGCCGGGTTGCGGCACGGGCCGGGGCTCATCGCCGAGGATCTGCCGGAGATGATGCCGAGGGTCCTCGCCGGCCTGCTGTGACGGCGGAGCGACTTGGCAAGGGGGGCGATCCCGCTCGTCCGGATCGACGACCCCCTTTGTCCCTCTGCGGACGGACCGCTCGGGGGCGAAAGGGCTTTATCAATGAATCTAAAATAAATAGGGCGGGGGCGCAGCTCTTACCCTTTGGAAATGCCGCATGTCGACCTTTTATTTTACGTATAATGGCGATTATAATCCTCTAGATAAAGTAGATATACTGCAGGATGGGTCTTCCGCGACGGATGGACCAAGCGGCGTTCATGCTTTTGGACCCGAAGATGGATTCAACTTCATCTTCAATAATACTTCTAACCTTGTTAGCGGTGGAAATTTATTTATCGATGCTAACAGAATGAGTGGAGATAGCGTTGGATACGTGATGGGCGGGACCGAATACTCTGTCTCGGCCGATATGTCCAACAACACGGCGTCGGTCTATCTGGAGGGCGGTGATTTCGGCGATATCCTGCGGGCAGGCTCCGACGCCGACACCCTGAAGGGAGGAAATGGCAACGACGTGCTGGAAGGCGGCGCGGGCGCCGATACGATCCGAGGCGGCCTGGGTATCGATACGGCGAGCTACGAGCATGCCACCGGCAGGGTCTACGCCAGCCTGGAAGCGCAGATGGGTTATGAAGGCGATGCCAGCCAGGACACACTCATCGACATCGAAAACCTGACCGGGAGTACCTTCGACGATTCGCTGGTCGGAGACGACAACGACAACACCCTTCGCGGCAATGGCGGCGAGGACGACATCGCCGGTCGGGGTGGTGACGACCGGATCGTCCTGTCTTCGACGCCTCTCTCCATCAGCGGTGGCGACGACAAGGACGTGCTCATCGTAACGGGGGGCGGCACCGTCAGTCTCATCGAGAGAACGTTCTCCGGCATCGAGACCGTGTATGTCCGCAACGACACCCATCTCGATATGACCAACGTGCTGGCCGGGAACAAGATCGTCTCGCAATCGACCTCGGGCCACGCCGTCGAGATCGTCGGCACGTCGGGCAACGACACGATCAAGGGCGGCAAGGGTGGTGACACGATCGACGGCGGCCTAGGCAACGACACGATCAGGGCCGGCACGGGTGGGGACACGATCGACGGTGGTATCGGCAGCGATAAGCTCTTCGCGGGCACGGGTGCCGACAGCTTCCGGTTCCAGGCCGGCTTCGGCCGCGACAACCTCTACGGCCTGGACCTGAACGCCGATCACATCGTCGTCGACATCGCCGGTGTCGATGCCAGAGATATCGTGCTCAGCTCCATGAGCGGCGGCCGCCATACGCTGGTGACGTTCGAGGGCGTGGAGGCCGGCAACAAGATCATCCTGCACGACATGAACGTCGACGATGTCCGTGACGTTCAGAGCGAGCTGTTCATGTTCGGCGCCTGAGGGGCTGTGGATTGGATGTCTCGGCGCGCAGCCGCTCATCCCAGCAGACCACCTCCGGATGAGGTGACGTCTTGGGGAAACCACTCGGACGGGCTCCGAGCAGGTCGGCGGAGGCCGTAAAAAGGCGGCCCTTCGTCCCTCAGGTCACCTCGAAGCTCGTCCACAGCCCGGTGTCGAACCGCTCCAGCACCGTGGAGCCGATGACCCAGCGGCCGGGATTGTCCGCCTTGAAGGCGATCCGGGCCGTGCGTCCCTCGAGCAGCTGGAACGTGTCGAGCCAATAGGGCTCCCAGCCGTCGTCGAGGGGGTGAAGCAGCCGGAAGGCGTGGCCGTGAAGGTGCAGGGCCTGCGGGAAGGCGGTGTCGTTCCGGATGGCGAGCACCACCACCTGGCCGCGCTTCACCGTGAAGGAGGGAGCCACGCCGGAGGCGCCCGTGATGCCGTTGATGGCCCAGACCCGGTTCGGGTCACCCGAATAGGCCGGTTCGGCGTTGGGCTTGTCCTTGTCGAGCTTGGCGCCGCCGGTGATCGCGATGTCGCGGCGGACGGCGTTCTGCAGCTTGACCTCGGCGGGCAGGAGCTTGTTCTCGCCCACCGGCGCGATCGGCGCACGCTTCTCCGTCACCGGCTGGCCCTTGGCGGTGAGGGTCGCCAGGACGAGGCCGTTGCCCACCAGGGCATTGACGGTGACGCTGGCGCCGGCCTCCGCCGGCATGTCGAGCATCAGGTCGTAGCGGGTGCCGGGGGGGAAGGGCAGCGTCGCGCGCAGGGGCTCGAACGTGTCGGTGGGCTGGCCGTCCACCGCCACCACGTAGACCTTGCCGCCCTCGAACCGGATGCGGGTTCCGCGCGCGTTGCAGACATTGCCGAGCCGCAGGCGGATGCGCGATCCCGGACGGGCCTCGATCGCCTCGGGGACCGGCTTGCCGTTGATGGTGACGAGGTTGCCGAGGCGCCCGGAGGCCGCGGCGAAGGCGGCCTGCCCGAACGGCATCAGCGCACCGTTCTCCTCCAGCCGCCAATCCTGCATCAGCAGCGCGAGGTCCTGGTCGAGGGAGGGCGGCGCGGTCTCCTCGACGATCAATGCACCGGCGAGGCCCCGCCCCGAGGGTTCGCTCGAACCGCCCACGACGAGGGGCCGGATCAGGAACGTGCCCGCATCCGGCGGGACGAAGGAGTAGGTGAAGTCCGCCCCCGGAGCGATGGGCGGCTGGGTCACGCCGCCGACGCCGTCCATGGCGTTCTGGTTGCGGACCCCGTGCCAGTGGAGGGAGAGCGGCTTGTCCGTCTTGTTCTCGACGCGCAGGCGGACGGTCTCGCCGAGCTTCGCCCGGATGACGGGGAGGCTCGCCTTGCCGTCGAAGGTCCAGACCGGCGTCTCGGCGGCGGGCTCGGGCTTCAGGCGGTTCGCCCCCGGCCCGGCGACGAGCGCGCGCGGCTCTGCTAACGGTTCCATCGGCTTTGCCGGTGCGGGCGCCGGCTTGGGTGCGGCTTTCCCCGGCCCCGTCTGCGCCTCCGCGACCGTGATGAAAGCCGGTCCGGCAAGGCCGAGGGCCGCCGCCCGGCCGATCAGGGAACGGCGGGACAGGCCGCCGGTCTCCGAGGGGGAACGGCCATTCTTCGGGTCGGAACTCGGCATGTCACCTCGGACGGAAGTCGATGGACGGGCGGTCGCATCCGCCCCGCCGGCATGCTTGTAGACGGCGCTCCCGCGCGGCGCCAACCGCCGCCGCGCGCCCGATGGACGACGTCTTATTTTTTTGCTGCGGACTTGCGCGCGCATGCTATAGGACCGCGCTCTGGCGGCTGAAAAGGCGCGCCGGGCGTTGGCGCTTGCGGGCGTGGCGGAACTGGTAGACGCGCTGGATTTAGGTTCCAGTGTCGCAAGACGTGGGGGTTCGAGCCCCTCCGCCCGCACCAGCCTCCGCCGTCGGGAACGGATTGGCTCACAGCGATGGCCGGCCCGCTCTGCCGCTCGGAGTCGGCCTCCGGTCGGGCGCGCTTCGTCAAACGCCGCCTGTGGTGTCACGCCCTGACGGCGGTGCCACGCGAGAATTTTTGACCGATCACACGGACGACAGCGGGAAGACGACGATGCAGGTGACCGAGACACTCTCCCAGGGTCTGAAGCGCGAGTTCCAGGTGCTTCTGGCCGCCAAGGAGCTCGAAGAGCGCCTGACGACCGAGCTGTCCACCCTCAAGGACAAGGCCCAGATCAAGGGCTTCCGCCCCGGCAAGGTGCCGGTGGCCCATCTGCGCAAGCTCTACGGCCGCTCGGTGATGGCCGACGTGCTGCAGAACGCGGTCAACGAGGCCAACCAGAAGATCGTCACCGACAACAACCTGAAGCTCGCCCTCGAGCCGAAGATCGAATTCCCCGGCGAGGCCTCGATCGTCGACCGGGCGCTCGAAGCCAAGGACGACGTGTCCTTCAACGTCGCCCTCGAAGTGCTGCCGAGCTTCGAGCTCGCCGACCTGTCCGACGTCACCCTGACGAAGCAGGTGGCCAAGCCCAGCGACGAGGAAGTCGACGAGGCCATCACCCGCATGGCCTCCTCCAACCGCGCCTTCACCCCGAAGGACGAGGGCGCCGAGGCTGCCACCGGCGACCGCGTCACCATCGACTTCGTCGGCAAGATCGACGGCGTCGAGTTCGACGGCGGCAAGGGCGAGGGTGTCGATCTGGAACTCGGCTCGGGCTCGTTCATCCCCGGCTTCGAGGACCAGCTGGTCGGCGCCAAGGTCGGCCAGTCCCTGGTCGTGAAGTCCACCTTCCCCGAGGCC
Source organism: Methylobacterium bullatum (assembly GCF_014845095.1). Classification (GTDB taxonomy): domain Bacteria; phylum Pseudomonadota; class Alphaproteobacteria; order Rhizobiales; family Beijerinckiaceae; genus Methylobacterium; species Methylobacterium bullatum. The sequence continues at coordinate 41,108 of NZ_NKUG01000047.1, read as the reverse complement.
TACGGTGCCGAGCACCTGGCCGGCAAGGACGCCGAGTTCGACGTGACCGTCACGGCGATCCAGGCTCCGGGCGAGACCAAGATCGACGACGAGCTCGCCAAGGGCTTCGGCATGGAATCGCTGGAGAAGCTGAAGGAGGCCGTCGCCGGCGCCCTCGGCGGCGATTTCGAGGCCCAGTCGCGCCGCAAGCTCAAGAAGGAGCTCCTCGACGCCCTGGACGGCAAATACGCCTTCGAGCTGCCCCCGAGCCTCGTCCACCAGGAATTCGCCGCCGTGTGGGCACAGGTCGAGCAGGATCTGAAGACCCGCGGCAAGACCTTCGAGGACGAGGGAACCACCGAGGAAAAGGCCACCGCCGAGTACCGCAAGATCGCCGAGCGGCGCGTCCGTCTCGGCTTGGTGCTTGCGCAGGTGGGCGAGACCGCCGATATCAAGGTCAGCGACGACGAGGTGAACCAGGCCCTGATCGCCCGTGTCCGGCAGTATCCCGGGCAGGAGCAGCAGGTCTGGGACTTCTACCGGAAGAACGCACAGGCCCTGGCCGAGCTTCGCGCACCCCTGTTCGAGGAGAAGGTCGTCGACCATGTCCTCGCTCAGGTGAAGCTGGTCGAAGAGCCCGTCTCGAAGGATGCTTTGTTCGCCGATGAGGATGCCGATGCGGCCAGCGCCGAATCGACCGAGTCGAAGGCGGACGAATCCCAGGCTCCTTCGGGCGACGATCTGCCGGCCGTCGCCAAGGTCGATTGAGCTCGAGGCTCCCAAAAGGGCGGCGGGCTTGGATGTAAAGGCGGCGTTCACCGCCGCCGTAGTTCGCTGACACGTCCGGCCCGCGCCCTGATTCGCGCGGCCGGACCCCTTGAAGCCTGGGGCACGAGAATGATGAGAGATCCGGTCGACTATTATAACAGCGCACTCGTTCCCATGGTGGTCGAGCAGTCGAGCCGCGGCGAGCGCGCGTTCGACATCTATTCCCGCCTGCTGCGTGAGCGGATCATCTTCCTCACCGGCCCGGTCGAGGATTACGGCGCCTCGCTGATCGTGGCGCAGCTGCTGTTCCTCGAAGCCGAGAACCCGAAGAAGGAAATTTCCTTCTACATCAACTCGCCCGGTGGCGTGGTGACCTCGGGCCTGTCGATCTACGACACGATGCAGTTCATCCGCTGCCCGGTGACGACCCTCTGCGTCGGCCAGGCCGCCTCGATGGGATCGCTGCTGCTCACCGCCGGCGAGCCCGGCCATCGCTTCGCGCTGCCGAACGCCCGCATCATGGTCCACCAGCCCTCCGGCGGGTTCCAGGGCCAGGCGACGGACATCCTGATCCATGCCCGCGAGATCGAAGCGCTGAAGAAGCGCCTCAACGAGATCTACGTGAAGCATACCGGGCGCGACTACGACACCATCGTCCAGGCGCTCGAGCGCGACAATTTCATGACCGCCGACGCGGCCAAGGAATTCGGCCTGATCGACGAAGTGATCCAGAAGCGTCCCGAGCCGGCCGCCGCCTGATTTCGACCGCGCCGTGGCCGCCTGGCGGCCCCGGCGCGTCCTTTAGAGGCGGGCCGCGCGTGCGGCTTTGCCTTGATCCCGTCGCGGCAGCATGCTTGCATCGCGAGTCTGACCTACCGGCAGAAAGCGCGCAGGTGACTGTTTCTTTAGGCGGGCGCCCTTAGATCTTAAAAGATGCGCGTGCGCCCCGGGGCTGGCGTCGCACCCGCGAACGGAGACCGACATGAGCAAGACTGGCGGCAACGACTCGAAGAGCACGCTGTACTGCTCGTTTTGCGGCAAGAGCCAGCACGAGGTCCGCAAGCTGATCGCGGGCCCGACGGTGTTCATCTGCGACGAGTGTGTCGAACTGTGCATGGACATCATCCGCGAGGAATCGAAGTCCTCCCTGGTGAAATCGCGTGACGGCGTGCCCACGCCGAAGGAGATCCGCCGCGTTCTGGACGATTACGTTATCGGCCAGGATTTCGCGAAGAAGGTTCTCTCCGTCGCGGTCCACAACCATTACAAGCGCCTCGCCCACGCCTCGAAGCACAACGACGTCGAGCTGGCGAAGTCCAACATCATGCTGATCGGGCCGACCGGTTCGGGCAAGACCCTGCTCGCGCAGACCCTGGCCCGCATCCTCGACGTGCCCTTCACCATGGCCGACGCGACGACGCTGACCGAGGCCGGCTATGTCGGCGAGGACGTCGAGAACATCATCCTCAAGCTGCTCCAGGCCTCCGACTACAACGTCGAGCGGGCGCAGCGCGGCATCGTCTACATCGACGAGATCGACAAGATCTCTCGCAAGTCCGACAACCCGTCGATCACCCGCGACGTGTCGGGCGAAGGCGTGCAGCAGGCCCTCCTCAAGATCATGGAAGGCACCGTCGCCTCCGTGCCTCCGCAGGGCGGCCGCAAGCACCCGCAGCAGGAATTCCTGCAGGTCGACACCACCAACATCCTCTTCATCTGCGGCGGCGCCTTCGCCGGCCTGGAGCGGATCATCTCGGCGCGCGGCAAGGGCACCTCGATCGGCTTCGGCGCCACCGTCCAGGCTCCGGACGACCGCCGCACCGGCGAGATCTTCCGCAATGTCGAGCCCGAGGACCTGTTGAAGTTCGGCCTGATCCCGGAATTCGTCGGCCGTCTGCCCGTGCTGGCGACGCTGGAGGACCTCGACGAGACCGCGCTCAAGCGCATCCTGCAGGAGCCCAAGAACGCGCTCGTCAAGCAGTACCAGCGCCTGTTCGAGATGGAGAATGTCGACCTCACCTTCCAGGACGAGGCGCTCTCCATGGTGGCCCGCAAGGCCATCGAGCGGAAGACCGGCGCCCGTGGTCTGCGCTCGATCCTCGAGACCATCCTGCTCGAGACGATGTACGACCTGCCCGGCCTCGAATCCGTGGAGCAGGTGGTGATCGGTCCGGAAGTGGTGGAGGGCAAGTCGCGCCCCCTCTACATCCACGGCGACCGCAACAAGGACGTTCCGGCGAGCGTCAGCGCCTGAGGGTGCGACTCGGCGGCCGAGGTTAGCCGCCGAAACGGTCCGGGGAGAATTCTTGAAAAAGTCCTCCCCGGCTTCCATCTGAATTGTCAGACGCGACGGCCGCACGCTCACCTTCTGAGGTGCGGTGTCCGCCTCCAGCCTCACAGTTCAACGATGTCCCCGACCCCGCGATGCGGCCTGGTCGGCCCGTGGCAGGATGCTTGCTCATTTCGAGGAGCTAGAGCCCGGAGTCCATCAAGAGGAAGTCCGACATGTCCCAATCGAAATCTCGCCAGCCGGTCGTTCCGGGTTCGACGGGCTCCTACGCCGTTCTGCCCTTGCGCGACATCGTCGTCTTCCCGCACATGATCGTGCCGCTCTTCGTCGGCCGCGAGAAGTCGATCCGCGCCCTCGAAGAGGCCGTCCGCACCGACCGCCACATCCTGCTGGCCACCCAGATCAATGCCAGCGACGACGATCCGTCCACCGATGCGATCTACAAGATCGGCACGCTGGCCAGCGTCCTGCAACTGCTGAAGCTGCCCGACGGCACCGTGAAGGTGCTCGTCGAAGGCGCGGGTCGCGCCAGGATCACGAACTTCAACAAATCGGACTCGTTCTACGAGGCCGAGGTCGAGACGCTCACCGACGAGCTCGGAGACCCCGTCGAGGCCGAGGCGCTCGCCCGCTCGGTCATCTCCGAGTTCGAGAACTACGTGAAGCTCAACAAGAAGATCTCGCCCGAGGTCGTCTCCGCTGTCACCCAGATCGACGAGCCCTCGAAGCTCGCCGATACCGTCGGCTCGCATCTCGCGGTCAAGATCGCCGACAAGCAGGCGATCCTCGAAATCCCCACGGTGGCCGAGCGCCTCGAGCGCGTCCTGTCGCTGATGGAGAGCGAGATCTCCGTGCTCCAAGTGGAAAAGCGCATCCGGACCCGCGTGAAGCGGCAGATGGAGAAGACCCAGCGCGAGTACTACCTCAACGAGCAGATGAAGGCGATCCAGAAGGAACTGGGCGATTCCGAGGACGGCAAGGACGAGCTCGCCGAAATCGAGGAGAAGATCGAGAAGACCAAGTTCTCGAAGGAGGCCCGTGAGAAGGCGACGGCCGAGTTGAAGAAGCTCCGCCAGATGTCGCCGATGTCGGCCGAGGCCACCGTCGTGCGCAACTACCTCGACTGGATGCTCGGCATCCCGTGGTCGAAGCGGTCGCGGATCAAGAAGGATCTGCTGGGCGCCCAGACCATGCTCGACCAGGACCATTTCGGTCTTGAGAAGGTCAAGGAGCGCATCGTCGAGTATCTCGCCGTGCAGCAGCGCGCCAACAAGCTCACCGGCCCGATCCTGTGCCTTGTCGGACCTCCCGGCGTCGGCAAGACTTCGCTCGGCAAGTCCATCGCCAAGGCGACCGGCCGCGAATTCGTGCGGATGTCGCTGGGCGGCGTGCGTGACGAGGCCGAGATCCGCGGTCACCGTCGGACCTATATCGGTTCGATGCCCGGCAAGATCGTCCAGTCGATGCGCAAGGCCAAGACCTCGAACCCGCTCATCTTGCTCGACGAGATCGACAAGATGGGCCAGGATTTCCGCGGCGATCCGTCCGCGGCGCTCCTCGAGGTGCTCGACCCGGAGCAGAACGGCACGTTCAACGATCACTACCTCGAGGTCGATTACGACCTCTCGGACGTGATGTTCGTGACCACGGCGAACACGCTCAACATCCCTGCGCCCCTGATGGACCGCATGGAGGTGATCCGTATCGCCGGCTACACCGAGGAAGAGAAACTTCAGATCGCGCGCAAGCACCTCATCCCGGGGGCGGTGAAGAAGCACGGCCTCACGGTCAAGGAATGGGAGATCGACGATTCGGGCGTTCTCATGCTCATCCGCCGTTACACGCGGGAAGCGGGCGTGCGTAACCTGGAGCGCGAGATCTCGAACCTGATCCGTAAGGCGGTGAAGGAGATCCTCATCACCAAGGTGAAGGCCGTCGCCGTCACCGAGGAGAACCTGCCGAATTTCCTCGGTGCGCCGAAGTTCCGCTACGGCGAGATCGACGAGGAGGATCAGGTCGGTGTGGTGACGGGGCTCGCCTGGACCGAGGTCGGCGGCGAGTTGCTGACGATCGAAGGCGTCATGATGCCCGGCAAGGGCAAGATGACGGTCACGGGCAACCTGCGTGACGTGATGAAGGAGTCGATCTCGGCTGCGGCAAGCTATGTCCGCTCCCGGGCCGTCGACTTCGGCATCGAGCCTCCGCTGTTCGAGCGTCGCGACATCCACGTCCACGTTCCCGAAGGGGCGACCCCGAAGGACGGTCCGTCTGCCGGTATCGGCATGGCCACCGCCATCATCTCCACCCTCACCGGCATCCCGGTGAGGAAGGATGTGGCGATGACCGGAGAGGTCACCCTGCGTGGCCGCATCCTGCCAATCGGCGGCCTCAAGGAGAAGTTGCTCGCGGCTCTGCGCGGCGGGATCAAGACCGTCCTCATCCCCGAGGAAAACGCCAAGGACATCGCCGAGGTGCCCGACAGCGTGAAGAACGGGATGGAGATCATCCCGGTCTCGCGGATGGATCAGGTGCTGAAGCACGCCCTCGTGCGGCAGCCGGTGCCGATCGAGTGGGAGGAGCCCCTCCCCTCGCCGCGCCGTCCCGTCGTCGGCGAGGACGAGCCCGCCACCGTGATCGCCCATTAGGCGATAGGGTGCTTTGAAAATGGAAAGGCCCCGGAGTACGCTCCGGGGCCTTTTCTTTGTGGCCCGCTGAGGGTTGCCATCCCGACGATGCTTGGATTAACGATGCGGCGCGCATCGGGCGGTTAGCTCAGTTGGTAGAGCGTCTCCTTTACACGGAGAGGGTCGGCGGTTCGAGCCCGTCACCGCCCACCACGCCTCTTCCCGTTCCCTTGCCCCTCCCCGGCTACAGAGACCAGCGATGACCGCGCGCGGCTTCCCCACACCCTGGCTCGTCGTCGAGAAGGTCGAGAGTTTCTGTATCGAGGATGCGGACGGGGCCGCCGTGGCCTGGACCTACTTTTCCGACGAGGCGGAGAAGCGGGAGGCGACCGGCCTCATGACCCGCGAGGAGGCTTTGCGGATCGCCAGGGCCATCGCGATGATCCCCGAGATGCGCACGATCATCCGCAGCATCCAGGACGGGTTGACCGAGTCGGATCAGCTCACGGATTGAGCCGCGCTGCGAGGACGGATGCGCTTCAGTTTCCTGCGAGGACCAGGGCCCAGAAGCGCTTGTAGCGCGTACCCGGCGCATCGACGCGGGCGATGCCGATCCGCTTCAGCTGAGGCATCAGCATGTTCTTGTTGTGCTCGGACGAATTTTTCCAGCGAGCGAGCACCTCGTCGAAGGTGTTGGAGCCGGCGCTGAGGTTCTCGGCCGCGAAGGAGCGGCCGAATCCCGCCCGCGCCATGCGCGACTCGAAGGTGCCGCCGATCTCGTGGCTGAGCCTGCCGGCCTTGGCATTGGATTCCGCCTGGTAGGAGGCCGCCCTGATCAGGCTGGAATCCAGCACCACCGGGCCGAGGCCGTGCGACGCCCTGTAGCGGGAGATCGCCGCGGCGGCGGCACCCTCGTCCAGGATCACCGGGCTGGTGAGGTTGTCGGCCTCGGGCAGGATCGTCGGCCCGCCGCAGCCGCCGAGCGTCAGTAGGCTCCCCACGAGGACGACGGCGCATAGCCGCGACAGAATGGGAGACATGGAAAAGGGGATCATCGCTCGGTGCCGGTTCGCTGCGCTGCGGTGTCGTCGGCTCCGCCATCCCGGTCCGATGGGGCGAAATCGCGGCGGCGGGACGAACCGGGTCGTTGGACGGGCGGGTGTATCCGATCCGCCACGCGTGGTGTTTGTGCGGATGGATTCAGGCGAAGCTCGAACCCGGCGCCGATCCCGTCAGATCCGCGTTCCGAGCTCCCGGGGCGGCGAACCGCAGCGCCACGCTGTGATACGGTAGTCGGGATGGGTGTCGATCCACCGCGCCAACTGCGGCTGTGCCACGCGGATGCAGCCCCTCGCATCGGCGACATCGAGCGGCAGCCGCTTCGATTCGCAGGTTTCCGGCGCATTCGCCATGCAGGCGGTGAAATACAGGAAGAAGAAGCCTGCCATGGTTCGGACAGCCCATTTCGCGAGTTGCGCTCGGGAAAAGGCTAGGGCGCGAACGTCCCGTGTCGAGTGTATCCCCGGCGCGACCCGTATCGAGGCTGCACGTTCGGTGATTTGGGTTGTGTGAATGGCGCGGGCGACGGGACTCGAACCCGCGACCTCCGGCGTGACAGGCCGGCACTCTAACCAACTGAGCTACGCCCGCGTATCTGGGTAGCTTGGCATTCGGATCGTCCCACATGATGCGGGTCGATGATGGACGTGGCGCGGGCGACGGGACTCGAACCCGCGACCTCCGGCGTGACAGGCCGGCACTCTAACCAACTGAGCTACGCCCGCACGGCGTCCCGCCCCGTTTCCGGCGGTGTCGGGGGTCTAGTTTCCGCACCCCGGCCTGTCAAGCAACCGGACGCCGCATTTCCATGGAAAATCCGGTCACCGTCGTTTCGAGACGGGATCGTGCGGACGGGGAGACGGCTCGACGAGCACGGCCGCCATTGAAACCACGTCTCTTTTCTGTCATACGCCCCCTCGCGTTGAACCGCCCGGCCGATAGGGCTGCCGTGGCGGTTCGTGCTGCTCCATCAGAAGCATCAACCGAGCGCACGCCTTCGACCTGTCCCAGGGTCGGAGGGCATGCGCGTTCAGGAGAGCCAAATGCCCAAGCTGAAAACCAAGTCGGGCGCGAAGAAGCGCTTCAAGATCACCGGCACCGGCAAGGTTATGTATGCCCAGGCCGGCAAGCGCCACGGAATGATCAAGCGGACGACGAAGCAGATCCGCAACCTGCGCGGCACCACCACCCTGTTCGAGGGCGATGCTGCCAACGTGAAGAAGTATTTCCTGCCCAACAGCCGGTAATCCTTCGCCGCAGCCGATACTGTTTTCGTAATCCAGGAGAGAACCCATGGCCCGCGTCAAGCGCGGCGTGACCAGTCACGCAAAGCACAAGAAAGTCCTCAAGGCCGCCCGTGGCTATTACGGCCGGCGCAAGAATACGATCCGGATCGCCAAGCAGGCGGTCGAGAAGGGCATGCAGTATGCCTACCGCGATCGTAAGAACAAGAAGCGCACGTTCCGCGCTCTCTGGATCCAGCGCCTCAACGCCGCTGTCCGCGAGCACGGCCTGACCTATTCGCGCTTCATCAACGGTCTCGCGAAGTCCGGCATCGAGGTGGACCGCAAGGCCCTGTCCGAGCTCGCCATTCACGAGCCGGCCAGCTTCGCGGTGGTGGTGGAGAAGGCCAAGGCCGCTCTCCCGGACCTCGCCAAGGCTGCCTGATCCGTAAGGCTGCCTGAGGCGCGTTCACACGCCCTCTCATTCGTCGATGCGAAAGGCGCGGACCGAAAGGTGCCGCGCCTTCGTTTTTCGCAAAGGATCGTCGGCAGGCGCGCTTGCATTGGCGGCGCTTACCCGCAAAACCGCTCGCGGGGGCCGCACACGATCCGAAGGCCAGATGCCAACCGGTGGTTTGAACCGATGACCGATCTCGAAACCCTCGAAGGCGATCTGCTCGGACAGGTCGGGAGCGCGTCCGACGAGGCCTCCCTCGATGCCGTGCGCGTCGCGGCGCTCGGTAAGAAGGGCTCGATCTCCGACCTGCTGAAGACCCTCGGCAGCATGACGCCGGACGAGCGCAAGGAGCGCGGTCCGCTCATCAACGGCCTGCGCGACAGGGTCCAGGGCGCCATCGCCACGCGGCGCGAGGCACTGGCCGAAGCAGCCCTCGAAGCCCGCCTCGCGGCGGAGCGGATCGACGTGACCCTGCCGGTGCGCGAGGCGCCGGAAGCGCGCGGGCGCATCCATCCGATCAGCCAGGTCATGGACGAGATCACCGCGATCTTCGCCGATATGGGCTTCTCAGTGGCCGAAGGCCCGGACATCGAGACCGACGATTACAACTTCACCGCCCTCAACTTCCCGCCCGGCCATCCGGCGCGCGAGATGCACGACACGTTCTTCCTGGCGCCCGACCGCAACGGCCAGCGCAAGGTGCTGCGCACCCATACGTCTCCGGTCCAGATCCGCACCATGCGGTCCCAGGAGCCGCCGATCCGCGTGATCTGCCCCGGCCGCACCTATCGCCACGATTCCGACCAGACCCACACCCCGATGTTCCATCAGGTCGAGGGGCTGGTGATCGACAAGAGCGCCACCATCGCCAACCTGAAATGGGTGCTGGAGGAGTTCTGCCGCACCTTCTTCGAGGTCGATGCGGTGAAGATGCGGTTCCGGCCGTCCTTCTTCCCCTTCACCGAGCCGTCGGCGGAGGTCGATATCCAGTGTTCGCGCAAAGGCGGCGAGATCCGCTTCGGCGAGGGCACCGACTGGCTCGAAATTCTCGGCTGCGGCATGGTCCATCCGAACGTGCTCAGGAATTGCGGCTACGACCCGGATTTCGTCCAGGGCTTCGCCTTCGGCATGGGCATCGACCGGATCGCGATGCTGAAATACGGCACGCCCGACCTGCGCCCGTTCTTCGAGGCGGATGTGCGATGGCTGGAGCATTACGGCTTCCGCCCGTTGGACATCCCGAGCTTGGTGGCCGGGCTGACGAGTTGATGGGCATGGAGCGATCGATGACCGATCAGGAGATTACCAGACTGGTGTCCGAGGTTCTGCGCGAGCAGGTTCCCGAGGCCGGGTTCCTGGGGGCCGAAGCCGTCTCCAGTTCGGATTTTGACGGAGATCCGGTCATCAAGATCGTCGCTCGTTATCAACGTCGGCCAGATACGAAGCCCGATCCGCTGCTGAATGCCAGCCATATCTTGAGGTCTGCTCTCATCAGCCGAGGAGAGGATCGCTTCATCTTGTTGAAGAACGATGTCGCCAGCGAAAAGCAGACTGAGAGCGATATAGACTGATCCATGGCGTCGATGGTCGATCTCATGTTGGATCAGGCGGAAGCTCTGGTCGAACAGAACCCCCGTAGCGGTGCGGCGAAGCGGCGGGCCGTTAGCTCGGCCTACTATGCGGCTTTCCATGCCCTCATGTGGCTTTGTGCTTCCGAGATGCTGCCCGGCGGCGATACCAACTCCGCTGATTTCGAACGCGTCTATCGCGGCATCGATCATGGCCCGATGAAGAATGCATTCCAGACGAATGGCCCGTTGAAGCAGACGATCGCTCTACGGGACATCGGAACCGACCTGATCCAGCTTCAGGAGGCGCGCATGATTGCGGATTATTCGCCTCCCCGGAGCAACCTGTTCGAGCTGGCCGCGGTCAAGGAACATCTTGATCGGGCAAGAAGTGTCGTCTCGCGCTTAGAGGGTTTGACCGGCCCAGACCGTCAGACCCTAGCCGTTCACCTCCTCTTCCAGGCGAGAAGAAAATGAAATTCACCCTCTCCTGGCTCAAGGAGCACCTCGACACCGACTCGTCTCTGGAGAACATCTCCGAGACGCTGACGCGGATCGGCCTCGAAGTCGAAGGCATCGAGGACAAGGCGGCGGCGCTCGCGCCTTTTGTCGTCGCCCATGTGCTCACGGCCGAACAGCACCCCAACGCCGACCGTTTGCGTGTCTGCACCGTGGATGCCGGCGACGGGCAGCCCGTGCAGGTCGTCTGCGGTGCGCCGAATGCGCGCGCCGGGATGAAGACGGTGTTCGCGCCCCCCGGCACCTACGTGCCCGGTCTCGACAAGACCTTGGCGGTCGGCAACATCCGGGGCGTCGAGAGCCTCGGCATGCTGTGCTCGGGCGCCGAACTCGGCCTCGGCGAGGATTCCAGCGGCATCCTCGATCTTCCAGCGGACGCCCCGACCGGCCAGGCCTACGCGCTCTATGCCGGGCTCGACGATCCGGTCATCGAGATCAACCTCACCCCGAACCGCCCGGATTGTACCTCGATCCACGGCATCGCCCGCGATCTTTCGGCTGCCGGCATCGGCGTGTTGAAGCGCGAGCCGATGCCGCCTGTGCGTGGCGAGGGCGAGTGCCCCGTGCCGGTCGCCCTCGATTTCGAGCCCCTCGATAAGGGATTGTGCCCGTATTTCGCCCTGCGCCTCGTGCGCGGCGTGAAGAACGGCCCCTCCCCCGACTGGATGCAGGCCCGCCTGCGCGCCATCGGCCTCCGCCCGATCAACGCGCTCGTGGACATCACCAATTACCTCACCTTCGATCGCGGACGCCCGCTCCACGTCTTCGACGCGGCCAAGGTGAAGGGCGCTCTCACGGTCCGTCGCGCCCGCGACGGCGAGAGCCTGAAGGCCCTCGACGGCAAGACCTATGCGCTCGATGACGGCATCGTCGTCATCGCCGACGAGAACGGCCCCGAATCCATCGGCGGCATCATCGGCGGCGAGGCCTCCGGCTGCGACGACGGCACCGTGGACGTCATCATCGAATCCGCCCTGTGGGATTCGGCGAACATCGCCCAGAGCGGCCGGCGTCTCGGCATCATCACCGATGCCCGCTACCGCTTCGAGCGCGGCGTCGACCCCGTCTTCGCCCTGCCGGGGCTGGATCTGGCCACCCGCATGGTCGTCGAGATCTGTGGCGGCACGCCGAGCGAGGCGGTGATCGCCGGTGACTTGCCCGAGACCGAGCGTGTCATCGATTTTCCCTGGACCGAGACCCGCCGGCTCGCCGGGATCGAGCTGTCCCGCGCCGAGATGAAGGTGACGCTGGAGACCCTCGGGTTTCACGTGGCCGGCTCGGGCGAGCGGGTGAAGGTTCTCACCCCGTCCTGGCGCCCGGATGTGGAAGGCAAGGCCGATCTCGTGGAGGAGATCATCCGCATCGCCGGCCTCGACCGGATCGAGCCGAAGCCACTGACGCGCGGTGATGCCGCCATCGCCAAGGCGACGCTGACCCCCCTGCAGAAGCGCACGCGTCTCGCCAAGCGGGCGCTGGCCACGCGCGGCCTCGTGGAGGCGGTGACGTGGTCGTTCATCCCGCATGACGACGCCGTCCTGTTCGGCGGCGGCAAGGCGGATCTGGCGCTGGCCAACCCCATCGCCGCCGATCTCTCCGACATGCGCCCGAGCCTGGTGCCCGGCCTGCTCCGGGCGGCCCAGCGCAATGCCGACCGCGGCTACGGCGACGTCGCCCTGTTCGAGGTCGGCCAGTGTTTCGAGACCGACCAGCCCGAGGGCCAGTCGATCCGCGCCACGGCCATTCGCCGGGGAACGGCACGCCACGAGGGCGCCGGCCGCCATTGGGCGGGGGCCGCCGCCACCGTCGATGCGTTCGAGGCCAAGGCCGACGCCCTGGCGCTCCTCACGGCGCTGGGCGTGCCGACCGGCGGCCTCCAGATCGTGGCGGGTGGCCCCGGCTGGCTTCATCCCGGACGCTCCGGCACGATGCAGTTCGGGCCGAAGAACCAGATCGGCTATTTCGGCGAGATCCACCCCCGCGTGATGAAGGCTCTGGACCTGAAGGGCACGCTCGTGGCCTTCGAGATCACCCTGGATACGATCCCCCTGCCGAAATACCGCCCCACCAAGGTGAAGCCCGCGCTGGCCCTCTCCGACTTCCAGCCGATCTCGCGCGACTTCGCCTTCGTCGTCGGGCGCGACGTGGCGGCGGGCGACGTGGTGAAGGCGGCGCAAGCTGCCGAGCGCAAGCTCATCGCCGGGATCGACGTCTTCGACATCTACGAGGGGACGGGCATCCCCGAGGGCGCGAAATCCGTCGCCATCGCGGTGAGGCTCCAACCGGTGGAGCGGACCCTTACCGACACGGAGATCGAGGCCGTGACGGCCAAGATCGTCGCCGAGGTCGCCCGCAAGACCGGCGCGACTTTGAGGGGGTGAGAGCTTGTTTGAGGTGTTTTTCCAAGGCCTTACCTCATCCTGATATGCCGCGTAGCGGCCTCGAAGGAGGGCTCCAGATCACGCACCGGCCTCTGGAGGCCTGCTTCGAGGCCCTTCGCCGGGGCAAAGGCACCTCAGGCTGAGGTTGTCTGCTTCGATGATCGACTCGAGCATGAGCAGCCACCGAAAAATCCGATCAGACAGGCTTTGAAACGGCGCTCGGAACTCCAGACAAGGAAGCCGACCACATGGCGAACCAGGAACTGATCGACGTCTTGTCGGCCGCCAAGCATCTGCCGAAGGCGGCGATGCTTGAGGCCCTGGCGAGCCCCGCCGACATCGCCGAGCCGGTCCTCGCCGTTCTCGGCATGGCGGCGGAGGGCAAGGAGCTCGACGAGGCGCAGGGCAACCTGCTGTTCTGGGGAGTACACGTCCTGGCGGCGGCCGGCGAGACGCGGGCCTTCCTCCCGCTTCTCACCATCCTGCGGCGCGAGGATTCCGATGGGCTGGACGCGCTCCTCGGCGACGCCCTCACCATCACCATGGCGAAGATGCTCACCAGCCTCTTCGACGGCGACGTGGCGCCGATGCATGCGCTGCTGCTCGATTCGACGGTGGACGGCTTTGCCCGCTACGAAGTCTTCGCCGCCCTCGCCTACCTGACCCAGATCGGACGGATCGACCGGACCCAGACCCACGATCTCCTCGTGCGGTTCGACGACAAGCGCGCCGCCGTCGAGGGCGACATCGCCTGGGTCGGCTGGGAGGAGACCATCGCGCTTCTCGGTTTCGCCGACCTTGCCCTGCGGAGCACGGCGGCCAGGGCCGACGGGCGTCTGAGCGACGAGTTCAGCGATGCAGGGTGGTTTCACACCACCCTGCGCCGGGCGACCGCGAAGCCGAGCGACCTGCAGCGGTTCGACGGACAGAATTACGGCACGTTCGACGATCCCATCGGGGCCTTGGCCTGGACCGCCGAGGGGGCGGGCCTCCCGATCCGCAATCCGGTGAAGATCGGCCGCAACGATCCCTGCCCGTGCGGAAGCGGGAAGAAGTACAAGAAGTGCTGCCTCAACGCGGCCTGACGAAGGGTGAGGATCGGCCCGGACCGTAAAGGTCCGGCGGGTCCGGTCGCGAGGACGCGACAGCCTTCACCTGTGGCGTTACGATGAACCCACCGCATTCATCTTCGCCGGAGCAGCGCCATGTCCCTCGTGATCCCCGTCATCCTCGGCTCCGTCCGCAGCGAACGTCAGGGATTGCGCGCGGCGCGATTCCTCGTGGCGCGCCTGCAGGAGCGCGGCATCGAAGCTCCGCTGGTGGACCCGGCCGAGTTGAAGCTTCCGCTTCTCGACAAGATGTACAAGGAATATCCCAAGGGCGAGGCGCCTCCGGTGCTGGACGACCTTGCCACGCTCTACCGCCGGTCGGATGCGTTCGTGGTCGTCTCGGCCGAGTACAACCACTCGATCCCGCCGGCCCTCTCGAACACGCTCGATCATTTCCTCGAAGAGTATTTCTGGCGGCCCTCGGCCATCGTCTGTTACTCGGCCGGTCAATATGGTGGGGTACGGGCGGCGATGCAGCTCCGGGCGATGATGGCCGAGCTCGGCGCGCCGAGCATCGCGTCGCTGCTGCCGATCCCCCGCATCCACAAGGCGCTCGACGAAGAGGGCGTGCCGCAGGAGGAATGGCTCTCGAAGGCCGCCAAGCGGTTCCTCGACGAGCTCGTCTGGCACGCCGAGGCCCTGAAGGCGCAGCGCGCCAAGGGCACCCCGTATTGAAAGCCTGTTCGATTGGATTTCTCAGCGGATGCTCACGCCAGAGTCGAGCATCCCAGCAGACCGCCTCATCCTGAGGAGCCCGCGTCAGCGGGCTTTGGGGGAGCCCTCCAGTTGGCGCACGATGTCTGGAAGCCTCCTTCGAGGCCACTACGCGGCACTTCAGGATGAGTTAAAGCGTTGGAAAAGCGACTCAAACAGGCTCTGAGGGTAATGCTCCGTGCCGGGAAACCGCCGATGCGAGGCCCGGCGCGGGTCTTGCGCGTTGACCCTCCATGATGCCGGAGGCCGCAGCAATGACGACGATTCTTCAGACCCTTCTCGCCAGCCTCGTGAAGGCGGCGCTGATCTCCGACGACGCGGCGAGTCTTCGCTGGCGTGACGAGGCGAGGCGCGCCCATGCTGCGCTCGCTTCGGACCCGTCGGCGGTGGCGGGGTTGAAGATAGACGGGATCTGGACCTTGGCCGTCTGCGAGGCGGAGGCCCCCGAGCTTCGTGCCTCGGAGACCCGGGTCTCGTTCACGCTGCCGGTCGCCTGCCCGTTCAGCCTCGCCGACATCACCGATCCGGGTTTCGACATCGATGCCGGGGTGGAGCGGATCGTCGGTTCCGCGTCCACCGGTTGATGAACATCGGAAGAACATTGCCCCCGGCCTCGCGCGGTCCCATGTTGACGGATGTGGAAAGGCCCGAGCCTGAGGCCTTTCGACCTCTCGCCGCCAAGACATGAGCGGCGCGTTATACGAGTTCGAGCCCAGAGACATTTGGCCAGACGCATCAATCCCAACCCCGGGCAGAGCGCCCTTCCCTCCCGCGAGCAGATCCTCGCCTTCATCGCGCAGGCGACCGATAAGGTCGGCAAGCGCGAGATCGCCGCGGCCTTCGACATCAAGGGTGCCGACCGCATCGGCTTGAAGCGCATCCTCAAGGAGATCGAGGAGGAAGGGGAGATCGAGCGCGGGCGGGCCGGGTTGGTTCCGCCCGGCCGGCTGCCGCCGGTGACGTTGGCCGATATCAAGTCGCGGGATCGCGACGGCGATTTCTTCGCGGTTCCCGTGGAATGGGACCACGCCAAGGGTCCGCCCCCGAAGATCCTTGTCTCGTCACCGCGCAACGGCAAGAAACCCGGCCGTGCCGCGCCCGGTATCGGCGACCGCGCCCTTCTGCGCGTCGAACTCATTCCCGGCGAGAGCGGGCGCTATTCCGGCCGTGTCATCAAGGTGATCGGCAAGAACAAGGCGGAGGTGCTCGGCGTCTACCGCTCCGGCCCCGACGGCGGACGCATCGTGCCTGTTGAAAAGCGGGCGCAGGGCCGCGAGATCGCGATTCCTGCCGGCGAGGAAGGCGAGGCGCGGGACGGCGACCTTGTCAGCGTCAGCCTCGTCAGCGAGAGCCGGTTCGGCCTGCCGCGAGGGCGCGTCACCGAGCGCCTCGGGTCGCTCGGCTCCGAGCGCGCGGTGAGCCTGATCGCCCTGCATCTCCACCACATCCCCCACGTCTTCGCCGCCGACACCCTGGCCGAGGCCGACGCTGTGGAGCCAGTGGGGATGAAGGGACGCGAGGATTGGCGCGCCGAGCCGCTCCTGACCATCGACCCCCCCGACGCCAAGGACCATGACGACGCCGTGATGGCGGTGCCGGACCCGGACGAGGCCAATCAGGGCGGCTTCGTCGTAACCGTCGCCATCGCCGATGTGGCCGCCTATGTCCGCCCCGGCTCGGCCCTCGACCGCGAGGCGCTGCTGCGCGGCAACTCGGTCTATTTCCCCGACCGCGTCGTCCCGATGCTGCCGGAGCGCATCTCCAACGATCTCTGCTCGCTGAGGGAAAAGGAGGATCGCCCCGCCATCGCGGTGCGCATGGTGATCGGCCCCGACGGAGTGAAGAAGCGCCACAGCTTCCACCGGGTGATGATGCGCTCGCGCGCCAAGCTGTCCTACGCCCAGACGCAGGCGGCCATCGACGGATTCACCGACGAGACGACCGCGCCGCTGCTGGAGCCGATCCTGCGCCCGCTCTGGGCCGCCTACGCGGCTCTGACGGCGGCGCGCGAGGCCCGCGGCCCCCTCGCCCTCGACCTGCCCGAGCGGAAGGTGCTGCTGACGCCGGACGGGGCCGTGGACCGGGTGGTGGTGCCGGCCCGCCTCGACGCGCACCGGCTCATCGAGGAGTTCATGATCCAGGCCAACGTGGCCGCCGCCGAGACCCTGGAACAGGCCAAGCAGCCGCTGATCTACCGGGTCCATGACGAGCCGGCCCTGGAGAAGATGCGCGCGCTCGGCGAGGTTCTGGCCTCGATCGGCATCAAGATCCCCAAGGAAGGGGCACTCCGCCCCGCCCTGTTCAACCGCATCCTCGGCTCCGTGGCCGAGACCGAGCACGCGATCTTCATCAACGAGGTCGTGCTGCGCTCGCAGGCGCAAGCCGTCTATGCCGCGCAGAATCTCGGGCATTTCGGCCTGAATCTCCGGCGCTACGCCCATTTCACCTCGCCGATCCGGCGCTATGCCGACCTCATCGTTCACCGGGCGCTGATCGCCGCCTGCCGGCTGGGATCGGACGGCCTGTCCTCCGACGTGACGGTGGGCGCCCTGGACCAGATCGGGGAGCAGATCTCGGCCGCCGAGCGTCGCGCCATGGCGGCCGAGCGCGAGACCATCGACCGGCTCATCGCGCATCACCTCGCCGACCGGGTCGGGGCCACCTTCACCGGCCAGATCTCGGGCGTCACCCGCGCCGGGCTGTTCATCAAGCTCGACGAGACCGGTGCCGACGGCTTCGTGCCGATCTCCACCATCGGCAACGATTTCTACCACCACGACGAGGCCCGCCACGCCCTGGTCGGCTCGCGCAGCGGCGAGACCCATCGCCTCGGCGACCGGGTGGAGGTGAGGCTGGTGGAGGCGGCGGCCGTGGCCGGCGCCCTGCGCTTCGAACTGCTCTCCGAAGGCCAGACGAGGCCCGGGGCCGGGGGGGCAAGATCTCCGCGCTCGCCGAGTTTCCACAAGGCCGGACCGCCCGGCAGGCCCGCCGGCATCCGCAACTCCGGGTCGCGCCACCGCGGGTCGCGCCGCTAGGGCGGCTGGTGTAGGGTCACTGAACGTTGAGCGTTCATCTCTCCCTACCGCTCCCCTCATCCTGAGGTGCCGCGTCAGCGGCTTCGAAGGAGGGCTCCAGCTGGCTCAGTGGTGGCTGGAGGGCTCCTTCGAGGCCCGCTTCGCGGGCACCTCGGGAAGAGGTTGCGGCGTTCGAGATTTGAAGCAGAAAGTAGGGAAGCCATGACAGCGAGCGTCGAGTCCCTGCCCGGTGAGCGCATCGGCCTCGTCAAATCCATGGCGCGTGGCTTCGTGTGCCGCTGCCCGCATTGCGGCGAGGGCAAGCTCTTCGGCAAGTTCCTGAAGGTCCGCCCGGCCTGCGACGCGTGCGGGCTTGAATTCCACCACCACCGGGCGGATGACCTTCCTCCCTATGTTGTGATCTTCATCATCGGACACATCGTCGGGTATTTCATCCTCGAGCTCGAGACGAATTACGACGTGCCGTTGTGGTTTCAGCTCTCGTTCTGGCCGATCGTCACCCTCGGATCGGCCCTTGCCCTGCTGCAGCCGGTGAAGGGCGCGGTGGTCGGATTGCAGTACGCCCTTGGCATGGGGGGCTTTGCCACGCTACCGACTGGCCCAAGCGTGGCAATTGCCCGCTCCGAGGAGGTTCAGCTTGGACCAAGCGACAATCCTACCCCCGGCCTCGGCCGCGCCTGAATCCCCCAGGCGCGCCGCCGCTCTGCGGCCCCGCAACGCGGCGACCCTCATCATCATCGACCGCACGGCGCGGCATCCCAAGTTCCTGATGGGCAAGCGGCATGAGGGCCTCGCCTTCATGCCCGGAAAGTTCGTCTTCCCCGGCGGGCGGATCGAGCCCGGCGACCGGCGCATGAGCGTGGCCGGTGCCCTCTCGTCCCGGGCCGAGGACGCCCTGGTGAAACGCGTGCCCCGCGCTTCGCACTCCCTCGGGCGGGCGCTCGCCCTGGCGGCGATCCGCGAGACCCATGAGGAGACCGGCCTCTTCCTCGGCACCACCGAATACGGCCCGCCCGAGACCGTGCCGGAGGGAAGCTGGCAGGCGTTCAAGCAGTTCGGTGTGATGCCCGACCTCGAAGCGCTCCACCTCGTGGCGCGGGCGATCACGCCGCCGGGCCGGCCGCGCCGGTTCGACACGCGCTTCTTCACCATCGACCGCAAGGCCGTGGCCGCCGAACAGCCGGGGATCGTCACGCCGACATCCGAACTCGTGGAACTCGCCTGGGTGAGCTTCGCCGAGGCGCGGGAACTCGACCTGCCGCGAATCACCCGCGTGGTCCTCGACGAGCTGGAGGTGCAGATCGCCGGCGGGTTCGCGCCTTACCTGCCGATCCCGTTCTTCTACGAGCGCAACGGCCGGAACGTCCGCGAGGTTCTGTAGACGATCCAGGAACCGGACCCGCTCACATTCCGTTGAACAAACGAGGATAGAGTTGGAGTACGACCATGATGAAGGGCGGTTTGCTGTGGTTGATCGGCATCCCATTGCCGATCATTCTGCTGATCTACTTCTTCACGCCCTGGCTGCACTGAGCCGCATTGGGACGAGGCCATCCGCCGGCGCGATGGCGTCGCGGCGGATATGGCATGGAAAAGCCCTCTGTCCCTTGCCGGGAGAGAGGGCTTCTTTCGTATGCGGGCCTTGGTTCGACGTTATTCGGCGGCGTCGAGGCGCGGGCGGACGATCTCGGCGCGCTCGCGCTTCACCAGTTCGGCCGTGAGGAACGCGACTTCCAGGGCCTGCTCCGCATTCAGGCGGGGATCGCAATAGGTGTGGTAGCGATCCTGCAGGTCGTCGGCCGTCAGCGCGCGGGCGCCGCCGGTGCATTCCGTCACGTTCTTGCCGGTCATCTCGAGATGGATGCCGCCGGCGATGGTCTGCTCCGCCCGGTGGACGCCGAAGAAGCCCTCGATCTCCGTCATCACCCGCTCGAACGGACGCGTTTTGTAGCGGCCGGCCGAGATGGTGTTGCCGTGCATCGGGTCGCAGACCCACACGACCTTGCGGCCCTCGCGCTCCACCGTCCGGATCAGACCGGGCAGATGCTCGCCGACCTTGTCCGCGCCGAAGCGGCAGATCAGGGTCAGGCGGCCCGCTTCGTTCTCCGGGTTGAGCTGATCGATCAGCTTGATCAGCCCTTCCGAGGTCATCGACGGCCCGCATTTCAGCCCGATCGGGTTCTTGATGCCGCGCGCATACTCGATATGCGCATGGTCGGCCTGGCGGGTGCGGTCGCCGACCCAGAGCATGTGGCCCGACGTGGCGTACCAGTCGCCGCTGGTGGAATCGACGCGGGTCAGCGCCTCCTCGTAGCCCAGCAGCAGCGCCTCGTGGCTCGTGAAGAAATCCGTGGTGCGGACCTCCTGGTGCGTCTCGGGGTTGATGCCGATGGCGCGCATGAAGTCGAGGGCGTCGCTCATCCGCTCCGCCACGTCCTGGTAGCGCGAGGATTGCGGGCTGTCCTTGACGAAGCCGAGCATCCAGCGGTGCGCGTTCTCGAGATTGGCATAGCCGCCGGTCGCGAAGGCACGCAGCAGGTTGAGCGTCGCCGCCGACTGGCGGTACGCCTCCAACTGCCGGCGCGGATCGGGGATGCGCGCCTCCTCCGAGAAGGTGATGCCGTTGACGATGTCGCCCCGGTAGCTCGGCAGGCTCACGCCATCCATCGTCTCGGTGGGCGAGGAGCGCGGCTTGGCGAACTGCCCGGCGATGCGCCCGACCTTCACCACCGGCGACCCGCCCGCGAAGGTGAGCACCAGCGCCATCTGCAGGAAGACGCGGAAGAAATCGCGGATGTTGTCGGCCGAATGCTCGTCGAAGCTCTCGGCGCAATCGCCGCCCTGCAGCAGGAAGGCTTCCCCGGTGGAGACGCGGGCGAGCGCGGATTTCAGCTTGCGCGCCTCACCTGCAAAAACCAGGGGCGGAAAGCTGGCGAGCTGGGTCTCGACCGTCTGGAGCGCAGCGGCATCCGGATAGGCCGGTACCTGCTGGATCGGCAGGTTGCGCCAGGATGTCGGCGTCCAACCGGTCTTCGATGTCCAACGCTCGCCCATGATGATCTCCCGTCCACCTCTCGGCCGGCTTCACGAAAGGGGGAATCCTTTGCGAAGAGCGCGGCTTATAGAGCGGTTCTCGGAGAGAAGCGAGCGCTTCGGATCGACGGGCTGCCCCGCGCGCGAGGTCATCGCCACGGCGAGACGGCGGAACGGCGAGCGGGTTCCTCGCCCGTGACATCGAGGGGGCGAGACCGAAGGCGGCCGGGTTCCTCGGGCCTCACGCCATGGCGGGGACCGCCGGAGCGGATCGACCTGGGCGCGAGGCCTTGGGTGAGAGGCAGAGCGCGGCGCGAATGAAGATGCCTGTCAGCGCCAACTCGATGGCGATCCTCGCGGCGAGGACGTCGGTGACGTGGATCCTGACGAGATGGAGCATTTCGCTCACCGCCACGGCTGCGACGGCTCCGACGGTGAAGACGAGAAGGGAATTCCGGCCGAGGCGACTGAGAGGGTGATCGGGCCCCATCCGATACAACAGGCGGATGAGCGGCGCTCGCGGCGCGGCGGCGACGACATAGGCCAGGGCCATCACATGCAGGAAACGCAGCGGCGATTGGTAGGTTTTGCTGGCGCCGAACCAGAACGACGCGTTGCGATGCTCCGCCCATTCGAGGGCGTCCGGCGAGACGCGGATCACGATCGCGGCGAGCATCGGGTATGTGGCGAGGTAGGCCAGGGATAGGGCAAGCGCCGAGCCGCTATGGGGCAACGGGACGTCCAGCGTCATCGCCCGGCCGAGGGCGATCCCTGTCGCGAACAGGAGGGTCCAGGGCAGGATGGTCAGGGCGAAGGGTTGGCCGGACAGACTGTTGGGCAAGACGAGATCGAAATGGCCGGCGATGGCCCAGGTGATCAGCGCGGGCGGGATCGGGGCCCACCAGCGCCACGCGGCCAGGCGCAGCAGGACGGGTGCGATCAGCATCAGCACTACGTACAGGCGCAGGACGCTGGAATAGCCGACGGTCTGACGGAACGTCACCGCATGCCAGAACATCGTCCAGGGGCCGTGGTCGCGCAGCAAGGCCGCGTCGCCCGTGACCTCGCCGATCGGCCCGCGGATTTCCAGAATGAGCGCGAGCAGGGCGAGGGTGGCGAGAATCAGGGCAATATTGAACGTGTGCAGCCGCATGGCCCGCACCCACAGGGGTCTGACGAGCCCGGCGACGTCCACCGGATGCGGGCGCTTCGAGAAAGCGAGCGACGTCGAGATCCCGCTGAGCAGGACGAACACCTCCGAACTGTCGGAGAAGCCGAGGCGGGACGGCGAGAGGTGGAAGAGATAGCCGCCATCGAGATGATTGACGAAAATGTTGACGAGGCAGAGACCACGGATGGCATCGATCGTCGTGCGCCGCTCGATCACGGAAGAGTCGTCCAGAAATTGGTCTACAACCAAGTTTGGACGAGTTCCCGTTAAGACTGCGTTTCTCCGGACTCGTCGAGGACGGCACGCTCGCTCCTTACGCGGGAGCGGCTGCCTCGCCCTACTCCCCTTCCCCGTCCTCCACGGCGATGCCGTGTTCCGACAGGATCCAGAAGATCGCCTCGAGATCCTCGGCCGTCACGTCGCGCGGCGGCAGGGCCTCCTCCAGATCCTCGTAGGTCAGGCGGCGCGCCCGCTGCGCTTCGGCCTTGGCGAGCAGGCGATCCACCGTCTCGCGCATGTCCTCCGGCAGGGCGTCGTGACTCGGCAGGCGACGATCGACATCCGGAAACAGCGCCTGTTCCAGCATTCGGTCGATGATCGCCTGGCGCCGGTCGTGCGCGTCGTCGTTCTTTGCCATGCCCCGTTATGGAGCGCGAAAGCCGCTCGAAACAAGAGAGCCCCGCATCGCCGACTTCATCGCGCCGGAGGACGCGGCGGCCTCAGCCCTGAAGGGTCGAGGCCGAGCGGGCGATGGTCACCGGGATCGCCTTGGCGGCCGGCGTCTTCGATTGCTCGTCGTGGTGCCAGAGCGGGATCAGCGGATTGAGCTCCGGGTAGTAGCCCGCGCAATTCCCTGGCGGGATGTTGTAGGCGACGATGCGAAGCCCCTTCACCGAACGGACCCTATCGTCGGAGACCGTCGTCACGTCGACGATCTCGGCATCGGCAAAGCCCAGGCGAGCGATGTCGTCGGCATTCATGAACAGGATCGTCCGCGTGCCCTTCACGCCACGGAAGCGGTCGTCGTAGCCGTAGACCGTGGTGTTGAACTGGTCGTTCGAGCGCAACGTGATGAGGTCGAGGGCGTCGGCGCCCCTGAGCGGCATGTCGGGATCGGCTTCGATTCCCTCCGGAACCGTGAAATTGGCCTTTCCCGTCTCCGTCTCCCAGCGGCGGTCGCGGGCGGCCAGCGGCTTGTGGATGCCGCCCGGCTCGAACATCCGGCCTTCGAGGTTGTGGAACACCGAGGGGTAGGTCGCCTCCATGGCCCCGCGAATGCGGGAATAGTCACCGACCCATGAGTCCCAGGGAACGTTCGGATTCGGCTCCAGCGTCGCCTTGGCGATCTCGGCGACGATCCAGGGCTCGGAGCGGACCTGGTCGCTCACCGGATTGGTCTTGCCCCGCGAGCCATGGAAGCACGAGGTCGAGCTTTCCATCGAGACCGCCTGCGGTCCGCTTGCCTGGGTGTCGATCTCGATCCGGCCGAGGCAGGGCAGGATATAGGCGACCTCACCGTTGATGAGGTGCGAGCGGTTGAGCTTGGTCGAGATCTGCACGGTGAGGCGCATGGTCCGCCATGCCTCCTCCATCCGCACCGTCTCGGGGATGGCGCGGACGAAGTTGCCGCCGAGGCTGATGAAGGCCTTCACGTCCCCGGACACGATACCTTCGCAGGCCTCCACCGTGTTGAGGCCCTTCTCGCGGGGCGGCTCGAAACCGTATTGCTCCTTCAGGACATCGAGGGGCGCGAGTTCCGGCTTCTCGGTGATCCCCACCGTGCGCTGGCCCTGAACGTTGGAATGGCCGCGCACCGGACAGGGGCCGGCGCCTTTCCGCCCGATATTTCCGCGCAGGAGCAGGAGGTTCACCAGCATCTGCACGGATTCCGTGCCCTTGCGATGCTGGGTCAACCCCATGCCGTAGACTCCGATGACGGCACGCGCGCGGGCATAGACGGTGGCCGCCGCCTCGATGGCGGTGCGGGTGAGACCCGACCGGCCTTCGAGGGCCGCCCAATCCTGTGACTCGCAATAGGCCGCGAAGGCGTCGAACCCGTGGGTGTGCTCGTCGATGAAGCTCCGGTCGAGGATGCCCGGACGTCCGACGCCCAGCGCCTCCCGGTCGGCGGCGATGAGCGCCTTGCACATCCCGGTGATCGCCGCGAGATCGCCGCCCGCCTTGACCTGATGGTACTGCGTCGAAATCTCGGTGGCGTGGCGCGTCGCCATCTCCACCACCGATTGTGGGTTGGTGAAGCGCTCGAGCCCGCGCTCGCGCAGCGGGTTGAAGGTGACGATCGGAACCCGGCGTTTGCGGGCCTCCTGCAGCTGGTGCAGCATCCGGGGCGCGTTCGAGCCGACATTCTGGCCGAAGAACAGGATCAGGTCGGTGGTGTCGAAATCCTCCAGCACCACCGTTCCCACGGGGACGCCGATCGACGCCTTGAGGCCGACGGAGGTCGGCTCGTGGCACATGTTGGACGAGTCGGGCAGATTGTTGTTGCCGTACATCCGGGCAAGGAGCCCGTACATATAGGACGTCTCCAGCGACGCCCTTCCCGATGCGTAGAACACCGCCGATTTCGGATCGAGGGCACGCAATTCCCGACCGATCGCCGCCGTGGCCTCGTCCCACGACACCGGCACGTAACGATCGCTGCCCGCATCGTAGCGCATCGGATGCGTGAGCCGGCCCTGCTCTTCCAGGGCGTAATCCGTCCAGTCGCGGAGTTCCGTCACCGTGTGCCTGGCGAAGAAGTCGGGGCCGCAGCGCTTGGCGGTCTGCTCCCAGGCCGTCGCCTTCGCGCCGTTCTCGCAATATTCGAACGTCAGCGGCTTGGCGGGCTTGGCCCAGGCGCACGACACGCACATGAACCCGTCCGGCTTGTTCTGCTTCATCAGCAGCGCCGCGCCCGACACCGGGATCCCCTCCCGCAGAAGGATCTCGGTGAGGGACTGCGCCGAGCCCCAGCCGCCGGCCGGCCCGTCATAGGCCTCGATCTTCGGCTCCGCCATCTTGTCGGTCATTCGCTGGGCCTCTGACACTGGGTCGGTTGGCAAGCCAACGGCAGCGCCGAGTCCCTGTTCCGGGGTGCGGCTCTAACCCACTCCCTCCGGCCGTTTGGTCACGGCGGGCACCCGCATGGTGACGAGTTCCTCGCCCGCGGTGGGATGGACCGCGATGGTCCGGTCGAAATCGGCCTTCGTCGCGCCCATCGTCACGGCGATGGCCACCGCCTGGATGATCTCGCCGGCATCGTGGCCGACGATATGGACGCCGAGCACCCGGTCGCTGGCGCAATCCACGATGATCTTCATCAGGACACGCTCGGCGCTGTTGGAGAGCGTCGCTTTCATCGAGCGGAAGCTCGACTTGTAGATATCGACCGCCTCGAACCGCTCGCGCGCCTGATCCTCGGTGAGGCCGACGGTGCCGATTTCGGGCGTCGAGAACACGGCGGTGGCGATGAGGTCGTGGTTCACCGCCCAAGGCTTGCCGCCGAAGACGGTGTCGGCGAAGGCATGGCCCTCCCGGATGGCGATGGGCGTCAGGGCGGCACGGTTGGTGACGTCGCCCACCGCGTAGATCGAGGGCACGCTGGTCTGCGAGAAGGCGTCCACCGGGATCGCGCCGCTCTCGTCGGTCTCGATGCCCACATTCTCCAGGCCGAGGCCGCTCACCGCCGGCTTGCGCCCCGTGGCGACGAGGACCTGGTCGACCTCGATGACGCTGCCATCGCCCAGGGTCGCGGAGATGCCGCTGTCGCGCCGTTCGAGGCGCTCCACCGTCTGGTCGAGCCGGAGATCCAGGCGCTTGTCGAAGGCGAGGCCGAGGGCGTCGCGGACCTCGTCGTCGAACCCGCGCAGCAGGCGGTCGCCCCGGTGCAGCAGGGTCGTGCGCGACCCGAGATGCGCGAAGACGCTGGCGAATTCCACCGCGATGTAGCCGCCGCCGATGATGAGGATACGCTCGGGCAAGGTCTCCAGCTCGAAGACTTCGTTGGAGGTGATGCCGAGATCGCCGCCGGGAATGACCGGCACCTTCACCGGATACGCGCCCACCGCCACGAGGATGTATTTCGCCCGCACGCGGCGCCCCGAGGCGACGAGGCGGATCGTATGCGCGTCCTCGATGACGGCCCGCTCCGCGATGACGGTGACGCCCGCCCGTTCGAGATTGGTGTCGTAGATCGATTCGAGGCGCGAGACCTCGGCGTCCCGGCGGGTTTTCAGGACGCTCCAGTCGAAGCGCGGCTCGCCCACCGACCAGCCGAATCCGGCCGCGTCCTCGAACTCGTCGGCGAAGCGCCCGGCATAGACCATGAGCTTCTTCGGAACGCAGCCGCGGATCACGCAGGTGCCGCCGATCCGGTACTCTTCGGCAAGACTGACCCTGGCGCCGTAGCCGGCCGCGATGCGTGCCGCCCGCACGCCCCCGGAGCCGCCACCGATGACGAACAGATCGACGTCGAACTCGTCGGTCATGGCAGATTCCTCACAGTGACGGATGCGGGTTCGGCGATCCTGGCGGAACGCGGGGCTGGTTCCGTCCGCTCTATCGCAGGAACACGATGCCCGTCATCGCCGAACGCCGAGAATCCATCGTCGCAGATGGTTATGCCGTGCCGGGATGGCTGCCCGGCCGCGGGCTCGACGTCCGAACGACGTGCCGGCTACAGGAGGAAGTCACTCGCGTGCAGGCTCTCCACCACGTTCTTGAGGGAGATCTGGAAGTCGGCCTTGCCGTCGCCGGTCACGTCGCCCTCCACGATCGTCGCACTGCCTGAGACGAGGGCGTGGAGCTGGCCCGCCTGCTTGCTGAAGGCGGCGTCGCCGATGAAGCTGAAAGGCTGATCGCCCGTCGCACCCGTCACGGCTTGGATCAGGTGCAGATCGATATGGTCGGCACCGATGGTGAAATCCGAGATCTGGTCCCGGTGCTCGGCGCCCACCGCGCTGTCCCTGACGGACTTGAACTGGAAGGTGTCGTCGCCCGCCCCGCCGAGGAGGACGTCGCGGCCGCGTCCGCCGATCAGCGCATCGTCCCCCGCGCCGCCCTTCAGCGTGTTCGCGGCGGCGTTGCCGGTGAGAACGTTGTCCCCGGTGTTGCCGGTGCCGTCGATCGCCGACGTGCCGGTGAGCGTGAGGTTCTCGATGAACTGGCCGCCGATGGAGAAGGACACGGAGGATTTGACGAGGTCGACGCCGTTCAAGCTCCGCTCGATGACGCGATCGCCGGAATTATCGACGATGTAGACGTCGTCACCATCGCCGCCCTTCATCGTATCGGCGCCGGTATAGCCATCGATGTAGTCGGAATACCGCGATCCGTTGATCGTGTCGTTCCCGGCGAAGATGTCCTTCAGCACGTATTGCGTGTCGTTGTGATCGAAGAATGTCTTCTCGTGGGCGACCGTCACGTCGATGCCGCGCAGCGTGCTGTAGAGGCCCGCGCCGTCGTCGTAATCGAGTGCCGTCGTCGTCCCCGATGTCGGGTCTCCGTTCCTCGCGTAAGTCAGATCGTGGCCTTGGACCAGGATGGCCGTGCGATCGTTGAAATCGAGCTCGTATCCGTTCGGGCCAGTATCGTAATAAAGTCCACCCGTCTTATCGAGGTGCCAGATATCCAGCGTTCGAAAATCGACCTTGTCGTAGACGCTGTACGTCGCCATCGTTTCCACCCGTGTTCGAGCAGCGATGTCTGGGCCTGACAGTGCCTATGGCCGGATCATCGCGTGGGGCGCTCGGTATCCGGGCCTAAGAGCGTTGTACATTCACACAATTGCGACGTGCCGGACCGGGACGAAGCCTCCTTCGACGTGGTCGCTCCGGTAAGATCGCAGGTAGGAGCCTGGCGATATCGACATGCATCTGAGCCATGGGTGGCGGCCTGAAGCATGGTTGCAATGGTAACGCTAAATATTTTTCGAGACGGCCGCGATCCCAGCTACGCTTAGCGGCCGTGTATCGGGTGATATCTACGGAACGCTTTGGCTTCCCTCGGAATTGAATGGGTCCGATGAGGGAGATTATCATGCGACATCAGCTGGCTACACTCGCCTTTGTGGCGATTCTTGGTTCGAGCGCGGCCTACGCGCAGACCACCGTGACCGGCAAGCCCGCCACCGACGCCGAGACGAGCGCCAAGTCCGGCGGCCAGGAATCCGTGACGCGGCCCAACACCGACAAGCCCGACGCGAACCGCCCCGCCACCACACAGGCGACAGCGGCCAACGCCAAGCTCGAAGAAGGCGCCAACAGCTTCACCGAGGGCCAGACCCGCAGCCGGCTCGAGCAGGCGGGCTACAAGGACGTCAAGGAACTCAAGAAGGACGACAAGGGCATCTGGCGCGGGGCGGCGACGCTCAACGGCAAGCCGGTCACCGTCGGCGTCGACTTCAAGGGCAACGTCGCGGCCAACTAGCCGCGTCCCTGAATCCGCCGGCCTGTCGATACAGTGAGAGGAACGATCCCATGGCATACCAGACCATTACGGCACTCTACGATTCCTACGACGATGCCGGTAAGGCTGTCGCCAAGCTCGAAGCGTCGGGCATCAGCCACAGCGACATCAGCATCGTCAGCAGCAACGAGAACGACCGGCATGCCGGACGCGTGACCACCGCCGATCATACTCGCACCGACACCGCCGAGACGGCATCGACGGGTGCCGGCACCGGAGCGGGCGTCGGTACGTTGCTGGGCGGCGCGGCCGGCCTCCTGACCGGGCTCGGCCTCCTCGCCATCCCGGGCGTCGGTCCCGTCGTCGCCGCCGGCTGGCTCGTCACCACCCTGGCCGGTGCCGGCATCGGTGCCGCGGCCGGTGGCCTCGTCGGCGGCCTGACCGGCGCGGGCTTGAGCGAAGCCGATGCCCATACCTACAGCGAGGGCGTGCGCCGGGGCGGTACCCTCGTGACCGTCAAGGCCGACGATGCCCGCGCGTCGCAGGTGATGGACGTGCTGGAAGAGCACGGTTCGGTGAACGTCACCGAGCGTGCCGAAGGTTGGAAGGCCGATGGCTGGACCGCGCCGACCACGACGCCCTCCGATGCCACCACGGTCCCCGGCGCCCGCCCTGGCGTGCGCTCCTACCCCACCGCGCCGCTGTAATTCCAGCACCGATCCCAAACGGAAAAAGCCGCCCGAAAGGGCGGCTTTTTTGTGCAGTCTCGATGAGGAGACTAGGCTTACTTGATCTTGGTTTCCTTGAAGTCGACATGCTTGCGCACGACGGGGTCGTACTTCTTCATGGACAGCTTCTCGGTCTGCGTCCGGGAGTTCTTCTTCGTGACGTAGAAGTAGCCGGTGTCGGCGGTCGAGATCAGCTTGACTTTAACGGTGACGGCCTTGGCCATGGCGCGGTGCTCCTGAAGGTGGCGGCATTCCGCTTGAGCGAAACGCAAAATGGCCGGCACGGACCGGCTGAATTCCGCGCGGTCATTGCCTCATCGGGCTCACTTCGTCAAGGCCGGGGCGGTTCTCCGAAGCCGCCACAGGACGAGGCCGGCATAGGCGACGAGCACGCCGCACATGGCATGGGCGAAGCCCTGGGGGGGCATCAGGTCCATGCCGCCGCCGATGATCGGCGGCCCGACCATCAGGCCGACATTGTAGAAGATCAGGAAAGCGGCATTCGCGCCGGCGAGCTCGGCCCCGCGCACGCTGGCCCCCAGATGGGCCAGGCCGACCGTGTAGAGCGTGCCGGTCAGGCCGCCCCAGATCAGCAGAAGGACGGCGAGCCAGAAAGGGGATGCCGACGCCGCCGGGATCAAGGCCGCGCCGATCGCACCGCCAAGGGCCGAGGCGAGGAGGAGGTGGCGGCGGTCGAACCGGTCGGCCAGGAGGCCGAACGGGATCTGGAACAGGACGTGGCCCAGCGCGAGCATGCTGACGAGCCCGGCCGCACTCTCCGCGTCGAGCCCGATCCGCAGGCCGTAGAGCGGCAGGATGGCGAATCCCCCGGTCTCGACGGCGCCGTAGACCAGGGCCGCGAAGATGGCGGCGGGCGCCAGCCGGACATAGCCGAGGACGCCTCGGCTGCTCTTTCCCTCGATCACCGGCGCCAGGCCGCGCGCCAGGGCGATGGGCACGGTCCCGAGGAGGAAGAGAGCCGCACCGGCGCAATACGGTGCGTAACCCTGGGTGCCGATGACGACGAGGAGGGTCGGACCCACCGCGAAGCCCAGCGCCAGCACCGTCGCGTAGATGCCCATGACGAGGCCGCGCCGGGCCGGGGGCGCGACCTCGTTGATCCAGAACTCGGACAGGACGAAGAGCACGCCCAGCGTCGCCGAGAAGACGAAGCGGAGGGGGAACCACCAGCGGATATCGTGGAGCAGCTTGAACCCGACGAGGGAGGCGGCGCCGACGCAGATCGCCACGATGAGAAAGCGCACGACGCCGATCCGGGCGGCCAGACGCGGTACGAACGGCACGGTGACGATGCTGGCGAGACCCGCCAGAGCCGTATTGATGCCGATGACCGTGCTCGTCACGCCCATACGCTCCATCTCGAGGGAGAGGAGCGGGATCGACAGGCTGAGGCCGATGCCGACCACCGCCACGCAGGTGATCGCGGCGCTCATCGCCGCCACATGCGCGCGATCGAGGGTGTCCGAGGCGGGGCGATCGAGCATGATCCAGGGCCGTTCCGAGGGATGCGCGAGAGGGCGCATGGAGGGTGAGGCTCTACGCCATCATCCCCCTTCCACGGAACCTGCCGGACGGCTGGGCCGGGCTGCGCACCCGGCCAGCCGGCGCTATCGTGCCGCCGATTTCAGGGGCTTCCCATCCTGCTTGGGTGCCTGGCGCTCCATCCTCTGGCCATCGCGCAGGTCGACGGGCGGGCTCAGGACGATCTGCTCGCCCCCGTCCAATCCCTGGTCGATCTCGATGGTGGTGCCGAGATCGCGCTGGATATGGACGCCGCGCCATTCCACCGTGCCGTCGTCGCGGGAGATCGCGACCTGGGTGCCGCGCTGATTGAACACCAGGCCCTCGGCCGGGATGACCGTGTTCCTTCCCGTCCGCGGCACCTTCAGCGTCACGTAGACGTAGAGGCCGGGCCGCAGGCTGCCGTCGCCATTAGGAACGTCCACCTGCGTGGTCAGGGTCCGGGACGAGGTCAGCAGGGCGACCGAGCTGCGCTCGACCTTGCCGGAGAAGGTCCGGTCCGGGATCTGCGGCACCTTGATCGTCGCGGCGACGCCCGGGCTTACCCCGACGGCGAGATTCTGGGGCACGTTGACGACCACGCGCAGGACGTCGTCCCGGTCCATGGACAGCAGGGCGGTGCCGGTGCCGTCGGCCTGGACGAGATCGCCGATATCGACGCTGCGGGCGGTCACGACACCGTCGAACGGGGCGATCACGTCCTTGAAGCCGGTCAGTGCCTTCAGGCGGTCCACGGTGGCGCGCTGCGCCTTGATGTTGGCCTCGGCCACCTTCACTCCCGCTTCCGCCGAGGCGAGGCTCGCGCCCTGGCTCAGGACGCTGGCCTGGGAATTGTCCGCGTTCTGCTTCGAGGCCCAGCCCTGCACGGCGAGGGTCGAGGTACGGCTGTTGGTGGCGGTGGCGAGATTCACGTTGGCTTTCGCCTGATCGACCATGGCCCTCGCCTGGAGCAGCTGGGCTTCGAGTTGGCCCACCTGCGCCTGGGCCTGCGCCAGCTGCTGGTCGAGATCGGGGGCGGCGATGCGGATGAGGATGTCGCCCTGCTTCACCCGCGTGCCGATATCGACCCGGCGCTCGGCGATGTAGCCCGTGGCACGGGCGAAGAGGGAGGCCCTGGCGAAGGCGTCGGTCTGTCCGGGCAGGGTGATGTCGATGGGCTGGTCGGCCCGCTCCACCGCGATGGTCCGCAGCTTCGGCACGAACTCCCTGGCCTTGCGCTGCGTCTCTTGCGCCGCGGCGGCCTTCTGCCAATGGCCGTAACCGCCCCAGCCGAGCAGGCCGACGGCGATGAGCCCGGCGATGAGGAACGGCCCCTTCCCCGGCGGCGGCGGGATCTCCGCCGGGCCTCGCCCGGACCCATCACTCGAACCATGAGCCGTCACCGTGCCGGACTTCTCATCGATCGCGTCACCAGGGCTGTTCCCGCTCATGCGTAATCCTGAAGCGGCTTGACCTCGCCCCGCCTGAGGAGGGTGTAGAGGAAGGGCACGAAGAGCAAGGTCGAGGGCGTGCCGATGGCGATGCCGCCCATCACGGCGCGGGCCAGCGCCGCGTTCTGCTCGCCGCCCTCCCCGGTGCCCAGCGCCATGGGGATAAGGCCAAGGAACATCGCGCCCGCCGTCATCAGCACCGGCCGCAGTCTCGTTTCACCCGCCAGCAACGCCGCTTCCGCCGCGCTGCATCCCGTCGCCTCCCGGTGCTCCTTGGCGAAGGTGACGAGGAGGATGGAATTGGCCGACGCGATCCCCACCGACATGATCGCCCCGAACAGCGACGGGATCGAGAAGGTCGTGCCGGTGATGAACAGGCTCGCGACGATCCCGCAGAAGGCGAGCGGGAGCGCCGCAAGCACCACGAGTGGGTCGCCCCAAGACTGGAAGTTCACGGCCATGAGCAGATAGACCGCCACCAGGGCGATGGAGAGGCCGATTCCCATGCGGAAGAAGGCCGATTGCATGTTCTCGATCTGCCCGCGCACGGTGATCTTGTCCGGAGCCGGCAGGGCCTTCTGCTCTTCCTCGACGATCCGGCGGATGTCTTTGGCCACCGAACCGAGATCGGAATCCTGCACCGCCGCGTAGATGTTGAAGGTCGGCTGCGTGTTGACGTGGTTGATCACGGTCTGCGACCCCTCGCGGCGCATGGTCGAGACGCTGGAGAGCAGCGTCAGCACGCCCGGCGCATCGGAATTGCCGCTGACGAGGAGCGGGGTGTTCTGGATCGCCGTGAGGCTGTCGTTGCGGTATTCCGGGGTCTGCACCCAGAGTTGGTAGGGGATGCCGGTCTTCGGGTCGGTCCAGAAGTTCGGCGTCACCTGGAAGGAGCCGGACAGGGAGACGTTGAGCCCTTGCGCGATCTGCTGCTCGGTGAGGCCGAGCTCGGAGGCGAGGCGCCGGTCGACATCGACGAAGAATTGCGGCGTGCCGACGATCTGGTGGAGATGGACGTCCACCGCCCCGCGCGTCTCCTTGAGGCGACGGACGATGTTCTGCGCGGCGGCGAGGTCCTTGGCGGTGTTGCGGCCCGAGACCTGGATGTCGATCTGCGCCAGCGTTCCGAAATTGAGGATCTGCGTGATGATGTCGGATGGCTGGAAATAGAAGATCAGGTCGGGGAAGCGCTCGCGCAGCACCTCGCGCAGGCGCTTGGTGTAGCCGGCGACCGAGCCGTGGCCCTCTTTCAGGTTGATGAGCATCTGTCCGTCGTTGTTGGCGACGAACGACCCGTCCGAGAAGGCGAAATTGTAGTTGTTCGCGGGCAGGCCGAGATTGTCGAGAACCTGGTCGATCTCGCCCTCGGGGATGACCTCGCGGACGACGGCCTGGACTTCGGCGAAGGTCTGCACCGCCGTCTCGATGCGCATGCCCGGCCGGGTGCGCAGATGCAGCGTCATCTGGCTCGATTCGACCTGCGGGAAGTAATCCTGGCCGACGAAGCCGAACAGGCCCGCCGTGCCCGCGAAGATCACCGCCACGGTGGCCAGCGTGACGACGCGGCGGCGCAGGACCACATGGAGCAGTCCGAGATAGCTACGGTGGAAGCGGGCGAACCGGGCTTCGAATCCCCGCCGGAACCAGCCCGCGAGGCGGAAGAGCGGCCCGAACAGCCATCCCAGCGCACGGGCGACGCGGCCCCTTCGCGGAGCCTGCCCGCCCTTGCCGTGATGCGCTTCGTATTCCCGTGCCACGAGCACGTCGATCAGCACCGGCACCAGGGTGCGGGACAGGACGTAGGAGGTCAGCATCGCGAAGACGACGGCGAGCGCCTGGGGCGTGAACAGGTATTTCGGCGTGTCCGTTAGGGCGAAGACCGAGACGAAGGCGGCACAGATCGAGAGTGTCGAGATCAGCGCGGGTTTGGCGATGCCGGCCGCGCCCTCCACCACGGATTTGCGGAACGGCTCCCCCTCCTCGAACAGCCGGTAGGTGTTCTCGATGGCCACCGTGGCGTCGTCCACGAGGATGCCCACCGCCAAGGCGAGTCCGCCCAGCGTCATGACGTTGATGGTCTCGCCCAGCGCCGTGAGGATCGCGAGCGAGGTCAGGATCGACAGCGGGATCGAGACGAGCACCACGATGGTGGAGCGCCAGGAGCCGAGGAACAGCAGGATGGTCAGGCCGGTGAGCGCGGCGGCGATGACCGCCTCGTGGATCACGCCCTCGATGGCGGCGGAGACGAAGACCGACTGATCGAACAATTCGCGTAGCGCCATGCCCTCGGGGGCGGCGGCGCGGATGTCCGGCAGGGCCTTCTTCACGTTGTTGACGACGTCGAGGGTCGAGGCGGTGCCGTTCTTGAAGATGCGCATCAGCACAGAGTTCAGGCCGTCGGCCCGCACGATGTTCACCTGCGGCGGGCCGCCGTCGCGGACATTGGCCACGTCGCGCACCAGCACCGGCTGTCCGCCGACCACCCGGATCGGCACCTGATTGAGCGCCTCGATGGCGTCCGGCGTGGCGTTGAGCTGGATCGGGTATTGCTGCTCGCCGATCTTGGCGAGGCCCGAGGGCACGGTGAGGTTCTGCGCCGTCATGGCGTTGGTGACGTCCAGCGCCGTCAGGCCCAGTGCGCGCAGGGCCTGGAGGTCGAGATCGACCATGATCTGGCGCGGCGTGCCGCCGAAGGGCGAGGGCAGCGTGGAGCCCGGCACCTGGGTCAGGCGCTGGCGGATGCGGTACTGCGCGTAATCGTAGACCTTGGTCAGGCTCTCGCTGGTGGAGGAGAGCGAGAGCTGGATCACCGGGACGGAGGAAGCCGAGAACCGCAGGACGATGGGCGGCTGCACGCCCGGCGGCATGGTCGAGCGGATCGAGTTCATCGCCGAGACGGTCTGGGCGATGGCGAGATCGATGCTCACCGACTGGTCGAAATAGACCTTCTGAATCGCCGTGCCCTGCAGCGTCGTCGATTCCATCCGGGCGATGTTGTTGACGTTGTTCGAGAGCGAGAACTCCGCATAGGTCGTGATGCGACGCTCCATTTCGGAGGTCGAAAGGCCGGTATAGGTCCACACCACCACGACCACCGGGATGTCCACGGTGGGCAGCACGTCCTTGGGCGCCACGATCACCGAGGCCGCTCCCCCGAGCATCATCAGCACGGCCAGCACGTAGATCGTGATGCGAAACTTCAGAGCATACTGGACGAGGCCCATACGGTATCCGCGCAAACCTGTTCGGGCTGGTGTACCACGTTCGTCGCATGCGACGAGGTGATCTGTAGCCGTGACGCCGCGACGCAAGCGGCGGACCGGGCCGGGATATTTGTTTCCGGATGTAACCGGTACGCGGAGACGCTCCGCCCAGGACCGCGCCTATTTCGCGGGTTTGGCCGGCACGTTGCGGCAGATGCCCTTGAGCGTCGTCCAGTCCGTCTCATCGAGAATGCGGCGGCCCACCGTCTCCGAGCCCGCCATCGCGCGGATGCGGTTGGCGCGTTCCACCGTGAAGGGATGGCTGCGGAGCAGGCCCGCGAACTCGGGCTTCTCGTCGTCCTTGGCGATGCGTTCGAGGATCGTCGCCAGCGCCGTCGCATCCCCGCCCGACCGGCGCATGACCTCCACCGAATAGGAATCCGCCGCGTTCTCGGCCTCACGCGAATAGCCGGCCGAGATGGCGGCCTGTCCCACCGCGACGACGATCGTGGAGCCGGTCAGGTCGCCCAGCACGAGACTGAGGAGGAACGAGCTTCCGCTCGCCGCCAGCAGAGCGCGCATGGGATCGTGCGCGGCGACATGGCCGAATTCGTGGGCCAGCACGCCGGCGAATTCGTCGGGCGTCCGGGACTGATCGATGAGGTCCGACAGGACGACGACCCGCCCACCGGGCAAGGTCAGGGCATTGGCGATGGCGTGCCGGCGGACGCTGATCGCCGGATCGACCGGCAGGCCGCCATTCGCCGTCATCCGCTCGATCAGCCGGTCGAGGACGGCCCGCGCCGGGGCATCGCCGCAGACCGGCGGGTCGCCCAGGATCTTGCCGATCTGCCCGTCCACCGCGCCGCCGAGCCGCGCTTCGATCGCCGCCGGGATGACGGGTGCCAGACGCACGGCAATGGCCGGGACACCGTAGATCGCCAGACCGATCACCGAGATCCCGGCCGCGATCGACCACAGGACGAGGCGCAGGCGACCGCCCGAGGCGGAGGAGTCGGTTCGGTACAGGTCCGGACAGCGATCCTTCAGCGCGGCGGCCAGAGTCTCGTCGGTGAAATCGACCCGCTCGGCACGTCCCGCCGGGCCGACCCGCATGAGCGGGGCGGCCGTGTCGCCCGCCGCGAGGTCGGCGAGTGTCCAGGCGAGGCGGAGGTCCCGCCCGGTGATCTCCAGGCTGTCCTCGAGGACCAGGGTCACGGGATGGGCCCTGGCGCTCAAGCCATCGTAGTACGTGCCGTGGACCGCTTGTGCCGGCACTAGAACCCCACTTCGAGGGCGCCGCCGACATCCAGCGCGTCGGCGAGGCCCTCGTTGAGGCCGCTGCCCACGCGCCGGCTCGACGCGAGCACGGCATCGAGGCCGCCGGCATTCTCGACCACCGTCGTGGTGGCGACCGCGGCCCAGAGCCGCGCCGTGATGACCCGGACATAGAGGACCGCGAAGAACAGCGCGCCGCCGAGATAGCCGAATGCCATGCCGAACAAGAGCGCCCAATGAAATCCGCTTTCCATGCCCTGCGCCTGGAGGAGCAGGCCGCCGCCGCCGATGACGAGGCCGAGGATCAGCACGAAGCCGATCACGGAGAGAAGGTAGACGAGATAGGGCCAGTAGAACTGGCGGGCCTTCAGGGTGGACGAAAGGCGCACGGGGCCGAGGCTGGCCGCGTTCATGAAGAGCCGTGTCTCCCGCGCCCGGTAGAAGGGGATAAGCAGCAGCCCGAGAGGAATGGTAATCCCCAGCGTCGTGAGGAAGAGCTCCCCGAACGTTGCGATGGGGGTGCCCTCGTAATCGCTGTTGAACTCCGTCTCGCCGGGTTTGCCCCCCTCCTTGGGGATGAACAGGTCGTCGGGGATGGTGAAATCGGCGGCCACGAGGAAGGCGATCAGCGCGGCGGCGATGGGCAGGAGCACCACCACGTAGAAGGCCAGCCAGGGCAGCAGCAGCGAGCGCCCGCGCGCGGTGGATTCCATCCGGCTCGACCCGATCAGGGTGTGATTGATCCGGTACCGCTCCAGGCTCGCGCGCATGAAGGGGAAGGCGAGGCCGAGGGTCAGAAGCGTCAGCAGCGACCAGCCGATAGCCATCAGCGCGTAGGTGATCGCCGATCCGTCCTGCCCGAGGCGGATGCCGCGCCACAGGGTGCGCGAGGCACGGTAGCGCCGGCCGCGATAGATCGCGAACTGGCCGAGGACGTAAAGGACGAGGAAGGACAGCACGCTGCCGAAGGCCGCGAGCCAGGGCGCGGAGATCGTCGCGATGAAGATCAGCACGTAGACGGGGATCAGGATGGCGACGGCGACGAGGAAGCCGAGGAACAGCTCCTTGCCGGTTCCGGTATATTCGCCCGGGCTGCCGTCGACGATTGTCCGGTTCCAGAAGTAGCGCCGCAACTCGGTGATGTACCAGAACCGGTAGATGCCGAAGGTGACGAGGGACAGGAGGAAGCCACGGACGGCGATGCCGGTGAGGCCCTTGAGTGTCCTGTCGAAGGTGATCGGGCCGGAGCGGTCCATCCCGGATCGCGTGTCGGTCATTGGCGGCTGCGACATGATACCTCCTCTCTCGGGAGGCGACATATAAGCCTATCGTCTCAGACGAGGCTACCCGCCGACGTGACTTTAGATCGGCCTGCTCTTGCCCGGATGAAGTACGGGGCCGCCGCCATTGTCACAAAGCCCCCGTCCGGTCTTCGAATGTCTGCCCGGAGACCTGTATTAAAAGCGTTTTCATCGCGTGATCGCGATGGAGGGGGAGATCTGTCTCACCGACTGTCGAATGATCGAAGGAGATCGCTCCGATCAGCAGCAGCGGAAACCATTCCGGTTACCGACACCGAACCGGGCATTCTCCCGGTTGCGGTAGAATTCCCGCTCGGTCATCGGCTCCTGGTCGGAATGGGTCCGGCGGATATGGGCGGCATAGGCTTCGTAATCGCCCTGCCCCACCATGAGGCGGGCGCCGTCACAGACGCATTTCGAGAAGGTCTTGAGCCGGTCCCGCAATTCCGTCGACGACAGCGCCATGGTTCTTACTCCGCCGGGACGGGGGACGGGCCGCCGCTCTCGAGCGCCGTCCAGCGGTCGGCCCTGTAGGCCTTCAGGCAGGCCTGGACGCCGAAGACGGCGATGGCCACCACGAGGCCGACGAACATGACGGCCAGCGCCGCGTCGATCCGGTCGTTGAAGACGATCTTGTGCATGTCGGCCATGTTCTTGGCCGGACCCAGCACCTTGCCCTCGGCGATCGCCGCCGAGAACCGGTCCGCATGGGACAGGAAGCCGATCTTGGGATCGGCCGAGAAGATCTTCTGCCAGCCCGCCGTGAGCGTGCAGATCAACAGCCAGACGGTGGGGATGACCGTGACGAAGGCGTAGCGCTCGCGCTTCATCTTGAAGATCACCACGGTGGCCAGCGTCAGCGCCACGGCCGCCAGCATCTGGTTCGAGATGCCGAACAGCGGCCACAGGGTGTAGATGCCGCCGAGCGGGTCGGTGACGCCCTGGTAGAGGAAGTAGCCCCAGGCCGAGACGCAGAGGGCCGTGGCCAGAATGCTGGGCGCCCAGGCCGAGGTGTCCTTGAAGGTCGGCGAGATCAGGCCGAGCAGGTCCTGCAGCATGAAGCGTCCCGCCCGCGTGCCGGCATCCACGGCGGTGAGGATGAACAGGGCCTCGAACAGGATCGCGAAGTGGTACCAGAAGGCCATCATCGTCTTGCCGCCGATGGCGGACGAGATGATGTGGGCCATGCCGACGGCGAGCGTCGGGGCGCCGCCGGTGCGCGAGATGATCGAGTGCTCGCCGACATCCTTGGCGGTCTGGGTGATCACATCGGCGGAGATCGGGAAGCCGAGATTGGTCACGGCGGCGGCCGCCGTCTCGGCGGAGGTGCCGAGCAGGGCGCCCGGGGAGTTCATGGTGAAGTAGATGCCCGGATCGATCACGCTCGCGGCGACCAGCGCCATGATCGCGACGAAGCTCTCCATGAGCATGCCGCCGTAGCCGATGAAGCGGGTGTCGGCTTCGTTGTCGATGAGTTTCGGGGTCGTTCCCGACGAAATCAGCGCGTGGAAGCCGGAGACGGCACCGCAGGCGATGGTGATGAACAGGAACGGGAAGAGGGAGCCCGCCCAGACCGGGCCGGTGCCGTCGACGAACTTCGTCATGGCCGGCATCTGCAGATGCGGTGCGACCACGACGATGCCGAGAGCGAGGCCGATGATGGTGCCGATCTTGAGGAAGGTCGAGAGGTAGTCGCGCGGGGCGAGCAGGAGCCAGACCGGCAGGATCGAGGCGACGAAGCCGTAGCCGATCAGCATCCAGGTGAGCTGTGTGCCGGTGAAGGTGAAGGCCGGGCCCCAGACCGGGTGTTCGTTGATCTGGCCGCCGCCGATGATGGCGGCCATGAGCAGGATGAAGCCGAGGATCGACACTTCGCCGATCTTGCCCGGCCGGATGAAGCGCGCGTAGAGGCCCATCAGGATCGCGATCGGGATCGTGGCCGCCACCGTGAAGGTGCCCCAGGGGCTCTCGGCCAGCGCCTTGACCACGATCATCGCCAGCACTGCGAGCAGGATCACCATGATCATGAAGGTGCCGAACAGCGCGATCACGCCGGGGATCACGCCGAGCTCGGCCCGGATCAGCTCACCGAGGGAGCGCCCGTCGCGGCGCATGGAGATGAACAGGATCATGAAGTCCTGCACCGCGCCCGCGAGCACGACGCCCGCCAGGATCCAGAGCATGCCGGGCAGGTAGCCCATCTGCGCGGCCAGGACCGGGCCGACGAGGGGACCCGCGCCCGCGATCGCCGCGAAATGGTGGCCGAACAGGACGGTCTTGTTGGTGGGGACGTAGTCGAGCCCGTCGTTGTGACGGTGGGCCGGGGTCTTGCGGCTCGGATCGAGCTGCATCACCTTGTCGGAGATGTAGAGCGAGTAATAGCGGTAGGCGATGAGATAGACGCAGACCGCGGCCACGACGATCCACAGGGCGTTGATCGATTCGCCGCGGCTGGTGGCGACGATCGCCAGGGCCGCCGCGCCCAACGCACCCACAAGGGCCCACGGCCCGTGCTTCTGTATAGCACCCATCGACGTCTCGCTCCCGCGACCCGTCCTTGATGGCGGATCGTCAGGTTTCTTCTCGCTCAAAAATTCTTTCGGGGCCAGAGAGAAAAATACAAAGGCGCGGACGATGTCAGTCCGTGACGATCACACGGTTGGGCAACTCGTCGATATCCCCCGCCCGACGCGGCAAATGCTTGGTGAGGACCGCGCCGATCCCCTCCACGGCGGAGACGAGACCGTCGGCCGCCGCGCCCCGTCGAAGGGACGACAGCAGCGCGTCGATGGCCGACGACCACGCCGCCGGGGAAATCCGGGAGGCGATGCCCGAATCGGCGACGATCTCCGCATGGCCCTCGGCGACGGCGAGGTAGATCAGGATGCCCGTGCGTCCGCGCGTCCGGGCCAATCCGCGGGCGGTGAACTCCCGCGATGCCGCTTCGTGCGCCCGTGCCCGTCGGATCGAGCGTGGAACGAGGAGAAGGCGGGCTCGCGGATGGGCGGCCGCGGCGAGCGCCGCGAGGACGATGGCGGCCTGCGCCAGGGCGATCGAGGCGGCGCTCCACGGGGTGAGCAGGATCAGCGGCCAGGGCGCCGCGAGCCCGAGGGCCAAAGCCGGCACCAAAGCGGCGGACCGGTAGAGGCCGGCGCGGGCGGCCACGAGAACGACGATTTCCGCCGACGTGGTCGATTCCGCCGTGGCGATCGCGTCGGCGATGCGCGTCCTGTCGGTGTCGCTCAGCATCCTACCAATCCCCGGAGGCTCCGCCCCCTCCCGATGAGCCGCCAC
>NZ_NKUG01000046.1 GCF_014845095.1 Methylobacterium bullatum | reverse complement strand
GAGCCTGGGACGCCGACGGCCTTGCCGGTGCGGATGGAGGCGCCGCGATCGGGCTGCCCGTCGGCGGCGAGAAACATGTCCGCCGTCGCCGCGGCGGGTGCCGTCTCGCGAAAATCGATGGCCACGGTCTCGCCGGTGCCGGCGAGGCGAACGAGCATGAACCCGCCGCCGCCGAGATTGCCCGCCTGCGGCAGCGTCACCGCGAGGGCGAAGCCCACCGCCACGGCGGCATCGACGGCATTGCCCCCGCCTTTCAGGATCGCGACACCGACGCGGGTCGCCAGGGCGTCCTGCGATGAGACCATGCCGTGGGTCCCGAGGACGGGGAGGATGCGGGCGTCGTCGGAGGGGATCGGCGGCAGTTCCGGGGCCGCCTGGGCGAGGGCCGGTCCAGACAGCATCGTGAGAAGCGCCAGGGCGAGGCTGAAGCGATGTCCGGTCATGCCCAATCCGTCATGCGAGGCTCTCCCACGGCATCCTGCGCCGATGCCCGTCGCAGGCCAACGCAGCGGCAGCGGTGCCCGTTCAGCCCCCCACGGGCCGGTCGCGTATGGCGATCCAGCCATAGACCAGCCCGGCGGCCGCTCCGGCAAGGAAAAGCAGGGCGGTCACCCGTCCCTCGACGGCGAGGTTGTGGGCGGCGAGGGAGGCGGGCGCGCCCCGCATCAGCCACGGCACGAGGGCGGTGGCGAGCCCCGTGCCGACAGCATAGGCCGGAGCGCTGCGCAGGTTCATCGCCTCCCCGATGAGCGCCATGGCGAGGGGTGGCAGCACCAGCAGGACGAACCCGGCGCGGGCGATGCCGGCGGCAAGGAGAAGCAGCGCGTCGGGACCGATCCCGGAGGCGAGGTCGGTCATCCCCTGCAGGAACCCGAACAGGCCGAGCCGGGTCAGCGCCTCGCTGGAGACAGGATCGACCAGGATGGCAAGGACGAGCACCAGGGCCCCGCAGGGAATGGCGAGGCACAGGGCGAGGCTCGCCCAGATCAGGCGGCCGAGGAACCGCATGGGACGCGCTCAGCCTTCGTCGTCATCGGCCCCGGCATAGACGCCCTCGGCGCCGATCCCGTCTTCCAGCATCATCCGGGCGCGGGCGCGCAGCTTCTCGGTCTCGCTCTTGAGCTGGCCGCAGGCGGCGAGGATGTCGCGGCCGCGCGGCGTCCGCACCGGCGAGGCGTAGCCGGCCTCATAGACGATCTCGGAGAATTGCTCGATCCGCTCCCAGTCGGAGCATTCGTAGATGCTGCCGGGCCAGGGGTTGAACGGGATCAGGTTGATCTTGGCCGGGATGCCCTTGAGCAGCCGCACCAGTTCGCGTGCATCCGCATCGGAATCGTTGACGCCCTTCAGCATCACGTATTCGAAGGTGATGCGGCGGGCATTGTTGAGGCCGGGATAGTGGCGGCAGGCCGCGAGCAGTTCGGCCAGGGGATATTTGCGATTCAGGGGCACAAGGGTGTCGCGCAGGTCGTCGCGCACCGCGTGGAGCGAGATCGCCAGCATGGCGTGGGCCTCCTCACCGAGCCGCTGCATCTGCGGGACGACGCCGGAGGTCGAGACGGTGATGCGCCGACGGGAGAGGCCGAGGCCCTCCTGGTCGGACATCACGCCCACCGAATCGATGACGTTGTCGATGTTGTAGAGGGGTTCGCCCATGCCCATGAAGACGATGTTCGTAACGGCGCGGCGGGTCTCGT
Source organism: Methylobacterium bullatum (assembly GCF_014845095.1). Lineage (GTDB taxonomy): Bacteria > Pseudomonadota > Alphaproteobacteria > Rhizobiales > Beijerinckiaceae > Methylobacterium > Methylobacterium bullatum. The sequence goes on along the minus strand of NZ_NKUG01000046.1, from coordinate 37,478 downwards.
CCTCGCCGGCGGCCACCGGGTTCTGGCCGACCCAATCGTTCAGCCGGTCGCGGGCCACCACCACCTGCGCGGTGATCTCGGCGGCGGTCAGGTTGCGCACGAGGCGCTGCGTGCCCGTGTGGCAGAAGCTGCAGGTGAGGGTGCAGCCGACCTGAGACGAGACGCAGAGGGTGCCGCGCCCACGGCCGGGAATGTAGACGCACTCGATCTCGGCGCCGCGATTGTGGTCGTGCTTGCCGGTGGGCGCCATGCGCAGCAGCCATTTGCGGGTGCCGTCGCGGGAAATCTGCTCGGTGACGACCTCCGGCCGCTCCAGGGTGTAGGCCCGCGCCAGATCGGCCTTCAGCCCCTTGCCGACATTGGTCATCTGGTCGAAATCGGTGGCGCCGCGCGCGTTGAGCCAGTGCCAGAGCTGGCCCGAGCGCATGCGCTGCTCGCGCTCCGACACGCCGATGGCGGCCAGACGCCCCTTCAACTCCTCGCGGGTGAGGCCGATGAGGGACGAGCGGCCCGGCGGAACGGCGTCCGGCTGGAACTCGGGTAGCTTCTCGATTGCGGCCACGACGCTTTCGTCGCGGCCGGCGGTGTCGACCGACGCCGTCGCCATGGATCACTCAACCTTCGGACTTGGAATCGGTCCGATATAGGCGATCCCGCACCGGAACGCGAATGTGTCCCGATGCGTGCACGGAATGGCGGGGTCTACTGCGCCGGTTTGGGCTCGGCCGGAGGTGTCGCTTCGGCGGGTGGGGAGGCCGTGCCCATGGGAAGCAGCACGTTCTTCACGACATTGCCCTCGGGGCCGTATTCGCCGGCGACGGCCAGGCAGGCCTGCTCCCGGTTCAGCTGCATCTGATTCGACATCAGCGCGAAGATCGTCTGGACCTTGTTGCCGAAAGGTCCGCGCGGGCCGACATCGGCGGCGCTGACATTCTGCTTCTGGAGCAGGGCATCGAATTGTTCGACGCCGATCTGGTAGCCGCAGACATTGGCGGCAGCGAAGATGTAGGCGGCGAATTCCAGGGCACGGGGCGGAGGCGCGTTGCGGATCTGGGCCTGTGCAAGGGTCGGTGCGAGCAGGCCGGCCGCAAGGCACAGGGTGAGAACGGGTTTCAGGCGCATGGACGGCGTTTCCTCGGAAGCGTTCTTGGGGCGGCGCGGATTCTTACGTTCCGCTTATGCTGCCCATCCGAGATAGACCGCCGTGCCGTCCTGTCAAAGCGACCGTTTCACCGCGTCAACCGAGCGACCAGTCGATGGGGGAAAGGCCCCGGCCCGCCAGCCAGGCATTGGCCTCGTCGAAGGGCCGCGTGCCCGAGAAATCCCGCAGGCGGTTGAGGGGAGAGGGATGCCCGGTCTCGATCACCCCGCATCGTTCGCGGTCGATGAGGGCCGCCCGCGCGCGGGCCTGCGCCCCCCAGAGCAGGAAGATCGCGGGCGTCGGACGGGCCGAGACGGCCTTCACGGCGTCGTCGGTGAGGGCGGACCAGCCGTAGCGCAGATGCGCGCCGGACTTGCCGGCCTCCACGGTGAGGGCCGAGTTCAGGAGCAGCACGCCCCGTCTCGCCCAGGGCGTGAGATCGCCGCTCGCCGTCGTGCCCGGCAGTTCAGCGAGGATCACCTTGAGGGAAGCGGGAAGCCGACGGGGACCGACATAGGAGAAGGCGAGGCCATTGGCATCGCCCGGCGTCGGGTAGGGGTCCTGCCCGAGGATGACGGCTTTCACCGCTTCCAGCGGCGTCAGCGTGAGGGCACGGAAGACCGCATCGGGGGAGGGCAGGACGCTCGCCCCTTGCGCAATCCGCTCGTCGACGCGCGCACAGACCGCATCCGCCGCCCCATTGGAGAAGAAGGGCAGCGTCAGCCAGGACGAGCCCGTGGCGCGGAACTCGTCGAGGGCCAGGCTCAGCGGGCCGGGCGCCGTCACCGGATCACGATTCGGCCGCCATCGGGGACGGAGAGCGGGTCATGCCGGGCGATATAGGCCATGACCTCGTTGGCGACGAGCTTGCCGTCCGTGGCGCCGATGAGGGTGCGCCCGTCGGCGAGGAGGCCGTAGCCGTTGCCGCCATCGTAGAGGAAATTGTTGGAGGCCACCGTATAGGTGCGCGTCTCGTCGAGGGGCTGTCCGTCCACGAGAATGGACTGAATCCGGTGTCCCGCATTCGCCCCCGGATCGACGGTGACGACGAGACCCGAGACCTGCGGGAAACGACCCGCCGGGCGGCCGAGATCGGCGAGGGCCGATTCCAGCAGGGTCCGCACCTGGGCGCCCGTCAGCGAGACCAGAACCGTGGAGTTGCCGAAGGGAAGCTCGGTGAGGATGTCGCGCCGGGTCAGCACGGTGCCGGCCGGATAGAGCCGGTTGCCGCGAATGCCGCCGCCATTGGTGATGGCGATCTCCGCCCCCGTGGCCGCGCGCAGCGCATCGCCGACGAGGTTGCCGAAACTGCCTTCGCGGAGGCGCACGGTCGAGATGCGGCTGTCGAGGGGCGCGCTGATCGTCCCCACCGGCACGTCGAGTTCCTTCGCCAGTCGCGCCTCGAGCCGCTGCGTCACGGCGAGGGTCTCGGGGTCCGGCGTGACGTCGGCGGTATCGTGGATGCGGAAGGTCGGGTGCCAGGACAGGGTCCGGGTCTTGCCCGTTCCCTTCACCGTCACGGCGATGTCGATGGCGGTGACGTAGCGGGCGTCGAAACTCGATTCGGCCAGGAGGCTGCGACCGTCATACTGCACGATGAGGTCGTGGTCGTGGCCCGAGAGCAGGATGTCGACGATCCGCGCCGCCACGATCGCCTCGTCGGTGACGCGGGCCGTATGGCAGACGCCGACGATGAGCTCGGCCCCCTCGTCGCGAAGGGCCTGGGCCGCCGCGCGCAGCGTCTCGATCTCGGGACCGAAGACGAGATCGCCGGATTGCGATTTTTCCGGCGTGCTGGCGAGGGTGATGCCGACGAGGCCGACCCGGATCCCGCCGAGCGTCACCACCATCCTGTCGCGGAGGCCCGCGAGGGGCTTGCCGTCCGCACCGCGCAGGTTGGCGGCGAAGACCGGGAAGGCCGCCTCGCCCATGCGCTGGGCGAAGATGGTGGGGCCGAAATCGAATTCGTGGTTGCCCGGCACGAACACGTCGGGCGGCGCGATGTTGAGAAGCTCGACGATATGCGCGCCGCGGTCGAACCCCGACATCAGCGAGGGGGAGAGGGTGTCACCGGCATGGGCGTAGAGCACCGGCACGCCGCGCGCCCGCTCGGACTTCACCACCGCGTTGAGCCGGGCGAAGCCGCCGCGACCGTCGACCTCGGACATCAGGTAGATGTCGTTGACGAGGAGGAGCGTGAAAGTCGGTTCGATCTCCCCGGCACCGGCGGGCGCGGCCAAACCTGCCGCGAGACCCGCCCCGAGACCGAGGCTCAGGGTCTGACGACGGGTAGGACGAGGCATCGCGACAGGTCTCCGAAGGGCCGGGCGATCGAGATTCCGGCTAGAGCCAGTGTGGACGCGATCGATGAAGCCGATGCAACATCGGCCCTCGCGTTCCGGCGTCAGGCCCGAACGCGGACCTCAGCGAGAGGCGAAACCGTCGCGCACCGCCTTGGCGTTGCGGCGGAGCATCGGCCAGATCCAGGCGCCGGAGACGAGATAGGCGGCGGCCGGCGTGCCCTTGAGCTCGACGACGAGACGCTCGGCGAGACCGGGATTGGCGAGTTCGCCCACGGGGGCGTCGGTCTTGCGGTAGACCACGGTGGTGTCCTCGCGCCAATATTCGGGATGCGGGACGAGGCCGGCCCGGCGGGCGTTGAGGTCGAAGGTCTCGCGCACGAAGCCGTGGACATGGGCGAAGTGGAAACGCTCGTGGGGCGGCTTGCCGGTGGCGGCCATGTTGGGCACCGCCGCGTAGATGACGCCGTCGGGCTTCAGCCAGCGCGACAGGCGCTCCATCACCACGGCCGGATCGCGCAGGTGCTCGAACACGTGATGGGTCGAGATCACGTCGAAATGCCCGGCGGGGAAGCGTCCGTCGTCGGCGTCGTCCAGAACCTCGACCTTATGATGCTCGCGGGCATAGGCGGCATAGTCGCGGCCGGGCTCGATGCCGATGGCCTCGCAGCCCTTGGCGCGGGCCGCGGCCAGGAACTCGCCCGAGCCCGAGCCGAAATCGAGAACCCGCGCGCCGGGCTTCAGCTTCGGCGCCAGCAGGTCGGCGCGGAAGGTCGCCTCGCGGGCCGAGCGGTTCAGGTGGTGGCGCGGCGGTCCGCCGGCGAAGGCGAGCTGGTAATCGGCCCGGTAGGCATGGGCGTAATAATGCGCCAGCTCGTCCGGCGTCGGCATCGGGTCGGTGCGAATCAGGCCGCACTGCACGCAGGCGACGGATTTCAGCGTCTTAAGCCGCCGGTCGGTCTCGGCCACCGTCACGGTCTCGGCCGATCCGCACAGATTGCAGACCGTCGGTCCCCCCTTATAGGGGTAGCCGGTGAACGGCATGAAGTGGTTGAAGAAGTACCGGGGAGACGGCATGTCGCGCCTTCATTGACGAGATGGTCGCTGGCAGGTCTCGTGCTCTAGATAGATATGCTGCGCCAGACAACTGCGCCACGAAGACCGCTTTGACAAACCGCGCCCTGCCGGGGCGCTCGGGAACCCGATGAACGAACGCGTCGAACCGACGTCCCTCAAGGACATCAAGCCGTTGCAGACCAGCTCCTCCGCGACCGCCAGCCTGCCCTCCGACCACCCGCCCGTGCGCTGGGGCCGGGTCGGCGTGCTCCTGATGAACCTCGGCACGCCGGAGGGCACGAGCTATTGGCCCATGCGCCGCTATCTCAAGGAGTTCCTGTCCGACCGGCGCGTCATCGAGGTGCCGCGTCTGATCTGGTGGCCCATCCTCAACCTCATCATCCTCACGAAGCGTCCCGGCCCTAAGGGTCGGGATTATGCCAGCGTGTGGAACAACGAGCGCAACGAGGGTCCGCTCAAGACCATCACCCGCGGGCAGTCCGAGCGACTGCAGGCGGCGATGGGTGATTCGGTGGTGGTCGACTGGGCCATGCGCTACGGCAAGCCGGAAGTGTCCCTGCGCATCCAGGCGCTGCTCGACCAGGGCTGCGACCGCATCCTGCTGGTGCCGCTCTACCCGCAATATGCCGCCGCCACCTCGGCCACGGCCTGCGACCAGGCCTTCAAGGCGCTGATGCAGATGCGCTGGCAGCCGACCGTCCGAGTCTCGGCGCCGTATCACGACGACCCCGTCTATATCGAGGCCATGGCCACCTCGATCCGCGAGGGCCTCGCCAAGCTCGATTTCGAGCCGGAGGTGATCCTCACCTCGTTCCACGGGGTGCCGAAGAGCTACCTCCTCAAGGGCGATCCCTACCATTGCCAGTGCGTGAAGACGGGCCGCCTCATCCGCGAGGCCCTGGGCTTCTCGACGGAACGGATGCGCACGACCTTCCAGTCGCGCTTCGGCAACGAGGAATGGCTCAAGCCCTATACCGACGAGACCGTGCAGACCCTCGCCAAATCCGGCGTGAAGCGCATGGCCATCGTGGCGCCGGGCTTCACCGCCGACTGCCTCGAGACCCTGGAGGAGCTCGACGGCGAGAACCGCCATTATTTCGAGGACAATGGCGGCGAGCGCTTCGCCTACATCCCCTGCCTCAACGACAGCGATCTCGGGATGAAGGTGATCGAGAACGTGGTCCGCCGCGAGCTTCAGGGCTGGCTCTGAAAAGCCGCAGGATCCGTTCGTCGAGAGCGGATGCGGTTGATGGTCGCCAAGACCGGACGCGGTTGATAAAGGACGCGGCATCAGGCGGCGGGTGAACCATGACGAGACCGGAGGCAGTCGATCCGATCGACACCGTGCGAGCGGATGAGGGAACGCGGCTCCTCGCGCATTTCTCGCAAGGCGGCTACGGCCCGGTGACGCCCGCCGTGCTGCAGCCGGTGGAGCCGTTCCTCGAACTCTCCGGCGAGGACATCCGCCGTCGCATCTTCGTGACGCAGGACGCGGCGGGCGCGGAACTCTGCCTGCGGCCGGAATTCACCATTCCGGTCTGCCGCCAGCATCTGGCGCGGGGCGTGGGCGCCACCGCCGATTACAGCTATCTCGGCCCGGTCTTCCGGCTCGGTTCCGGCGAGGCGGAGGAGTTCCTCCAGGCCGGCATCGAATCCATCGGCCGCACCGACATCCCGGCGGCGGACGCCGAAGTGCTCGGCCTCGCCCTCGAAGGCCTCGACCTGCTCGGAGCCGGTGAGGTCTCGGTGAGGCTCGGCGACATGGGCGTCATCGACGCGCTGCTCGACGGGCTCGGCGTGCCGCCCGCCGCCAAGCGGCGGACGTTGCGGGCCCTCGCGGCGGGCCGCTCGCTGGACGACGTCACCACCGTCGCGAGCGTGGAAGACCCGCATGTCGGGTTGCTGGCGGCGATCCAGGGCCAGGATCCCAAAGGCGTGCGCGCCTTCGTCGAGGACGTGTTGTCCATCGCCGGCATCTCCCGCGTGGGCGGACGCAGCGCCGGCGAGATCGCGGAACGCTTCCTCGCCAAGGCCTCGGCACGGGCCAATGGCGGCGCCGGGCTCAACGCCGAGAACCGCGCCGTCGTCGAGCGCTACCGCGCCATTTCGGGCGATCCGGATCAGGCCGCCAACTCCATGCGGGAGCTCGCCGCCTCGGCGGGCATCACCTACGCGCCGCTGGAGGCCGCCCTCTCCCTGTTCGAGGAGCGGACCGGCTTCATCGCCGCGCGCGGTCTCGACGTGGAGCGGTTCCGGTTTTCAGGCAGTTTTGCCCGCAACCTCGATTATTATACCGGCTTCATCTTCGAGGTGACGCGGGGGCAGGGGACAGCTCCCCTCGTCGGCGGCGGCCGCTACGACGGCCTGCTCCAGCATCTGGGCAGTCCCACGCCGATCCCGGCCGTGGGCTGCGCCGTCTGGCTGTCCCGTGTCCTCACGTCGGAAGGATCGTCCCGTGGCTGAGACCGTTCCGACTTCCCAGGCTTCGCAAGGCGCGGTCGACGGCCCCCTCGTCCTCGCCGTCCCGTCGAAAGGCCGCCTGCAGGAGAACGCCTCCGCGTTTTTCGCGCGGGCGGGATTGAAACTCGCCCAAGGGGCGGGCGCCCGCGACTATCGCGGCAAGCTCGTCGGCGTGCCGGATGTGGAGGTGCGCTACCTCTCGGCTTCCGAGATCGCCAACCAGCTCGCCAGCGGCAGCGCCCATCTCGGCGTCACCGGTGAGGATCTGATCCGCGAGAGCCTTCCCGACGCGCGGGGCCAGGTCGAGTTGCTGACGCCGCTCGGCTTCGGGCAGGCCACCGTCGTCGTCGCGGTGCCGCAGGCCTGGATCGACGTCCGCGCCATGACCGATCTCGACGAGGTCGCGGCCGAACTCCGCATCCGCCACGGGCGCCGCCTGCGCATCGCCACGAAATACGTGAACCTGACCCGGCGCTTCTTCGCCGAGCACGGCGTCGCCGATTACCGCATCGTGGAGAGCCTCGGCGCCACGGAAGGTGCGCCCGCCTCGGGCTCGGCGGAGATCATCGTCGACATCACCACCACGGGGGCGACGCTCGCCGCCAACGCCCTCAAGATCCTCGACGACGGCATCATCCTGCGCTCGGAGGCCAATCTCGTCGCCTCGCTGACGGCGCCCTGGGGCCAAAGCCAGAAGAAGGCGTTGCGCACCGTGCTCGGTCGGATCGCGGCGGAGGAGCGCGCGCGCCTCACCCGCGAGATCCGTGCGGCGATGCCGGCCGACGGCGATCTCGATCTCGCCGGGATCAGCGCCCTGCACGATGCGCAGTTGCCCTACGGCGTGCCGGAAAACCGGAGCGCCGAGATCGTGCTGCACTGCCCGGTGGACGCCACGTTCGACCTCGTGGACGATCTCGTGAAATCGGGAGCGAGCGCGGTCAGCGTCAGGCGGATCGACTACGCTTTCGGCCCGGACAACCCGCTGATCGACCGCCTGCTCACGCGGCTGGGCTGAGGCCCGGCCGACGACGACACCAGGAGGGATCCGGGTTCGGCTCCGCTGAAGGCGGTCATTGGCCGTTGTCGGCGAGCCATTCGTCATGGTCACGGCGCTGGCCCGTATCCGCCCAGGCCTGCAACGAGGGGTAGAGGACGGTTTCCGGCCAGCGCGGGTCGAGCTCCGGCGCCTGTTTCCATGTCAGGTGAACCTGCGCGACCCTTCCGTCCTGCATCTGAAAAAGTGCGTCGTCCCGATCGTATCGACGGGCGATCAAGGTGACCGCCAGGCCGTGGAGGACGTGCCCCGGCACGACCTCCTTGCGGAGTTCGGCTTCCCAGCCCCGGCCGAAGGCGGAGGGGTCATCCGTTCGTACCGGTTCCACCGACTCCCACGGCTCCAGCCATTCCACTCGGTGTCTCTCACGAAGCTCTTGCTGCGCCGTCATGCCGTGGGCGAGCACTGACCGGGACCGGGAGTGTTGGGCGGCATTCTAAAGCGGCCCCTGCTTGGCGAACTCCGAAAAGACGCCGCGCAGGGTCTTCAGGCGGGCCTCGTAGGCCTTGGTTAGGCACGTGACGTCCGCCGCGCAGCTGTGCCGTTCCTGCAGCCAGGCTTCCTGGTCGTCGCGCAGCTTGGCGTTGCCGCCCATGGGCAGGAGCCCGCGCAGGATCTCGAACCGGACCGCCATCTCCACGTCGAGGTCGTTGAGGGAGAGATGGCCGCAGATCGCCTTCTCGTCGGGCGTTTCCGCCTTCTCGCACGGGAAGCTCGCGGCCTCGGCGCCGGATGCGGCCAGTATCATCGCGGCGGCACCCCACCAGACCCGGAAGCGATGCGATGCGATCATGACCCGAATCCCGGCTTGACGATGACGAGGATGACGATGGCCACCATGAGGAGCGTCGGAACCTCGTTGACCATTCGGTAGAAACGGTGATTCCGCGCGTTCCGGTCGGCCGCGAAATCCTTGACCATCCGCGAGAACCAGCCGTGGCAGCCGCTCATGGCGAGCACCAGGGCGAACTTCGCCTGCATCCAGCCCGATGCGTAGAACCCGCTCTGCCAGACGAGGAACAGGCCGAGCAGCCAGGTGACGATCATGGCCGGATTCATGATCGCCTTCATCAGGCGGCGTTCCATGACCTTGAACGTCTCGGACTGGGCCGAGGAGGCCGGCCCCTTGGGCAGGGACGCGTGGTAGACGAAGAGGCGCGGCAGGTAGAGCAGCCCCGCCATCCAGGAGATGACGGCGATGACGTGGATCGCCTTGATCCAAGGATAGAGCGTGTCGGCCATGGTCCGAGGTCAGCGCCGCAATCTGGCGAGCATCCGCTCCACATGGGCGATCGGCGTCTGTGGGGTGATGCCGTGGCCGAGGTTGAAGATGTGCGGCAGCCCTTCCGTCGCCTCGAGCACCCCGTCCACGGCCGCGTCGAGGGCCTCACCGCCCTCGATCAGCGTTTCGGGGTGGATGTTGCCCTGAGTCACCGTGCGCGGCGTGACGGCACCGCGCAGGGCCTTTAGGTCGACGCTCCAATCGACCCCGACGGCGTCCGCGCCAGTCTCCGCCATCACGCGGGCATGGCCTTCGAGGCCCGAGCCCCGGGCGAAGACGATGATCTTCGCGCCCGGCACACGTGCCCTGACCCCATCGACGATGCGGGCGATGGGAGCAAAACTCCAATGCTGGAGGGCGTCCGCCGTGGCGCCCGGCGCCCGCGGCAGCGAGCCCGCATGGGATTCGAAGATCTGGACCGCATCGGCGCCGGCTTCGAGCTGGCGCGACAGGTACTCGATCTGCACCGAGACAAGGCGGTCGATCAGTGCTTCAACCAGGGCGGTCTCGGTATCGGCGAGCGCGCGGGCGGGAGCGAGATCAGGCGTGCCGCGTCCGCCGATCATGTAGCTCGCCACCGTCCAGGGACCGCCGCAGAACCCGAGAAGCGTCGTCTCGGCCGGCAATTCGGAGCGCAGGCGCCGGACGGTCTCGAAGACCGGCTCCAGGTGCTGGAAGATGCTCGGATCGTCGGCCTGTTTCAGGCGGGCGAATTCGTCCCGGCCATGGACCGGGTCGAGACGCGGGCCTTCTCCTTCGACGAAGCGGACATTCTGCCCGAGGGCGTCCGGCACGACGAGGATGTCGGAAAAGAGGATCGCCGCGTCGAAGCCGAACCGCCGGATCGGCTGCAGGGTCACCTCGGTGGCGAAATCCGGATTGTAGCAGAGGTCGAGAAAGGAGCCGGCCCTGGCCCGGACCTCGCGATATTCCGGAAGGTAGCGCCCGGCCTGCCGCATCATCCAGGCGGGAGGGACCCGGGACGGTTTGCCGTCGAGAACCTGAAGCAGCGCACGATCGGTGCCGTCACGTCGAGTCATCCGCGTATCCGCCCGGTCCATCTTGATGGGAAGGTACCCTCCCCTTGGAACAGAGCTATGACCTCCCTGCCCCGTCTCGGGAAGATGTTTTGCCGAGGGACGTTGTTTTACCGCAGGACGTCCCCGCTTCTCCGATGCCCCCTTCCGAAAGCCCTCTTCCCTGCGAGAGCCTCTGGGGGTGGCCGAAAATCCCTGTCCCCGTCCCGTCTATCTAATAAGAAAAGAGAGATTCTAGGACTCTGTTTTTTCTTTTAGACGGGGGATGACGGGACCGCGAACTTGTCCACACCCCATCCCCGCGCGACCGCCGTTAACGGGGCTTTAACGGGTTCGCGCTAACTTTCGAGAACGGGAAGTCTAATCAGCGACTTGCGCGCCGTGATGGGTCCCCCGTGCCCGAACCCTCCCTGAATCTCCCAAATCGGGATCGGGGCGAGGGTCGTCGTTCTGCATGTTGACGCGAGAGTCGACAACGCGGGGGAAGGTTCCGCCCCCGGCCCGGACAGGGGTGCTTTATCCCCACCTGTCGACTCCGGCCGTCAGGTGTGGTGGATAACCCGGAGATCCCTTACGCCCGTCCGCCGGCCTGGGATGGGAATTTCCGATGAGTCGCAGCTACTTCCACCTCCATCTCGTGTCGGATTCCACCGGCGAGACCCTCATCAATGTGGGTCGCGCCGCTGCCGCCCAGTACGAGGGCGTCTCGGCCATCGAGCATGTCTATCCGCTGGTGCGATCCTCGGCCCAGCTCGAACGGGTGATCTCCGAGATCGAGGCGGCGCCGGGCCTCGTCCTCTACACCCTCGTCGGGCACGACCTCACCGAGCGGCTGGAGGCGGCCTGCCGCGAGACCGGATCGCCCTGCCTCTCCGTGCTCCAGCCGGTCCACGCCCTGCTGCAATCCTATCTCGGCGCGGAGACGACGGCCCGGCCGGGGGCGCAGCACATGCTGAACGCCGAGTATTTCAAGCGCATCGACGCGATGAACTTCACCCTCGCCCATGACGACGGCAACCTGCCCTTCGACATCGACGAATCCGACGTGATCCTCGTGGGCGTCAGCCGCACCTCGAAGACCCCGACGGCGATCTATCTGGCCAATCGCGGGCTGAAGACCGCGAATTTCCCCCTGGTGCCGGGCATGCCGGTGCCTCCCAATCTCGAGAATGCCCGCAAGCCCCTCGTGGTCGGCCTCCTCGCGTCTGCGGAGCGGATCGTGCAGATCCGGCAGAACCGCCTGCTGAGCCTGAAGGCCGACGACACCTCCCTTTATGTCGATCGCGACGCCGTCGCCGACGAGATCGCCGCCTGCCGCAAACTCTGCAACCGGCACCGCTGGCCGACCATCGACGTCACGAGGCGGTCCATCGAGGAGACCGCCGCCGCGATCCTCGATCTCCATCGCGAGCACCGGCTCAAGTTCCTCGTGGCGTGAAACGCGAAGCGAGATCCGTCATGACCCGTCTCTGGCTGCCCGAACGGCCGCTCGTCCTCGCCTCCGGCTCGCCGACGCGCAGGCATCTCCTCGAAGCCGCCGGCCTCGACGTGGAGGTCGTGGTCCCGAATGTCGACGAGCGCGGCATCGAGGCCGATTCAGGCCCCCTCGCTCCTGTCGAGCTCGCCCGCCGGCTGGCCCTGGCCAAGGCACGGGCGGTCGCGGGAAAGGCCCAAGACAGGATCGTCCTGGCCGCCGACCAGGTTCTCGCCTGCGAGGGGGAGGTGTTTCACAAATCCGCCTCCCTCGACGCGGCGAAACATCAGCTGAGCCGGCTATCCAACAGGACCCATTCCCTGCATTCCGCCGCCGCCCTCATCGTACCGGGACGGGAGCCGGATCTCCTCCACGACGAGGCCCGTCTGACCATGCGGGACCTGAGCGCTTCCGCCATCGACACCTATCTGGCGATCGCCGGGCATGACCGCGTCACCGGCACGGTGGGGGGATACCAGCTGGAAGGCCTCGGCATCCATCTGTTCGCGGACATCGAGGGCGCCCATGCCACGATCCTCGGCCTCCCGCTGACCGGATTGCTCGACCGGTTGCGCAGCCATGGCTGCCTTGCTTTCTGATCCCGAACGCCGAGCGAGACCCCTTCATGATCAAAGCCTTCGTCGTCGGTCATCCGATCGCCCATTCTCGGTCGCCGATGATCCACGGACACTGGCTCTCGACCCTTGGGCTCGACGGGTCCTATGAGCGGATCGACGTGGCGCCGGAGGATTTCGAGGCCTTCCTGCGCAGCCTGAAGGCTGCCGGGTTCGCCGGCGGAAACGTGACCCTGCCGCACAAGGAAGCCGCCTTCGCCGGGGCCGAGGTGCTGACGGAGGCGGCCAGGCGGATCGGCGCGGTCAACACGCTCTCCTTCGACGGGCAGGGACGTCTCGTCGGCGACAACACCGATGCCGCCGGCTTCACCGCTCATCTCGACGAGACCCTCGGGGCGGACTGGCTCGGCGCCGATGCGCGAGACGTCGTGATCCTCGGAGCGGGAGGAGCGGCACGGGCCGTCGTCGCGGGCCTTCTCGACGGTCCGGCGAACCGCATCCGGGTTGCCAACCGCACGCGCTCGCGGTCCGAGGCCATTGTGGAGCTCGACCCGTCCCGCGTCGAGGCCATCGACTGGGACGGGCTCGACGACGCCCTTCATGGCGCGCGGCTTCTCGTCAACACCACCTCCCTCGGTATGACCGGCAAGCCGCCCCTCGACATCAAGCTGGATCGTTTGCCGGCTGAATGTGCCGTGGCCGACATCGTCTATTCGCCTCTGCAGACCCCGCTTCTGGCGGCAGCTGCGGTGCGGGGGCATCGCGTGGTCGACGGGCTCGGCATGCTGCTGCATCAGGCCGTGCCGGGTTTCGAGCGCTGGTTCGGGACCCGTCCCGTGGTCACACCGGAGCTGCGTGCCCTCATCGTCGCCGATCTGGTCGTGAAGCGATGACCCGGCCGTTCATCCTCGGCCTCACCGGCTCCATCGGCATGGGGAAATCGACCACCGCCTCCCTATTCGCCCGGCGCGGCGTCCCGATCCATGACGCGGATGCGGCGGTGCGGCGTCTCTACGCGGCGGGAGGAGCCGGCGCCCCCCTCATCGCGGGCCTGTTCCCCGACGCCATCGCGGAGGACGGCTCCGTCGACCGCGCGCGCCTGCGGGACCAGGTGCTCGGCCGGCCCGATTCTCTCGCCCGGCTGGAAGCCGCGATCCATCCCCTCGTCCGAGGGGAGGAACAGCGCTTCCTCGACGAGCACGCCGACGCCTCCCTGGTGATCCTCGACATCCCCCTCCTGTTCGAGACCGGTGGGGAAGACAGATGCGATGCGGTTCTGGTGGTGACGGCCGATCCCGAGGTTCAGCGGCAGCGTGTGCTGGCTCGCCCCGGCATGTCCGAGGCGGCGTTTGCCGCGATCCTCGCCAAGCAGTTGCCCGATGCCGACAAGCGCGCCCGCGCAGACTTCCTCATCGATACCGGGCTTGGCCTTGCTGATGCCGAAAATCAGGTCGACGCTCTCATCCAACGCCTCGTCGGCGCAGGTACGGCCTGACCGCTTGCTTCGTATTCCCTCGAATGGACCGCACCATGCTCCGTGAGATCGTCCTCGACACCGAGACCACCGGGACGGATGCCAAGAACGGGGACCGGCTGATCGAAATCGGCTGCGTCGAGCTCATCAACCACATCCAGACGGGGGTGACCTTCCACCGCTACGTCAATCCGACACGGCCGGTCTCGCAGGGCGCGTTCGGCGTCCACGGTCTCTCCGACGCGTTCCTGGCCGACAAACCCGTCTTCTCGGCGATCGTGGACGATTTCGTCGCCTTCTGCGGCGATTCCCCCCTCGTGATCCACAACGCGCCCTTCGATGTGGGCTTCCTCAACATGGAGTTCGCCCGGCTCGGCGATAGCGGGCCGCCGCAGATCGACCTGGGGGCGGTGGTCGACACGCTGCAGATGGCGCGGCGCAAGCATACCGGAGCCTCCAACAGCCTCGATGCGCTCTGCGTCCGCTACGGGATCGATACGACGCGGCGGACCAAACACGGGGCGCTCCTCGACGCCCAGATCCTGGCCGAGGTCTATATCGAACTCCTCGGCGGCAAGCAGACGAGCCTCGGCCTCGCCATGGTCGAGGCCACGGAGCCGGCCCGGGCCATCGCCTCGGGCGACGGACCCATCGCCGTGGAACCGCGCCGATTGCGCAACCGTTTGGACCCCTTGGAAGTGAGTCAGCACGCGGCTTTCGTCGCTACCCTCGGTTCCAGCCCGATCTGGCGCGACTACGTCAGCGAGAACGACGGTGAGTGAAACCCGTTAGGTGCAATGCAATAAAAGACATATTGCAATGCAATAGAACCAGCCTACATCTTTGCACATCGAGTCGGCGCGGAGGCGAATCAAGCCCATCGTCGATGCGGGATCTCTGTGTATCCAGCATCGATCGGATCCGTCGTCCACTCTCCCAGCACCCAAGAAAGCGATCATGCGATGGCTGATCACCCGAACCGGACGCGTATGGACGATCTCGTCGAAGCGACCAAACTGACGGGGGCAGGACGCCTGCAGGAAGCAGCCGATCTCATCCAGCGCGGCCTCTTCGGCCGGCACGATGCCGAGACGTCGGGACAGATGGTCCAGGTCGGAGGCGGCGAGGCCGCAAAGCCCGGCCATCCGAAGGCCGGCTCGATGACGGAGGGCCTGCAGGACCATCTGCGCGAGGCATTGGATCAGGTGGCGCGGAAGTTCGGGCTGTCGTCGCCATCTGGGCAGGCGGGTCAGGGCGTGGTCGCGCCGGGATCGGCGCCGTCGGGATTCTCCGGGTTCGATCCCACCAACCTGTTCCGGGACGGCAAGGTCCCGGCTCCTCCCGCCGGCGAGGGGACTTTCACCGAGCATGCGTTCGCCAACGATGCGGGCGCACGCGACTACAAGCTTTACGTTCCGAGCAGGACGGTTGCCCAGCCTCCCCTCCTCGTCATGCTCCACGGCTGTACCCAGTCGCCGGACGATTTCGCGGCCGGCACCGGCATGAACCGTCTGGCCGAGACGGAGGGATTCCTCGTCGTCTATCCCGCCCAGAGCATGAGGGCGCACGGCCAGCGGTGCTGGAACTGGTACCAGCCCGGGGACCAGGAACGCGGTTCCGGTGAGGCCGAGATCATCGCGGGTCTCACCCGCGCGGTGATGAGCCAGTACAAGGTCGATGCGCGCAGGGTGTATATTGCAGGCCTCTCGGCCGGTGGCGCCGCCGCCGCCAACATCGCCCTGGCCTATCCCGACCTCTATGCCGCCGTCGGCGTGCATTCGGGTCTCGCCGCGGGTTGCGCCGGTGACATCTCCTCGGCACTGACGACCATGCGTCTCGGGCCGTCGGGGTCCGTAGTGGTCCCGCCGGCGGAGACCGCGCGGGTGCCGACCATCATGGTCCATGGCGAGAGTGACGGCACCGTCCATCCGCGCAACGGCGATCATGTTCTCATCCAGGCCGGCGTCGAGGCCCTGCAGCCGTCCGTATCGGATGGAACCGGCCCCGGCGGCCTGGCCTATATCCGCACGCGCTATGCCGACGCGTCCGATCGGGTCGTGGTGGAAAGCTGGTTGGTGCGCGGCCTCGGCCATTCCTGGTCGGGTGGCGACCCGGCGGGCAGCTACACCGATCCGCGCGGCCCGGATGCGTCACGGGCGATGGTCGACTTCTTCATGGCTCACCGTCTGGACCGGCCGCGCCACTGACCCTCCGGTCCCGTCAAACGGCGACGTTGTCGATGAGCCGCGTCGAGCCGAGATAGGCGGCGACCAGGATGCGGGTCGGTCCCGTGGCGTGTTCCACCGGGGCCAGCGTGTCCGCATCGCACACGCTGAGATACTGGACCGTGCTGAACCCGGCCTCGATCAGCCGTTCGGTCGAGGCGGAGACGAGCGCCGAGGCCGCGTTTCCCGCTCTCAACCCTTCGGCGATGGTCACCAGCTCGCGGTGGAGAAGGGGTGCGATCCGCCGCTCGTCCGCATCGAGGTAGCGGTTGCGCGAGGAGAGGGCGAGGCCGTCCTCCTCCCGCAGCGTCGGCACGCCGCCGATGGCGACGGGGATGTCGAGGTCGCGCACCGCGCGGCGGATGACCTGCAATTGCTGGAAGTCCTTCTCGCCGAACAGGGCGGTATCGGGCTGGACCTGATTGACGAGCTTCGTCACCACCGTGGCGACGCCGGAGAAATGGCCCGGCCGAAAAGCGCCGCACAAGCCCTCGCTGATGCCCGCCACCGTGAGGCTGGTGGAGAAATCCGCCGGATACATCGTCTCCACGGTGGGACAGTAGGCGGCATCGACGCCCGCCTCCGACAGGAGCGCGAGATCGGCCTCGGTGTCGCGCGGATAGCGCGAGAAATCCTCGCTCGGCCCGAACTGCGTCGGGTTGACGAAGATGCTGACGACGACCCGCTCCCCCAGTTCCCGCGCCCGGCTCACGAGGGAGAGGTGACCCTGGTGCAGGGCACCCATGGTGGGCACGAGGACGACACGGTCGCCCGCCGCTTTCCAGGCGCGGATGCAGGCCCGCATGGTATCCACCGCGTCGAACCGGACCGGGGTGACGGGCGAGGCTTGGCTGCTCATCGGGGCTCTTCGCAGGGCTCTGAGGGACGTCGATAGGCCTTCGACTATCCCAACTCGGCGCCTGAAAGCCAGATGCCGCGAGCGGCAGAGGTCAGTTGCAATAGGGCAGCAGGGACCGGCCGAAGGGATCGTCCACGCCCAGCGCCGGCTTGAAGCCGTAATAGCTCGGTTTCCCGAGCCCGTAGGTCGATCCGACATAGCTCGGATCGTCCGGCGCGTCGGTGGGGATGGGCACGCTTCTCGGGATACAGGCGACCCGTCGGGGTCTCGCACGCTCCCGTCGCGGCGTGCTGTCCTCGTCCGCGCGCGGGAAGTAACGCGGCGGCGGCTCGGCTCCCGGGACAGGGCGGTTGGCCTCCACGCCGTAGGGGGTGGACCAGCGCTCCCGCGCGTCGGCGGCCCGGGCCGGGCCGCACAAGACGGACGCGACGAGGCCTGTCACGACGAAACTCGCCGCGATCACCACCCTCGCGGCATGGCCTCCTGCTGTCTCGCGCCCTCGGCTCATGTCATCCCGCTGCGTGCTCCCGTCGCCGGAAGCCCTGTCGATGGGCGTTCACCGCCCAACTCACCGTCCCTGGACGAGGGTCGAAATTCTCAGAACAGGGTGAACGAAAGGTTACCGCCGCAAAGCCCGACCATCGAGATCCGCCAACCGGGTGACCGGCTCGGCGGAAGGCCTGTCGATCTTGAACGGCTTCGACAGGTTGCCGGCTAATCGAGCCAGGTCCGGCTTCGCTTCCTCGGCTCGGCCATAGAGCGACGCGTCGAGGGCCGAGAGCGCCTCAGCGATGACGGGAGTGGAGCGCCAGAGGCGCGCGAGGTCGGGTTGGCGCTCGAAGACCGGGTCGAGGGCGGCGCGGAAACCCGGTCCATCGCTCGCCTCCGCGTAACGTGTGAGCTCGCGGCGTGTCGCACGGTCGAGGCGCAGGGTCCGAGAGCGCCTCGGAATGCCAAAGCCGATGAGGGCAAGGCCGAACCCGAAGGCGCCCACGGCCGCAGCCGCGACCACCATCGGCGAGGCCGGAGCCACGGGTTTGGCATCCTCGTCCCGATCGGGCAGGCCTCCGCCGATCTGCCGGGCCGGGATTTCCGCCTCGCGCAGGGTCCGCGAGACGGTGTCGAACCAGGAAATGGTGATGGCATCGAGCGGGACGATTTCGGTGACGGCGGGGCGCACGTCCCATTGATAGGTCGCCCGCGCCACCGGCCCCGTCGGGGTGATGATGGTCTCGCGGGTCACGGGCCCCGCGAAGGTGAGGATGCCGCGTGTGCGCATCACTGGCCGCGGTGGCAGCCCTTCGGCCACCAGCCCCTGCGCCTCCAGGGTGACGATGCGTCTCGTGGTCTCGCCGATCTTCACCGTTTCGGGGTCGGGGCTCCAGGAATCGGTGATGGTCACGTCCCGCGCCGGCAGCCACCACGGCTCCTTTACGTCCGGACCGCCCACCGGTTTCGTCCAGGTGGCGACGGGCAGCGAGACCGGGACGGAGGGAACGTCCACCACCTTGCGGGTGCCGCCATCGTTGATGGTGAGGCGGTGGATGAACGGGTCGATGGTGAAATCGCCCGGATGGTGCGGGAAGATCGCGATGGTGCGGTCGAAGGCCACCGCCACCTGTCCGTCCGGCAGGCGGGTCTTCGACCAGGTGTCGCGACCGAGCTGGGTCCAGCTGAAATTCGCCAGCGACGGCTGGACCACCTCCTCCAGCAGGATCGCCTGCCGGTAGACGCCGCGAATGTGGAGCAGCACCATCTCTCGCGAAAAGGGCGCCGCGTTGCCGTTGAGCTCCGGCGTCACCGTCAGGGTGAGGTCGCCGGGGGAGATTTCGGCATGGGCCGGAGCGGCGAGGAGCAGGAACGCGCCGAGCATGAGGATGCCGCGCCGGGCGTGATCCCTTCCCCCTTTGTGGGCTGGAAGGTCATGATCGGACAGCGTGAGACGTTCTCCTCTCCCCGCACGCGGTGAGAGGGCCGCGACGACCCCGTCGTCGTCGCGGCGAGGCGGCAGCCGAGGGTGAGGGGGCTCGTCCGAAGGAGTCGCTTTCGGACGAGCCCCCTCACCCTCGCTCCGGCTTTCGCCTCCGCTTACCGAAGGCACGACGAGGTGCCTTCGGCCCTCTCCCCGCGAGCGGGGAGAGGGGGGATACACCGGCATCTCTCCGCTAAAGCTCACCATGGGTTGCTTCCCGCCGGGACCGCCGTGCCCGCTTCCACACGCACCGCCTGCTCGGCTTTCAGGCGCAGCTTGAGATACCGGCCCGGATCGTCGGGCAGGGTCTGGAGCCAGAGGCGGTCGGGGCGGATTTCGTGCGCCTCGAAACTCTTCGTCACGCGCCGCACCTCGCGTTCCGGAGCGGCGGCGACCATGGCGGAACCGGCGCCCGTGCGTCCACGACCGGCGGCATCGCTGGCCGAGCCCCTCGCTTCCCCTTTGCCGGAATCGACCGATTGCTGCTCGGCCTTGCCGCGCCGCGCCACCTTGCTGTTGCCCGGCGTCGAGGAGGAGGTGCCCCCCTCCTTGTTGCCGGCCAGTCCCTCACCGACGGAGGAGGCCTTCATGTCGTCGTTCGGGTCCTGGTTCGAGGTCTTGTTGTAGCGCGAGCCCACCGTCGCCGTGGCATTGGCGAGGCCGCCGCCCTTGCCCGGATCGCCCGGCCCCTCGGCGACGAGACGCGCGACGAGTGAGCGGTTGGCCTGCGCATCCGCATCGCGCGGGTTGTATTGCAGGGCGACGTCGTAGGCGTCGATGGCGCCCTGGTAGTCGCCGGAACGCGCGAGCGCATTGGCGAGATTGTAGGCGTTGCGCCGGCCGCCGTTCCGGAAGATGGCGATGGCCTCCTCGTAGCGACCCGCCTCGTAGAGCGCGGGGCCGCGCCAGGCCGGATCGGCAAGAATGGTGGCGGCGGCACCGGGCAGGTCGAGGCTCATCAGGCTGCGACCGAGCGTCGTGCGCGGCTCGGAGACCAGGGTGAGGCCGAGAATGCCGGCACCGGCCAGAGTGACGCCGGCGATCCTCGCCCAGCCGGTCCAATGCCGGAGGAGAGGAAGACGATCGGACAGGGAGAGACGCGCCGTGCTCATCAGGCGCTCCTGCGGAACAGGACGAGGGCGGGAAACAGGGCGAGCAGGATCAGCCAGCGTCCGAGGTCGGCGAAGGCGAGCACGGTGTAGCCGCCCGCCGCCAGATGCTGCGCCGTGCTGGCACCCACGATGTCGAGGAGGGCGGCGGGCCTGTCGAGATCGACGGTCACGCCATTGCCCGCGCCGGTGACGCGGTCGAGAGCTGTCCGGTCGGGTTTCGGCGAACCGTCCGGCAGGGCCTTGGTGGCCGGCACGAACACCGCATGGAGGTGCCAGCCCTTGGTCCGGATCGCAGTGGCTTCGCGCAGGGCCGCATCGCCGATCCCGTCGCCATCGGTGACGAGGACCACGTCCCCGGCGATGACCCCAGCTTCTTCCAGGGTCCGGCGCGCAATGGCGAGGCCGCGCTCCGGATGGGTGCCGCGATCGGGCACGGTGTCGCCGTCGAGGGCGAAGAGGACGAGGCTGAGGGCGTCGCGGTCCGTGGTCGGCGGGGCTGCGAGATAGGCGTCGCCGGCATAGACCACCACGGCGACGCTGCGGGTGCCCGCTGCCTGGGCCACGCTGTCGGCGATCTGGCGGACCTCCTTGAGATGACCGCCCTCGGCCACGGAGCGCGAGAGATCGATGACGACCACCGTCGCATCGAGGTTGCGGAAGGTGGCCGCATCGGGACGCTCGATGGCCGGCCCGGTGAGGGCGAGGGCGATGATCCCGGCCGCGATGGCGGCGGCGAGGTTGGCTTGGCGCCGCCCGCCGAGGACGGCCCCCCGCGTCTCGAGGAAGGCCATGAGGCCGGGATCGACGGCCTTCGCCCAATCCCCCAGCGGGGCCGAGCGCCAGGCCGCGCGCAGGGCGAGGACGAGGATGACGGGAATCGCCAGGAGCCACCATGGCCGCAGGATGGCGAGGGAGAGAAGGGCGCTCATGCCTTGCGCCTCGCCACCAGCAGGCCCGCCGCGCACAAGAGAGCGAGGCCGGCCGGCCAAGGCCAGAGGTCCTGGCGCAGGGGCACCGGGGGAGCCTTGGCCCGGCCTCCCTCGATGGCGTCGATGGAATCGGCCATGGCGATGAGGTCGTCGGTGGTCTTCACGCGGAAGAAGGTGCCGCCGGTGGAAGCCGAGATCTCGCGCAGGGTCTCGGCATCGACGACATCCTGCTCGCCGTCGGCATTGGACATGTCGCGGGGGCCGAGGGCAATGGTGTGGACCTTGACGCCGAGTTCCTTGGCCAAGGCCGCCACGTCGCGCGGCGTGGTCTGGCCCGCATTGTTGGCCCCGTCCGTCATCAGCACCACCACCTTCGATGTGGCCTGCGGGATGTCGGACGCCTCGCCGGAGGTCGCCGGCACCAGCCGCTTGAGGGCGAGGCCGAGACCGTCGCCGATGCCGGTGGAACGGCCGACGAGGCCGATCGTCGCCTCGTCGAGGGCGCGCGCCACGGTATTGGTGTCGAAGCTCGGGCTCGCGGCCACGTAGGATTCGTTGGCGAAGATCACGAGGCCGATCCGGTCCCCGGCCCGGCGGCGGATGAAGTCGGTGCCCACCCGCTTCACGGCGGTAAGCCGCGTCACGGTCTCGCCGTCGATGGCGAAGTCCCGCCTCTCCATGCTGCCGGACAGGTCCATCACCAGCATGATCTCACGGCCCGAGGCCGGAAGCGCGGTGGCGGGCAGGACGAGGCGGGGTCCGGCGAGCGCCGCGACCAGGGCGGCCCACAGGGTCCAGATCAGGAACGAGCGACCGCGCCCGCGCGCCGCCACGCCATCCCCCCGGGCGGAGCCCATCACGACGGTGGCCGGAACGCGCAAGGCGCCGCTCGATCCCATCCGCTCGGGCGGCAGCAGCCGGGCCGCGAGGAAGGGCAGCGGCAGGAGCAGCAGCGCCAGGGGTGCGGCGAGATCGAAGGCCGAGAGGAAGGCGGTGAACCAGGCTGGCATCGGCTCAGGCCCTGATCCGCGCGAAGAGGCGGCCGAGTTCGGAATCGAGGGTCTCGACGTCGGCCGGGGAGGAGCGCCGGTACAGGCCCTCCGTCACGACCCTGCCGACGCCCTCGCTGAAGACATCCGTGGAGAAGAGGCGGTCGAGGGTGGCGGCCCAGTCGCGTCCCTGGGTCGAGGCGGCCTCGTCGCCGGCGAGCGTCCGGGCGAGGCGCCGCAACAGGCGGGCCTGCGCGATGAGGCGTGCCTCCGGGGGAAGCGCCCGCGTCTCGGCGAGGCCGCGCAGGGCCGAAGCCCGCACCGAGGCTTTCGAGCGCGCCCGCATCAGCCTGACGAGGCCGACGAGAAGGGCCGCAACGAAGCCCAGCGCGATGGCCAGCACCACCTCGCCCTGCGCGCCGCTGCCCGCATCGGCCGGCAGGTGCAGGCCGCGCAGCTGGGTGAGATCGGTGGGAGAGGCGAGGGGGGTCACGCGCTACAGCACCGCATCGAGACGTTCCATCAGCGGAGCATAGGCCTCGGGGCCGGCCTCGGCGTCGAGGCGCAGGCCCTCGATCCCGCGTCGGGCATAGGCGATGAGTCGGTCGTCGGGTGCGCCGTCCGTATTGGCGGCGGAACGCCCGACCTGAACCGTGCCGCGCTGCCCATCCGGCGTGGCGAACGGAAAGAACCCCGCCGGCTTCCTGCGCTCGAACGCATCGCTGACGAGGACGAGGCGGATCGACAGGCGCTCGGCCAGCACGGTGAGCAGGTGGTCGAATTCAGGCCCCGGCGCGTCCAGCGCGCTGCCGATGACGAGATGTCCGCCGGACGGAAGCAGGCTCGCCGCCACGGTGAGGCTTCGGTCGAGGGGAGGGTCCGTCCTGTCCGAGGCCGCGAGCGCCTGGGCGTGGGCCATGGCCAGCGCACCCGTCACCGCCGTCATGGCCCGCTCGCCGCCGCCGGGACGGACCACCACCGGCTCCCCCGAGGACGCGGCCACGAGGCCGATCCGGCCGCCATCGCCGACGATGCGCCAGCCCAGCAGCACCAGGGCTTCGGCCGCCGCCACCGAGCGCAGGGCGCGGCGCGTGCCGAACAGCATGGAGGGGCGGAAATCCGCCAGCAGCACCACCGCGCGGTCGCGCTCGTCATGGTGGGTCCGCACGTGGAGGATGCCGGTGCGGGCGGTGGCGTTGCGGTCGATATGGCGGCGGTCGTCGCCCTCGGACCAGAGCCGCACGTCGTCGGGCTCCGATCCGCGTCCGCGCCGCCGCGTGACGATGCCGCCGGGAAGGCCCGCCAGGGTGCGGGTGGCCGGCGAGATCCCGCGCCGCGCAAGGTGGCGCAGGCCCATCAGGGCCTCGCCCGACAGATGGATGCCGGGTCCGTGCGCGGAACCTGTCGGGAGGCCGGGATTGGACGCCATGGCTGTGTCTACGCGACCATTCCGCCTCAGAGCGCCCGGACCCGCTGGACGAGGCCCGTGATGATGCCCCGCGCGGTCTGTCCCTCGGCGGCGGCGCGCCAGGTGAGACCGATCCGGTGCGCCAGGGCGTCGGCGGCGAGATCGGAGATATCCTCCGGGATCACGTGGTCGCGGCCGCGCAGATAGGCCCGCGCCTTGCCGGCGAGCATCAGCGCCAGCGTCCCGCGCGGGGAGGCCGGATGCTCGATCGAGGCGCGGAGATCCGGGGCGGCCTTGTCGGTGCGGGTGCCGGCCACGAGCCGCACCAGATAATCCTTGAGGGCCGACGAGACGTGGACATTGAGGGCCGCCGCGCGCGCGGCGCGGATCTCCGCCACGGTGAGCTTCACCGACATCGCCTCGGCATGGTGGTTCAGTTCGCCCTCGACGAGGTCGAGGATGCGGCGCTCGGAGGCCTCGTCGGGCATCTCCACCACCACGTGGAGGAGGAAGCGGTCGAGCTGGGCTTCCGGCAGGGGGAAGGTGCCCGCGTGCTCGATGGGGTTCTGGGTCGCCACCACCATGAACGGGTCGGGCAGGACATGGGTGTGACCGGCGACCGTGATCTGGCCCTCGGCCATGGATTCCAGTAGCGCCGACTGGACCTTGGGCGGGGCGCGGTTCACCTCGTCCACGAGGATCAGCGAATGGAACAGCGGGCCGGGCAGGAACTCGAAATCGCCGGCATCCTGGCGCCAGACGGTGGTGCCGGTGAGATCGGCCGGCATCAGATCGGGCGTGCACTGGATGCGGGCGAAGCTGCCGTCGAGCCCGTCCGACAGGCGCTTGACCGCGCGGGTCTTGGCGAGGCCGGGCGCACCCTCGATGAGGAGATGGCCACCAGTGAGAAGCCCGATGAGCAGGCGCTCCACCAGGGTCTCCGCGCCGATGAGCCCATGGCTCAACCCATCGCGCAGGGCGAAGACGCGGGCACGCAGGGCCTCGTCGGCGACCGGCACCGTCGAGGTGGCGGGACGCGTGGCCAATGTCGCATTACTCATGAGCGGGTCATGATCGTGGCAGGGCCGGCGTACAGCACCATGCGCGTCTCCTCGGGCGGATTCTTAAGAGATCCCTATGTCGATCGGGTGTGCATGCAGCGGAGCACCGGCGTCAATCCCGTGGGACGTTTCCCGTGAAACACGAGGGTGAGATCGGGCAGAATGCCCGACCACCGGGATTTCATGAAGTCGAGTGCATGCAGAGCGGATTTCTCTGCCGATCCGAAGGATTTAGGCCGGAATTCGGCGTTATGTCGCATCCCGCGCGACGCCGGTGGAAACCGAGGGACGGCCTCCCGGTTTCCGTCTCAACCCAGCGGGCAGACTGGAGCAGACCATGAGTGCGGACCTCTTCCCCGGCTTCAGCGCGGACTGGATCGACATTCCGGAGGGGCGTTTCTTCGCCCGCAGCGGCGGCCGGGACGATGCGCCTCCCGTGATCCTCCTCCACGGATTTCCGCAGACCCATGCCTGCTGGCACCACATCGCGCCGGCTTTGGCCGAGACCCATCGCGTGGTGTGCCTGGATCAGAAAGGCTACGGCTGGTCGGAAGCGCCCAAGGGTGACGCCCGCCACGACGTCTATTCCAAGCGCCGCATGGGACGCGACGTGGTGGCGGTCATGGAGCGGCTCGGCCATGTCCGCTTCGCACTCGTGGGTCACGATCGCGGCGCGCGGGTGGGCTACCGCCTCGCCCTCGACGAGCCGGGCCGGATCGAGCGCCTCGCCCTCCTCGATATCCTGCCCACCCTCGTCCAGTGGGAGCGGATCGAAGCCGATCCCGACGTGTCGTCGCATTGGGCATCCCTGGCCCGGCCGGCCCCCCGTCCGGAGGAGGAGATCGGCCGCGATCCGGTCGCCTATTTCGAGGGGCTCCTCCGGCAATGGAGCAACGCCCGAAGCCTCGACCCCTTCGCTTGGGAAGCCTTGCGCCTCTATCGCGACAACTGGACCGTTCCCGAGCGCATCCACGCCTTCTGCGAGGATTACCGGGCCGGCGCGACCCGCGACCGCGAGGCGGATCTGGACGACCTCGCGGCGGGCAAGACCTTGTCCTGCCGGACCCTGATCCTCACCGGAGACGGCTATCTCGACCATTCGCACGAGACCCCGCTGGCGGCCTGGCAGCGCACCTTCGCGCCGAAGGCCGTGGCCGTGGACATCACCTCCGGCCATTTCCTGGCGGAGGAGAACGCTCCCGAAACCCTCAAAGCCCTGCGGGCCTTTCTCGATGGCTGACGCGCGAAGCGTCACCGTTTCGTCATGGGCCGGCGACATGCAGCGCCCATGACCGCGCTCTTCGCCTCGCCGCTCCCGGAATTCGTCAATTCCGCCATCAGCCTCGTCGTCGCGTTCGTCCTCGGCACGATGATCGGGGCCGAGCGGCAGTATCGCCAGCGCACGGCGGGCCTGCGCACCAACGTGCTGGTGGCGGTGGGGGCCGCGGCCTTCGTCGATCTCGGCATGCGCCTCGAAGGAACGCGCGGCGCGGTGAGCACGGTCGCCTACGTCATCTCGGGCGTCGGTTTCCTCGGGGCCGGCGTCATCATGAAGGAGGGGATGAACGTCCGCGGCCTCAACACCGCCGCCACGCTCTGGTGTTCGGCGGCGGTGGGGGCTTTCGCCGGCGCCGACTTCCCCCTGGAGGCCTGTTTCGTCACGGCGGCGGTCCTGTCCGGCAACACCCTGCTGCGGCCCCTCGTCAACGCCATCAACCGCGTTCCCATCGACGAGAGCCAGACCGAGGCCACCTACGAAGTGCAGATCACGGTTCCGGCCGAACATGCCGGCCCCGCCCGCGACCTTCTCGTGGAACGGCTGGAGGCGGCGCATTATCCGGTCGGGGGAACCGAAGTGGTGGAACGCGGCGAGGAGACGGTGGAAGTGGTGGCGACCCTGGTGGCGACGGCGGTGGACTCCGCCGAACTCGATGCCGTGGTGGCCGGGTTGGAGCGCGACGAGCGGATCAGCCATGCGACCTGGTCGGTCCAGACCGCCGATTGAGCGCGCTCGCGGCCATTGCCGCCGCGTGGAAACGACCAACCTAGACCCGTGATGCCGGGCTCCGCCCCGGTGGTGGAGAGCCCTTGCCATGACCGAAGCACGCAAGAACGCATTGATCGTCGGGGCCTCGCGCGGCCTCGGCCTCGGATTGGTGGAAACGTTCCTCGCCCGCGGCTGGGCGGTCACCGCCACGCAGCGCTCGCCCTCCGCCGGATTGGCGGCGCTCGCCTCCGATGCGCTCTCCATCGAGACCGCCGATATCGACGATGACGGGGCGGTGGCCGCCCTTCATGACCGGCTTGCGAACCAGCGCTACGACCTGATCTTCGTGGTGGCGGGCGTGGCGACCCAGGCGCACGACCCCGCCCATGACGTCCCGCGCGATGTCGCCGCGCAGGTCTACCTGACCAACGCCATCAGCCCGATCCGCTTCGCCGAGCTGTTCCGCGACCGGCTGGCGGGCAACGGCCTCATCGCCTTCATGAGTTCCATCCTCGGCAGTGTCGCCCTCAACGAGAGCGGCGGATGGGAGACCTACCGCGCGAGCAAGGCGGCGTTGAACACCCTGGCGATCAGCTTCGAGATTCGTCACCGCGACGAGGGATTTGGCGTCCTCCTCCTCCATCCCGGCTGGGTCCGCACGGAGATGGGCGGAGAGGAGGCGGATATCGACGTGACGACGAGCGTCACCGGACTCACGGATGTCATCGAGGCCCGGCTCGGCAAAACCGGCATCGCCTATCTCGACTATACCGGCGCGACCCTGGCCTGGTAGGCGCTCAGCGCCGTCCGTCGAGGGGGCGGCCGCGCCGCTCCACCACCACCGGCGGGCGGGTGCGGCGCTCGACGATGACGGTACGCGGCGCCCGGCTCGGGCCGCCGGCGGTGAGGATGCGCTCGGAGATCCGCTCGGGCTTCGGCTTCTCGGCGGCGAGCACGTGCGGGCGCACCTCGTCGAGGGGAAGACCGATCAGGCCGGCGGCGATCTCGACCTGCTGTTCGAGATCGTCGGCGAGATCCTGAGCGGCGGCGATCGCCTCGGGGATCGTCGGCGGTTCGCGCCGGACACGGATCGGCGGCAGATCCTGAAAGGATTTCGGCGTCTTCTTCACGACTCGGCCCGCGCTCCACACCAACCGAGGATAGCGCGACGGCGGAGAGAGTGCATTGCACCATTTCGACGACGCACCCACGCGTTCCATGCATCCCCCCATCACCGCCGGATTTTCCCGCAGATCCGGCGAAAGTTGCTCTGCCTGCATCCGCATGGTCGTCAAATTGCCCATGGAACGGGCATCATATGGTGTCGATATGTCGCATCCGTAAAGCGATGAGCGACCCGATCCTCGCGCCGTTGCATGCGGCCACGCCGCCGCCGATACTGGCCGGACCATGTTTCCCATCACCGATCTCTCCGACGCCAGGCTGGTCCCGGCCCGCCCCGATCTGGCCGATATCCGGCTGCGGGGCCGTGTGGATGCCGCCCGCTACGTCGCAGGGCAAAGCGCCCGCCTCATCGCCGCCTCGGCCCCGTTGCGGCGCAGGCCGAGCGGGGACGCGGGGATCGAGACCGAGGCGGTGATGGGCGATCCCGTCACCCTCTACGACACGGGAGAGGGCTTCGCCTTCGTGCAGCTCGAAAACGACGGCTATGTCGGCTACCTGCCGGAGGCCGCCATCGCCCTGGATGTTCCGCCCCCGACCCACCGGGTGACGGCCCTGCGGACATTCCTCTATCCGGCCGCCAACATGAAGCGGCCGCCCCTGGGCCATGTGAGCCTCGGCGCCGGGCTCGGCATCGCCGGGCGGGAGGGCGATTTCCTGCGCCTCGCCGACGGTGCCCATACCTTTCACGATGGTGCCTTTGCCGACGGCGCTTACGTCTTCGCCGATCATTGCGCGCCCGTCGGCATCGTGGAGCCCGATCCTGCCGCCACCGCCGAGCGTCTCGTGGGCACGCCCTATCTCTGGGGCGGGCGCACCAGCCTCGGGCTCGATTGCTCGGGCCTCGTCCAGCTCTGCCTCGCCCTGGCGGGCATTCCGTCTCCCCGCGACGCGGACCAGCAGGAGGCGGGTCTCGGCACGGCGCTGCCCACGCGTCTCGACGGCTTGGTTCGGGGCGACCTCGTCTTCTGGCGAGGCCATGTGGGGATGATGCTGGACGAGACCCGCCTCATCCACGCCAACGGCCACCACATGACGGTGGCGGTGGAGCCCCTGGCGGGAGCGGTGGAGCGCATCGCCGAGAAGAGCTACGGCGCCGTGACGTCGATCCGGCGGATCACGAGTTCAGTCGGGTCTTGATGCGGGTGATCAGCCCGTCGCGGACGTCGCGGTAGGCGTCGAGGCGCTGCTCGCGGGAGGCTTCCTGCATCAGCGTCGGGTCCGGCGTCGGCCAGTACTCCACGTCCACGGCGTTGGTGCGGGTGACCTCCAGGGCCGCGTGGTGGGCCTCGGGCGACAGGGTGATGATGAGGTCGAAGTTCAGCCCCTCCCATTCCTCGAGTTCGAGGAGGGTCCGGGGCCGGTGCTTGGAGGCGTTGATGCCGATCTCGTCGAGGGCCGCCACCATGAACGGGTCGGCCGGCTCGCCGGAGCGGACGCCCGCCGACTGGACATAGGTGGACTTGCCGAAATAGTGGCGCGCCACCGCCTCCGCCGCGAGGGACCGCACGGCGTTGAAGTTGCACATGAACAGCACCGACTGCACGCGCGTCTTCTTCGGGCCGGCCTCTTCCGCCATCCGGTGACTGCCTCGGGCTTCAAACGACGGGGAGGGCGCTCACGCCTTCCAGTGCAAGGCGAAGACCAAGGTGAACAGGCGTCGCGCGGTGTCGTGGTCGAGATCGACCTTGCCCTCGAGGCGCTGCCGGAGGAGTTCGGAGGCTTCGTTGTGCAGGCCGCGCCGTCCCATGTCGATCGCCTCGATCTGGGTCGGCGAGGCGGTCTTGATCGCGTTGTAGTAGCTCTCGCAGATCATCTCGTAGTCGCGGATCACCCGGCGGAACGGGGTCAGTGACAGGAGATGGGTCATCACCGGCTCGCCGTCCTCGCGGCGGATCGCGAAGGAGAGCTTGTTCTCCACGAG
The DNA here is from genome assembly GCF_014845095.1 of Methylobacterium bullatum. Taxonomy (GTDB): domain Bacteria; phylum Pseudomonadota; class Alphaproteobacteria; order Rhizobiales; family Beijerinckiaceae; genus Methylobacterium; species Methylobacterium bullatum. The sequence continues at coordinate 7,956 of NZ_NKUG01000046.1, read as the reverse complement.
GCCGAGGGTGAGGGCGTAGGGTCCCTCGCGTCCGGGAATGGAGAAGTGGTTCTCCTCCAGGATGTCGAAGATCGCGATGGCGCGCTCGTGCTCTTGGTCGGGGTTGCCCCGGCCGATGGAATCTTCGTCGAAGGTCACCGCCGCGAGGCGGTGGATGGATTGTGACGCATCTTCAGTGGCTTTGGCCGTCATCCTACCCACTTTCTGGGGCCGCGCCGAGCACGCTGTCGTCCCATCATCGAAAACAGCGTCTCGAACCTGCCCGCGCCTATCTTCCACCAAAAACTGCCTTCGTCATGCCCCCGTCGAAGATCCATTCACCTTCATGAGCACAACGCGTTAGAACCAGGACATCGTGGTGAGGCTCTAATCGGGCCACGCATTCGTCTTTATGATCGCTTTTACCGAACACCGACCGTTTGATGAGAATCTTACCGAGTTGTCCTCTCCAGGATGCTCGAAGATCGCCTCCATCTCCTGCATCAAACCAGAATCCGTCGATTTTCCCATTTGAGCGAAAACAATATGTCAGTTCGCTCGTCGGCCAACGGATCAGAGGAGAAAATCGTTCTCTTTTCCAACATTTCCCCTCTATGCCCGCGTAATCGGCCGAAGCAGTTCCACAAGCGAAAAGCATGGCGGCGCCGTGTAACAGGACGGCTACGACTCGTCTCGGTCTCACGACAGTTGCCAATACTTGAGCGCCGATCCGTAAATATCCTCACAAATTCAGGCGGATCGCCACCGAGCGGGCGTGGCCGTCGAGGCCCTCCGACCGTCCCAGGGCGATGGCTGCCGGCCCCAAGGCCCTCAGCGCCGCGGGATCGCAGCGCAGGATCGTCGTCCGCTTCATGAAATCGAGCACGCCGAGGCCCGAGGAGAACCGGGCCGAGCGGGCGGTGGGCAGCACGTGGTTCGGGCCGCCGACGTAATCGCCGATGGCTTCCGGCGTATGGCTGCCGAGGAAGATCGCGCCGGCATTGCGGACCTTGGCGGCCAGGGCCTCCGGGTCGGCGGTCTCGATCTCCAGATGCTCCGGGGCGAGGCGGTCCACCAGGGGGACGGCCTCGTCGAAATCGCGGACGCGGACGATCGCCCCGTAATCGCGCCAGCTCGCCCGGGCGATGTCGGCCCGGGGCAGGGTGGCCAGAGCGCGTTCCACGGCGCTCTCCACGGCGTCGGCGAGCTCGGACGAATCGGTGATGAGGATCGACTGGGCGGCCACATCGTGCTCGGCCTGGGCGAGGAGGTCGGCGGCGACCCAATCGGGGTTGGCGTGGCCGTCGGCGAGGATCAACACCTCGGACGGGCCGGCGATCATGTCGATTCCGACCTGCCCGAAGACCCGGCGCTTGGCCGCCGCCACCCAGGCATTGCCGGGTCCGACGATCTTGGCCACGGGGGCGATGGTCTCGGTGCCGTAGGCCAGCGCCGCCACGGCCTGAGCGCCGCCGACGCGGTAGATCTCGCTGACACCGGCGAGGTCGGCGGCGGCGAGCACGAGGGGGTTCATCTGCCCCTCCGGCATCGGCACCACCATGACGACGCGCGGCACCCCCGCGACGCGGGCGGGAATGGCGTTCATCAGGACGGAGGAGGGGTAGCTCGCGGTTCCGCCGGGCACGTAGAGGCCGACCGATTCGAGCGCCGTCCAGCGCCAGCCCGAGGTCACGCCGATCTCGTCGGTGGCCATGTGGTCGCCGGGTACCTGGCCGCGATGGAAGGCTTCGATGCGGGTCGCCGCGAGCCGCAGGGCGTCGAGGGCGTCGGCCGGACAGGCGGCGATGGCCGCCCGCACCTCATCGGGCGTCACCCGAAGAGAGGTGGCGGAAAAATCCTCGCCGAGCCGGTCGAAGCGGCGGGTGTAGTCCACCAGGGCCGCGTCGCCCCCGGAGACCACGCCGGCGATGATCCCGCGCACGGTCTCGTCCACATCCTCGGAAATCTCGCGCTTGACGCTGAGAAGACCGGCGAAGGCGGCGGCGAAATCGGCGTCGCGGCTGTCGAGGCGCATCATCAGGCGGAATCTTTCAAGACGTTGTCCTTGGCGGAGGGGACCGTGCCCGCTTGTCCCCGGATCGCGGCACGGCCGGCTTCCGCCGCCTCGTGGTCGGGGCGGCCTTCCACCTCCCAGACCGGACCGAGATCCTTCAGCCGCGCCTCGATGCATTCCACATCGAGCTGGATCGCCGCTTTGCCGGCAAAGACCAGGGTGACGGTGCCGGAGGGGTCCTCCTTCGGCTCGAAGGTGACGGCCAGCAGGCTGAGCGGCTCGTCGGAGGTGGAGCCGGGCGTGATCCCGCGTGCGCGCACGGCCATGACCCGCTCGAAATGGAGGCCGGTGAGGCGCCGGCGCGGGGCCTCGGCATCCGGCGTCGACCAGTCGAAACGCCGCCCGACCAGCACGAAGCGGTGCGACGACGCCAGATAGGCGAGGTCCTGCGGGCGCAGGACCGCATCCTGGAGATGAGCCGAGAGGATGGCGAGATCCTCCGCGTCGAGGGCAGCGAGCTTGAGGAGCTCCATGTCGGGTTCGCATCTGGCCGGACACCGCCGGATCGGGCGCCGGGTGTGAAAGTGGGTCGGCCGTAGGTAGCGAGGCGGCCGCCCTGCGGCAACCGCGCGGCCCGGAACAATTGCAGCGTGCCGGCGAGACGGGCCGTTCGCCGCGGCGACGTCAGACGACGTTCATGCGGAAGGAACTATGCCTTCGCAGACTTCCGAATTGGGATATCCAAAGCCATGACCGCCGGACCTGTACGTCGTATCGCCCTTGCTGCCGTCACCGTCCTGACGGTGGCGGCCGGCCTAGGGTCAGCCCAAGCCCAGGTTCCGCACTATCCCGACGACGGCTACAACCGGCCCACCTACGACCGGTCGCCCTACGGCGACGACCGGTCGCGCGGCTACGATCGCTACGATCGCTACGATCGCTACGATCGCTATGCCCGGCCGTACGACGATGGCGAGCGCCGTCCCCTGCCGCCGCGATACGGACGCCAGCGCATGGGCAGCGTTTGCGTCACCTCGCGCGGCAATTGCCCCGCCTATCCGAGCCCGATCCAGTCGCCCTGCCGCTGCGACATCCCGGGCTTCGGCCCCAAGCGCGGCAACGTGCTGGAATAGGGCCTTCGTCCGGGAGGCGCGGACCGCCTCCCGGGTCGGACAGGGTGGTCAGGAGCGGACCCGGCTGATCTCGGCGCCGCAGCGGCCGAGCTTGGCCTCCAGCGCCTCGAAGCCGCGGTCGAGATGGTAGACCCGGTTGATGCTGGTCTCGCCCTCGGCGGCGAGGCCGGCGATGACGAGGGAGACCGAGGCACGCAGGTCGGTCGCCATGACCGGGGCGCCCTTGAGGCGCTCCACGCCGTCGACGATGGCCAGATCCCCTTCGAGCCGGATCTTGGCGCCGAGGCGCGCCAGTTCCTGCACGTGCATGAAACGGTTCTCGAAGATGGTCTCGCGGATGTGGGACTGGCCCTTGGCCAGGGTCATCAGCGCCATGAACTGCGCCTGCAGGTCGGTGGGGAAGCCCGGGAACGGGTCGGTGGTCACGTCCACCGCAGCGATGCCGCCGCCATTGCGCCGGATGCGGATCGTGTCGGCGGTGCTGGTGATCTCGGCACCCGTCGTCGTCAGCACGTCGAGTGCGCTGTGCAGCAGGTCGGCCCGGGTGTTCTCCAGGGTCACGTCGCCCCCCACCATGGCGGCCGCCATGGCGTAGGTGCCGGTCTCGATCCGGTCCGGCAGGACGGTGTGGCGGGCGCCGTTGAGGCGCGAGACGCCCTCGATGGTGATGCGCGGGGTGCCGGCCCCGGAGATCCTGGCGCCCATCTTGATGAGGCAATCCGCGAGATCGACCACTTCCGGCTCGCGGGCGGCATTCTCGATCAGGGTCGAGCCGTTGGCGAGCGATGCCGCCATCAACGCCACATGGGTGCCGCCCACCGTGACCTTGGGGAAGTGGATCTCGCCGCCGCGGAGGCCGTTCTTGGCCTTCGCCACCACGTATCCGCCATCGATCTCGACGGTGGCGCCGAGGCGCTCCAGGGCCATCAGCATCAGGTCGATGGGCCGGGTGCCGATGGCGCAGCCGCCGGGCATGGAGACGCGGGCCTCGCCGAAGCGCGCGAGCAGCGGCGCGATGACCCAGAAACTCGCCCGCATGGTGGAGACGAGCTCGTAGGGCGCGGTGGTGTCGATGACGTTGGAGGCGGTGAGCCGGATGGTCTGGCCGGTCTCCGTCGTATCACCGGGGCGCTTGCCCACCACCATGTGGTCGACGCCGTGGTTGCCGAGGATGCGCAGCAGGGCGTGGATGTCGGCGAGGCGCGGCACATTCATGAGTTCGAGGGATTCCCCCGTCATCAGGCTCGCGATCATCAGGGGCAGGGCCGCGTTCTTGGCGCCCGAGATCGGGATCACGCCGTGGAGCGGCTTTCCGCCGATGATGTTGATCCGGTCCATCGTCGTCCTTCGCGCGGCGTCCTGCCCGTTCCCGTGACGGGAGGGCGGTGCCGTCCTGGTTCTGCAAACAGTGGCGGTGCGCTCGCGGCACGGCCTTATCGAGCCGCCTATACGTGAGTTTTGTCCGAAAAAGGATCGTCAGCCGTCTGCGTCGCGATCCGGCTTCGCGTTCGGTCGCTCGCCGGCATCGCCGGTTTCCGCCGCGGCGCTGGCCTGCCCGCGGACCCGCGTCTGGGCCTTGCGGCGCTTCAGGTTGTCTCGCAGGGCCGCCTTCAGCCGTTCGTTGCGCGTGGCGTCGTTCTTCATGGCGATCACTGCGCGACCCTTCGTCGCCAGGGCGAAATACCGGCTTTGCCACCCGGTCTCAACAGGCGCAGAGCTGGAATGCAGGAGTCGACTTGAACCAATTCCAAGTTCGCCTGTATCGTCGGGCTCGTGGCGTCGAAATCAGCACCGTCTGATTCCTTCCGCGCCATGCGAAGCGAGATCGTTGCGCCAGCGGGAATCATGGTCGTCGAGACCCGCAGCGGAGAGTTTGGTGCTTCGGAACAAGCCCTTTGTAACGATGCTGCTGCTGAATGCAGACGAGCGGATGCCGGAGCCGCCGAGAGCGGCGCTGCCATGCGGTCGGCCATAGCGTGAAGGACGGATGCCCGTGAATCGGATGCCCGCGATGACGATGATCAGCGATACGACGACGCCCCGCGATTCCTCCAGCCAGGGATCGTCCACCCGCGCGTCGTTCGGGCAGGGCCGGACCGATTACGAGAGCTACTTCCGCAAGGCCGTGGACCGTCTGCACGACGAGCGCCGCTACCGGGTGTTCGCCGATATCGAGCGGATCGCCGGGCGCTTCCCCACGGCCAACTGGCGCCGTCCGGACGGCAGCACCCGCGAGATCACCGTCTGGTGTTCCAACGACTATCTCGGCATGGGCCAGCATCCGGACGTGGTCTCGGCCATGACCAAGACCGCCGCCCGCTGCGGCGTCGGCGCCGGAGGCACCCGCAACATCGCCGGCAACAATTCGCCGCTGGTGGACCTGGAGCGCGAGCTCGCCGACCTGCACGGTAAGGAGGCGGGCCTCGTCTTCACCTCGGGCTACGTCTCGAACCAGGCCGGCATCTCCACCATCGCCAAGCTGATCCCGAACTGTCTGATCCTGTCGGATGCGTTCAACCACAATTCGATGATCGAGGGCGTGCGCCATTCGGGCTGCGAGAAGCGCATCTTCCGCCACAACGATCTCGCCCATCTCGAGGAACTGCTGATCGCCGCCGGGGACCGCCCCAAGCTGATCGCCTTCGAGAGCGTCTACTCGATGGACGGCGACGTCTCCGACATCGCCGCCATCTGCGATCTGGCCGACACATACGGCGCCATGACCTATCTCGACGAGGTCCATGCGGTGGGCCTCTACGGGAATCGCGGCGGCGGCATCGCCGAGCGCGACGGGGTGATGCACCGGGTCGACGTGATCGAGGGGACGCTGGCCAAGGGCTTCGGCTGCGTCGGCGGCTACATCACCGCCTCGACGGTCCTGTGCGACGCCGTGCGCAGCCATGCGCCGGGCTTCATCTTCACCACCGCCCTGCCGCCGGCCATCGCGGCCGCGGCCCGCGCCTCGGTGCGCTACCTCAAGCGCTCGCAGGTGGAGCGGACGGCGCACCAGCGCCAGGCCGCCCTCACCAAGGTGGCGCTGGAAGAGGCGGGCCTGCCGGTGCTCCCCACCGAGACCCATATCGTGCCGGTGATGGTGGGCGATGCCGAGCTGTGCAAGGCGGCGGCCGACCATCTCCTCGAGCAGCACGGCATCTACATCCAGCCGATCAACTACCCCACCGTGCCGCGCGGCACCGAGCGCCTGCGGATCACGCCCTCGCCGTTCCACGACGCGGCCCGCATCGCCAGGCTGACGGCGGCGCTCACCGAGACCTGGGACACCCTGGACCTGCCCCGCGCCGGCACGGTGTTCGTCGAGGCGGCGGAGTAGGAAGCGGTCAGTTCAGCCGCCAGAGCGTGACGGTGAGCAGAGTCGCGAAGGTGACCCAGGCGGCGTAGGGCACGAGCAGCCACGCCGCCAACCGGTCGAAGCGCCAGGACAGGCGGATGGTCCAGAGGATCATCACCAGCATCGCCGCGGCGACGATCCCCGCCCAGCCGAGGGCATGGGCCGAGAAGAAGACCGGCGACCACGCCGCGTTGAGCGCCAGTTGGGCGGCGAAGGCACCGACCGCCAGATTCCAGGCCCGCCGCGTCGGCCCCGTCGCCGGAGACACCCCGAGCAAGCGCCAGAACGACAGCGCGATCATCGCGTAGAGGATCGTCCAGGCCACCGGGAACAGCCAGTTCGGCGGGTTGAAGCCGGGCTTCGTCAGGCCGGCATACCAGCCCTCGATGTTCGGCGTGGTGCTGAGCGAGCCGATCACCGACGTGGCCACGACGGGCAGGATGGCGACCGCGAGTCTCGCTATCGGAGAGAGCGGCGAGCGATACGGAATGTGAGACGTGGTCATGCCGATGTCTTACCCGTATCGCGATCCTCCGTTCCGGTGACGTGGGGGCCGAACCCGACGAGATCGTCGAGGGAGATGGCCAGGGCCGAGGCGAGCCTGCGCAGGGTCTCGATCGTCCCCTCCCGTTTCCCCGTCTCGATCTGCGACAGGTAGGCCTGTGCGATGCCGGCTTTGTCCGCGAGAATTGCCGCCGTCATTCCACGATGGTCGCGCCAGACACGGATGCGATTCTCGCCCGAGAGCAGTCGTTCGACGATCGCCGAGGGCACGAGTTCCTCTTCACCAAGGGCCAGCTTGCGCTGGAACTCGGTGACGGCGAGGCGATCCTCCGCATTCTCGGCGGCTTCGAGAAGAGCTTCGTATTCCGCTTCCGGCAACACGACGAGCCGCTCGCCCCCTGCCGTCACGATCGTCTGGGCACCCATGGCGAACCGTCCTGATTCAATCGTATGCGCTACCGCGAGGTGCGATTCTGATGATGGCGAGGATCTGCCCGTCCTGGGTGAACAGGATTCGCCAGTCGCCGACCCGCAGGCGGTAGACGCCGAGCTGGCCTTTCAGAGCCTTCACGTTGTTGGCCTGAGACGCAGGATTTCCGGCATATTCGTCGATCTTCGTTCGAATGAGTCTCGCTACGTTCGCCGGCATGCGAGCCAGTGCCCTCACGGCATCCTTGCTGTAGGCAACCTGCATCATAACGTTAGCGGATAGCGAAACTCATCGCGGTCGAACATAGCATTCCGCTATTGTTTCGCCACGTCTCTCCCAAGGGTCAAGCGGCCCATCTGCCGGAACGAAACCCATGTCCGAATCCGCCGACGGCCCCTCCTCCGCACATCCCACCCCCCCCTTCACCAAGCGCACCCTGGCCGCACAGGCCATGGGCCATGTCGATCCGGTGACGCGGGCGGTGGTAGCGCCGCTCCATGTCTCGACGACGTTCCTCCGCGATCCCGACAACGGCTACAGTTCGGGT